>NZ_VNHY01000003.1 GCF_008124865.1 Fodinibius salinus | reverse complement strand
AGGTCGCTATTTGTATTGGTCGTCTCATAATGAAATAAGAGGTTTGTTTAAGTTAATTGTTGTGATTGGATATCATCACAGGTTGTTATACACATCGGTGGCAGGGGTACCCCTAAGATTATTCAACTTTTTTTTAAAAATTCTTGGATTGGCAGATTATTTCGTCTAAGAAGCAGGGGCTTCGTTAAAACCTCTTAACAATAGCAATGCCGCCGTAGTCAACGGCGGCATTGCTTGGCTTTCGCTCATCGGGGATTCGCGTCTGCCCAAGGGAGTTTCGAAGCTAAACTTCTTTTACCAATTTAGAACTACATGTCAACTAATTGAGCTATTGCTTCTGTTTTGGGAGTCCTAAAAGGTGGTATATCTCCTGAATTCAACAATGACTCTTTGGAGTGCTTGATATCATCTGGAGTCATAAAATTGGGTAAAATTACATCTCTTAATAGTGAGTGTGGAAAAGATGTAAGCTGCTTTGTAATTCTGCCATTAAAACCTGCTAGGTAAATATGTTCCATGCCCATCCATCCTTCACCAATTAACATTATTTTTCTGCCATCCGGCGACCACGAAGCAGAATGATCGGTACGAGTATTATCCGTTAACTGTCGAATTTTATTTGTCCTGGGATAAGTAACAAATATCTCTTTATCACCATCACGGTCACTGGTAAATGCTATTTTAAGCCCGTCCGGGGACCAGTCAGGCGCAACGTCCTCTGCCGCATTATTAGTAATGTTCTGCTGATTAGATCCATCCTTGTTCATTATGAAAACCTCGTGATTACCGTCAACAATGCGACTAAAAGCTATCTTAGTACCATCAGGAGACCAATCCGGCTGCCGGTCATTACCTCCTGTTGTAACTTGTTTGAGCAATCCATCTGTAGTTTCAAACGTCCAAATATTGCCATCTTTGCTAAATACTATTTTACTTTTATTTATTGTTTGATCAAGAAAAAGATCAGGGGCATTTAAGGTTTTTACTTCAGAACCATCCTTCATAAGACTATATAATACTGGACCTTTACGGCTGTCGATGAGGTAAACGAATTTGTTCTTCCACGGTGTATCTGGCATTGCATTACACTGAAGCCTCAATGTCACAGAAGTAGTATCATAACTATAAATATTAATACTGCGATTAGTATTTATAGACTTACATTTTTCTGAATGATTTGCTACTCCTAACTTATAAGTCCCTTCACGAAGAGGATTAAGAAAAAAGGTAGTTGTTAATTTACGTTTTTGACTAGATACTCCAGTTTTATGTGTTTGTACTGAAACTGTAATTTTGGCGATACCTGTTCTAGAATGATATACTTCCATATTAGAACAAATATTATAACCCCATCCTGCTACTAACAACAGTAACACCGCAAGTAATCCGAAAGGTTGTATCAGCTTTTTCATAATACTATGTGCATTAGGTTTTAAAATGATCATTACTCAGATCATCTACTTGTTATACACATAAATCCCTGCCCTACCCCTAACGGATCTGCAATATTTTCAACACTTATGAAAAATATTGGAACAGACACTTTATGTTACTGAAGTGTACAAACAGTTTATGTATTTTATTCTCGTATCAATCCTGATGATTTTAAATATAAATTTGTACATTATTATCACTGTTTTTTAACAACCTCAACTGTTAATGACTATTCCTCTTGGTCTTTCTCTCATATTACTATCCGTAGCTTCTTCAAAAGACAAGGAGTTAGACAGCACTGCATTAGCTCGGCAAATTAGGAAAGGTAACCACCAGGCTTTTCGAACTTTTTTTGATAAACATTACGATTCCCTGCTTCGCTTTCTTGTCAGCAAAAATACTACTAAAGAAGCTGCTGAGGATCTCATCCAAAAAGCATTTATTTATATCTGGGAAAATCGGCAATCCATCGATCCCGAAAAATCACTGCGGTCATATATATTCAGAATTGCATACACGCGCATGCTTAATCACCATCGGGATAACAAAAAATTTAACACAGAAGAGCCTATTCCCCAGCAACAGACAAACCTGACACCGGAAGATTCTGCCCAAAAATCTGATCTGGAAGAAGCCATCGACAAAGCTATTGATGCAATGCCCGAAAAAAGAGGAACAGTATTTTCGCTCTGTTTTATAGAAGACCTGACCTATAAAGAAGCCGCCCAAACACTCGAAGTTAGTCCCAAGACTATTGAGAATCACATGGGCCTAGCCCTAAAGGATATTCGCAAATCATTAGAAAATTTCCGGTAACCTCTTTAGGGGTACCCCCACTTTTCATGTGTACTATAATGTTTAGACATACATAAAAGACAACAATAATCCCATGCAATTACATTATCTCACCTATTTTTGGCTATTAATTCTTGTTTTCGTCAGCGGTTGTACGCTCGAAGTTTCTGATAGCAGTACTGATAATGCCATTACTGAATCGGATTTATTGGCCGCACGCCAAATTATCGGTGAAACTATATCAAGTGATAACAGCGGTGTTGTGCTGAGTATCAACGATGCCCTTACGATAATTGCCCAAACCGGTACCTCTCCATCAGCCCCTATTGCATATGCTAAAGATCGCAGCGGAATCGGCAATGAATCTGACATACAAACCGGCTTTAACCAACAGTCAGGTATATTTACGGTGTCTTTTCAACGAGAGGTTCAAGATCCGCTGTTTAGCAAATCAATTGTCAGTAAGCTTATTTATTTATACCAAAACAAAAACGGGGATATTGTTGCTAACCCGAATCAAAATATGAGTGCCGTTTCTTCTATTCAGTACACTGCAAATCATGATGGGGAGATACAAACACTCCGTAAACAATCATCTTTTATTTCGGATGATTCCCTGTTTATTTCAGGATTTGAATCAGGACAATCGAAGTCAATTGATGGGGTGCACAACAGAGGCGGCTCCGTTCAGTTTAAACCTTTTACCGACAATACAATACAACGATTTTACGACTTGCGTATTCGATTTTTGAATATTACGTCTCCCAAACAATTAAGCAGCGATGGACAAACCCCAAATATAGCATTAAACGGCAATATGGCATTTGAACTTGAACTCCGCTCAACGGAAGGCTCAACAACGAACCGGACATCAATAAGCGGTACGCTAGAACATAACGGGGACGGGACAGCTCTTTTACGATTCAAGAATAATCCTGAGCTATATCTTGTTGACCTTAAAAATGGAGAAAGTGTAAACCTGAATGAAGCGTTCAAAGGACAAGTGCTATCAGTAGATATCAACCAACAAAGTGTTTCTCTGGCCAGCGGTATTACTGTTTATATTAATGAAAATACGACATTCGAAAACCGCGATTTCAGCACATTGCAATCCGTTAAAAATAGCCTTTCAAATAATGAACCTATCTATACAAAAGGCGAAGGAACAGTTGACAATAATAAATTTATAGCCTCTTCCATTAATTTTGAAGTAGGCCAGCCTCAACTTGTTAGCCGAAAGGAAATTTTAGAATTTGAAGAAATTGTAAGCGAAACCAATCCCGTTGATTCATCTTTCCGGCTTGCAAACCAAGTAACGGTACAGCTCATAGACAGCACACAAGTAAATGAAAATGGCGATTATACTTCTCTGAACCAGTTAAAAGATGCCCTACAACGAGATATTACTGTAATTGCAGAAGGGAGAGCAATGCCTAGTAATAGTCGGTTATTAATCCCGGATACAGAAGGGGTAACATTTAAACGTATTGGCAATAGTAATTAATCTTAGTAATATTAACTGAGTAATGGATAACCAACTACCACATAACGATCCCGATTTAAAACGTGCCCGCTCTATTCGCAAAGCGAAGCAGGACAATAAGTCTCTGGAGGATTCCGACGATTCCATTCTTCAACAGCTACAGGAATATCAAGACATTAAACACGGGAAGGTACTCACATCCGACAAAGAAAAAGTCTGGCATAATATTTCCTCAGAAATTAGTGACCAGAGCAGCACCCCCGTCACTCCTCTTTTTAGCTCGTCAACGATGAAATGGGCTGTCGCTGCAGTTCTAATTTTAGGAGCCTTTATCAGTTATGTTATTTTTCAACCTCAACAGCCAGAACTGGTAGCTTCAAGCCAACAATCTATTAAGACCGTAACGCTTGGCGACGGTAGCTCTGTCACTCTTCGCCCACATTCAAAACTGTACGGCGTTAACAAACCAAACACCAGACAGTATCAACTAGAAGGTGAAGGTTTTTTTGAAGTTACCCACAATCCCAATCGTCCTTTTGCTGTAGAAACATCTTCGGGAACGGTAAACGTGCTGGGAACAACATTTATGCTCAGCTCTTGGGGACAAAAAATGCAGGTATATCTTAAAGAAGGCTCAGTACAGGTTAAAGCCTCAGAACAAGACAGTGCTGTTGTTCTTGAACCAGGCGAATCCGCTTCTGTTACAAATACAAAAGCCATACCTTCGGTACAATTGGCTAATGCCCAAGAGTTCACGGACTGGATGAACCAACAAATGGTCTTTAGTGATAAATCTGCCAGGCAAGTTGTAGCAGAATTAGAGCAACAGTTTAATATATCAATATCACTGCCTAAGGAGGTTACACAAAATAAATTATCGGGTGCACTTTCGCTGAACAATCTGTCCAAAGCACTTAATGATCTGGAACTGGTGTTAAATGGAAAATTTGTTAAAATGGGAGAACAAAGCTACCGCTTTGAAGGTAATTCGCAATAACAATCATGAGCAATAAAAAAATACTGCGCAAGGGGGTTTGTGTTCTATTTGTATTTATCTTTATGGCAAACTATGCCATCCAAGCCCAATATAACTATCAAGAAGAGCCACTGCTGCAGATTATCAATAATATTGAACAACAAACGTCTTATCGTTTTCTATACCGTGATGCACTAATAGCAGATATTACACTCAGCATAGAAAATAGTGATAATATATTCTCTGATTTACAAACAGCCCTGCTCGCTAAAGGCATTCAACTAAAAGTTGACCGGCAGCGAAAGCAAGCCATTATTTATCAACAGAACGATAATTCTTCTCACAAAGTTAGTATTCGCGGACAAGTAGTTGATGCTCAAACCGGTGAACGGCTTCCCTATGCCACTATAACCTGGAAACAGAATGGACAAACAAAGGGAACTTCCACGAATGAAAGCGGATCTTTTACGATAGATCGCACCTTTTTATCTGAATCTGTGGACATCAGCTGCTCGTATATAGGATATAACTCTAATAAAATTACACTGGATTTTTCTGAGTCGAACAACATTCAAAATCTTACTTTCCGGCTTAATCCAGAGCGAATAGATGGAAATCAACTTGTTGTAACCGGCTCCAATTATTACAGTAATCTTAATAAACAGGCTTCAAACCTTGTAGATATTGGTACTTTTAGTGTATTCGGTGAAACTAATAGCCTGCGCGCCCTGCAAACACTGCCTTCCGTATCACCATCCACAGCTGTAAGCGATGGTCTAAATGTACGAGGCAGCCCTTCTGATGGCTTTCGGGTACTTGTTGATGGTATTACTATTTACAACCAAAGTCACCTTTTTGGCCTTGTTGACAGTTTTAACGGTGATATTCTGCAGCGTAGCGGCTTTTTCTATGATATAGCTCCTGCCAATGTTCAAGCTCCACCCGGAGGAACACTGTCTCTTCTGACCAAAACAGGATCGCTCAAAGAATTTTCAGGTTCTGCCGGACTCAGCAATTCGTCCGCCCGCCTAACTTTGGAAGGTCCCATAAAAAAAGGGCGCAGCAGCTGGCTTATTTCAGGCAGAAAATCATACCTGAATACTATTGACTGGCTAAATAATTCTGAGCTCATAAGCCATGGACTAAATGTTGACCGCGACCACAGTATCCTCAATGACGGCTTAATTGATTTACAGTCACGGTTAGTTCGCCCAGGCAAAACAGATGCTTCATTTTTTGATCTGCATGGCAAACTCTACTTTGAAAACAAGAATGGCAACCGGTTAATCATCACCGGATATTTTGGAGGTGATAATACCCGTCAAAATGCAGAACGATTATTTCGAAATTTTTCCACATCCGTCGGAAACACCTTTGCTTATGAATCTGTTGCTGCTGAAAATGACTGGCAAAACGGGGCTGCTACCATCCAGTACCAACAATGGTTCAACGACAATTTATATAGTACTTCAACCCTTGGTACTAGTATTTACAGCACTTCTTTTTTAAAGGATGATTTTACCTACACGCGCGTTACGCCGGCCACACAATCACTGCAAAGCTTCGTTTATCTGTTCGAGAACAAAAGCGTGCTTAACCAATTTAAAGCCGAACAACAACTTGAGCTAAATGCCAATCCCTGGCTCCTTACAGGAGGTGTTTCTTATAACTACTATTTGAGCGAATATTACGAAAATTCGTTTGACCGTCCGGGCTATTTTACCTCTCGAGAATCGCATAAACTGGATACCTATCTACAACTCGATTTTACCGGGTGGGATCCTATCGATATTTTCGGTGGTACAAGGGCTCATTATTTTAGTAACGGACAGTACCTAAAATGGTCGCCCCGTATAAAATTCAATCTTTTTCCTGATTCCAGACTATCTTTTAGCGGTGGTTTCAGCCGCAACTATCAGTTCCTGAACCAGATAAAAATAAGTAACACCGTTACTTCTGATGTATGGATTTTATCCGGTGAGAATCAGAAACCCACGTCCGTAAACTATTTCTCAGCGGGCAGCTACTTTGATATTTCTAATCACTTTTATGCACAAGTAGAAACCTATTACAAAAGGTTCGAAAATTTACGACTACATGAGGTGAACACCTTTTCACTCAGCAACACCTTTAACACGAATCCTTTTTATAGTGATAACCAAGGTGAAGCCAAAGGGATAGAATTTTTACTGCGCTCACAGTGGTCTGTTTTCACTTTATCGCAAACGTTTACAATTTCTGAGATGGTAATATCAAACCCATCTATTAATAACGGGGAGCCATTTTATGCCGATTGGGATCGTACCTATAGATACAATGCTACGCTGGCTACCCAACCGCTTCCCAATTTTTCGCTATATCTTTCATGGATATATGCCAGCGGACGCCCCAACAAGCTTGCAACCTTTGGCCCTCAAAACAATGATCGACTCAATAAATATCAACGCACTGATATCTCTGCCGAATACAAACGTAAGTTTGAGTCACTACAACTTATGATTTCGGCTTCGGTATTTAACGTGATGGACCGACAAAACCCATGGTATCGAAAACTCAATATTGCCGTTGATAAAAATACAACTCCCAGCCAGTTTCGCCGAGCTTCGGTTGACGTTTATGATATTGGATTCCAACCCTCGATTAATATCCGCGTAAAATTTTAGCAACTAGAAGATTTATACTCCTTCATATAAAAAGCCCGTCTATAACTAGTAACTAGACGGGCTTTTATATTTTTAAAGAAGGAATTTTTCTTGATCATTTTCGAATTTATATCCGGTGAACTTCAGATTCAAATAACTAAAAATAAAACATAAGTCCACCGGTTAGCACATTACCGCTGTAATCTGTGTTCTGAAAGTTCGACTGGTTGTCATTAGGATTTAAGAATAAATATCGATAATCAACATTAAGTGCCACATTTGAACTAATAGGCAGCTCCACACCAAAACCGAGATGGTATCCAACATTGAATTCGTTCTCAGTATTGTTACTTATGGGGCCATCGGCATCATAAATAGTATAGTATCCCCCCAAGCCGGCAATACCATAAGGCGCAAAACTTTCACTCACCGGCAAAAATAACAACGCAGAAGCTGTTACCGGTACAAATTTAGTCTTAAAGGTTTGGCCAGCCAAGGAGTACTCCTGACCAGCGCGATACTCTATAGAGCCCTCCAAACCTAGTACCGTACCCAATCGAATGCGTGTTTGCAGACCAAAATAAAAATTACCTTCGTCTGCATCGTTTGCCTTATAGAATCCCACACGGGGACCTAATCCAATAGTATTTTCAATTCCTTTACCTTCGGATGAATTTTGTGCTTGTGATAGAAAAGGAACAAATAAAAATAACAGAAATGGCAGTAGAATTAGTTTTCTCATAATGAAGTTATTTAATTGTCATTAACTTCATTCCGTAGGTTCAACGGCAATATTTTGTTCCAAAATTGTTGCAGGCTTTGCATCTTCCCTTTTACTTTATCACAAGTCAGTTTATTTAAAAAGAGAGGACTATACTAGAGTTTTGGAATTTCATTGCACTACATGTTCTCGAGATGACTAAATATACCGTACCAAGAAAGCTCTACTGATTACTGATATGATAGCGAATAAGCTCTTCAATGGCAGGTAATTCTTCCTCACGTTGTTCAATGAGCCGTTGGACCTCATCTATTTCTACACCTGTATCTTTTAGTCTGATGAGCTCTTCTTTGGTAACATCAGTATACCCTAAATCATGTAAATTGCTGGTATAATAAGCTGTAACGCCATGCTGACGCAACTCCACCAACTCATCAACCGTCAATGTGTATCCCAGCTCTTTCATCATCGCCGTAAACGTAGAAGATACATCATTTTGGCTTAGCTGTACCACCTGGTCCAGTGTTAGGTCGGTGTACCCCAAATCATGCATACGCGAGATGAAAGTGGCTGTTACTCCTTGTTCGCGCAAGTCAATAAGTTCTTGTCGACTCAGATCGGTGTATCCCATTTCCTCCATCCAGCTGCCCATACCCTGCAGTAAATCTTCATCAGGTTCATTAACCCAGCTTTGGACGTCATCAAAAGAGGTATTGACAGACGGGATTGATCCTACGAGTGTAAATCCTGAGTAAAGCAGAAAGCTACTAAGAAAGCCAACAAAAAGTGCATTTTTTAGCCACTTTGGAGCAGAAAGACCAGAGAAAAACAATCCTCGAGATTGTCTCCCTTGCATCATTGATCGAGAGATAAGTTCTCCCTCTTCCAGCGATTTTAACTCGTCTTTCAGCTTCTGAAATTTGGCCGCCATGGTAATGTATATTTGTGATAATTCACAAATACATATTACGAAACTTTAGACGAAAAGATACAACAAATTTTACTTACGACGCCAGGTCGAAAGAGTCACTAAGTTCAGCAAGCGTAACCGGCTTAGCCAAAAACTCAATGTACTCACTTGGATCAACATCGGCACTTTTTAGCATATCGGTGTTGCCCGATACAAAAATAACCGAGATGTCATGTTTTTCTCGAATTATCTTTGTCGCTTCGATACCGTTGATTTCTCCATCCAACCGGATATCCATTAAAATAATATCAGGACTATGTTCTTCTGCCGCATCGATGGCTTCTTCTCCAGATGTTACTTTATGAACAACCGTATGTCCTAAATTATCAACCATACGCTCCACTAATAGAGAGATAATTGACTCGTCTTCGACTATTAATACGTTCTTCTTACTCATATATGATACCTTGTATATTTTGGGAGTTGCCTTGGACGTTTATTAACCTAAAGAGCTATTGAATATCTTGCCTGTTATAGTATAGGGGCAATGGGGCAATAATGAAACAGTTAAACATTAGAGTTAATTAATGTTTAATTATTAAATTTAACAAGTGTAATTTACCCATTTGTAATTTTTTAAGTATAATAAGCAAAAACTTATTTAATACAATAATGGATGGAGAAACTTTAACAACTATTTTTCTGGTGGGGGGAATCGTTTTTATGATTCTCGAAACCTTTATTCCGGGCGGAGTCTCTTTTTTCCTGGGCGTAAGCGGGCTGCTAGTTGCAGGGCTCCGGTGGATGGGCATTGTTGCAAGTCCGCTCACATCAGTCATCACATGGCTGTTTACCTCCGTTGGGCTCATTTTAGCCATGCGTCCCCTGTTGATGAAATACTGGGGTGGCGAGAGTAACTACAAACTGGCCAATGAAGATATAGAAGCAATGGACCAAGTTGTGGATGTCATTGAACCGGTTAACGCAAAGGATCAATCCGGACGGGTACGCTTTCAGGGGATTTCCTGGCAGGCTAAAACACTGGAAGGCGAAATACCGGCCGGGGCTAAAGCAAAAATCCGGTACCGCGATAATGTAACCTGGATTGTAGAGCCGGTAAATGATATTGAACAATAACTTTTTTCAAGACACAAACATAAAGACAGCGGGATGGAACAAATACTGATCACTAAATAGAGTGCTTTATCCAATCTGAATTATCATAGACTTTTATTCAAAAAAGCTTTCAACACTAACTATTAAATAACACTGCCATGTGGACTTTTTTTCTTATCGTTATTGCCATTGGCGTTTTCTTGTTTACCAAAGTGTTCATCATCGTTGAGATGCGCGAAGAGGTTATTCAAGAACGGCTGGGCAAATATGTTAAAACACTAAAACCGGGGCTGCATTTTTTGATCCCCTTTGTAGATCAACCGGCCTACCGGCAAGAAATGCGCGAACAAGTCATCGACGTGCCTAGCCAAACGTGTATCACCAAAGATAATATCGAAGTAGAGGTAGACGGCTTGGTCTATGTTAAGGTAATGGATTCGCACAAAGCCAGTTATGGCATCGGCAATTACAAACGGGCAGCTATAAATCTGGCCCAAACGACCATGCGCAGTGAGATCGGTAAAATTACACTCGACGACACCTTTTCGGAACGTGAGCATATGAATGAAAATATTGTTCGCGAAATTGACAAAGCCTCCGATCCCTGGGGTATAAAAGTACTACGATATGAAATAAGAAACATTCGCCCCTCGGATAATCTCATCAACACCTTGGAAAAACAGATGGAGGCTGAGCGTGACAAGCGCGCAGAAATTACTAAGTCTACCGGTACACGCGACTTCAAAATAAATGAATCGCAAGGCGAACGACAGGAAGCCATTTTGCTCTCCGAAGCCCAGCGGCAAAAACGTATCAACGAAGCAAAAGGACAAGCAAAAGAAATTAAACTTATCGCCAAAGCTACTTCTAAAGGCATCAAGCGAGTATCGGAGGCTATCCAAAAACCGGGTGGAGACCTAGCCGTAAAAACCCAACTTATTGAACAGTTTATTGAGCAGCTGGGTAACGTCATCGATCGATCCAATGTATCTGTGCTACCTACCGAAACTGCCAACTTAAAAACCTTTTTTGAAGGTGTAGGCAAAGTTAGCGACCATACTCCAACCTCAGCAACTTCTAATCCTCAGGGAGGCCAACAATGATTGAGACCATAAGCCAAATCGTACTCGGACTTTTAAGTATTTACATATTATATAAATTTATACAATCCATTCAACTGGTGCCTACACAACGTGCATATATTGTAGAACGGCTCGGAAATTACCATAAAACGCTGGGGCCGGGATTTCATGCCCTTATTCCCTTTTTTGACCAAGTCAAATATCGACAGGACTTGCGTGAAGAAACTATTGAAGTACAGCCGCAGGAATGCTTTACCAAAGATAATGTAAAAGTAGAAGTGGACGGTGTCATCTACCTAGCCGTGATCGATCCTGTAAATGCCAGTTACGGCATTACCGACTACCGTTTTGCTGCCGTGCAGCTTGCCCAGACGACTACCCGCTCTATCGTCGGCACAATGAATCTGGATGATACCTTCGAAGATCGCGCCATTATCAATAAAGAAGTGGTTAAAGTGCTTAGTGAGATGGAGCAGGCTTGGGGCATTCGGGTGATGCGTTATGAAATCAAGAATATTTATACTCCCAAGACCATCCAAAATGCAATGGAGCGCCAAATGACCGCCGAGCGCGAACGCCGCGCCACTATTGCAAAGTCTGAAGGTATCATGCAATCTACCATTAACGATGCCGAGGGAGAGAAAAAAGAAATTATTAACGTGTCGGAGGGAGAAATGCAGCGGCGTATTAATGAAGCTGAAGGTGTAGCTGAAGAGATTACCGAACTAGCTGAAGCTACCGCCGTTTCTATCGAAGAGATCGCGGATGCGCTTTCCAATGATAAAGGTAAAGAAGCGATGCAAATGCGTCTGGCTGAAAAATATATTGGCCAGCTTTCTAAACTGGCCGATGACAGCAACGACATTATCATCCCTACAGATATCACCAACTATGATGACATGATTAAGGGCTTGTCATTAGACAAGATCTCGATTATTCCCGATGAGGAAAAGAAATAGACTGCGGATAATTACTTTCCCCACAACCAAATGATGACGGCCAAAATAGCGAGCAGTCCGAACCAAACGCCAAGGGCTATCTTTGTGGCCCGTTTAGCATTTTCGGCCTCCCACCACGTGCGTGGCCGTACACCTTGGATAAGAAAGGTTAAAATTCCGGCCAAGTTGATGCAAATAAAGTTTGTAAGAGTTAAAATAATAGATCCCACTGCCAGAGTATTATATCCCGAGCCATAAAGCAGTCCCACATTCACCAGCGGGGGTAGCAGTGCTACTGCCACCATCACACCCACAATAGTTGCCGGAACGCCCCGGGTAAAAGCCAGTACGCCTGCGCTTCCCGCCGCCATGGCAATGGTTATATCCCCTAAGCTTACAATAGTGCGATTGTAAATTTGCTGTGATTCCGGATCCACATGCAAAATAAATCCCATAATAAACGCCACGGCTAATGCTGACACCACCCCTGCCCCGTTTGCCTTTAGTGAGCGCCAACCCAGCTCCACATCACCCAGCGTTGCCGCCAATGCCATCGAAACATTAGGTCCCAGCAACGGCGCAATAACCATGGCCCCAATAATTACTGCAACATCACCGCGGACCAACCCCACCCCGGCAACCAAAGTTGACAGTACAACCATAGCTACGTATACCCAATTTAGTTCACTGCCGCTGGTAACATCGGCATAAAGTTCTTCCCGGCTAATGCGTCCGACCAAGGATTCTTCCTCTTCGGCCTGCTCGTCTTCTTCCTCAATTTCGGGCTGGGGCAGTGTTGCCTGTACCGTAAAGAGCATAATTCTGAACCCTTCCTCGTCAGCGAATTTTCCGGTAAGGGTATCTGTAAGGGCCTCCGTTTTATCAGCATCAACTAACACTCGCAAAATAGCACAACCGTCCTCAAGATTATCGGACCATACGCCCATTACATTTTTCTCTTCCACAATGGGACGGGCCTTTTGTACCGTTTCCGGCGAAGCCGTGAGTTCCAGCATTCGATAAGTCATAGACGACCATTAAGGTTTTTGATAATTTTTCACAGGGTACAAAGGATTGGGAAAAGAAAAAAATGTACTGCCAGAAATTTAATGTAATATCACAACATTATGCTTATCAGCAATACATTTTATAACTATCTGTATATTATTTTATCGCTTTTATAAACTTTTTTAACCTATCAGTAGATAACAAGTACACTATAATATATCATGCAAATCTTCTTATCGAGATATTTATTGTGCTGAACCCAATCCTGACAGTTAAAAGAATTCGAGCTAAAGGGAATTATCAAAACTAAACCAAAGTGATCTTTACAAACGGGGCCAAGGAATCTGAAGTGATGGCAGATACTTTAGAAGAAGCTTACATAATTCAGTGGCCATATGCCTTCAAAAGAAAATGACAGATTCATTACCTTTAGCTGATAGTTCGACAGAAATATTAGAAGTACTACGGGACAAGATAAAAACCAGGGAAGCTAATGATATGGAACCGATCAAGCTTGATATGACAAGCGATCCATTACCCAACAAGCAATTTGATTTGGTTTATACGATATGACCCTCCATCACATTCCCGATACACAACTCATCCTCACGCAGTTTATGAGCTGCTAAATTCTGGCGGACACCTTTGCGTAGCTGACCTTGATAAAGAAGATGGCTCCTTTCACGGTCATGATGCTGAAGATGTCCATAAAGGCTTTGACCAGAAGAAACTAGCAGGGGTAGCGGAGAAACAGGGTTTTATAAATATCAGCTTTTCTACAGCCTATAAAATGGAACGAGAGGTGAATGAAAGCGACGAAACTAAACTTTTCCCAATTTTCCTAATGGTTGCTCAAAAGGAATAACCCGATTGGTTCCTTGGAGTATATTCAACTAGGTATGCACAAATAATAAAGGCAGCCTTAAAACAGGCTGCCTTTAAATATTATGGGACTTTTTAAACACTTACGGTTCTACAAAAGAACCATTAGTATTTATACTATTTACTTCAGATCAAAACGATCCAGTTTCATCACTTTGGTCCATGCATCTACAAAGTCCTCAACGAACTTCTCTTCAGCATCATCAGCTGCGTAAGCTTCAGAAAGAGCACGCAACTCAGAATGCGATCCAAAGATCAAGTCAACACGAGTAGCTGTCCATTTAACATCTCCGGTGTCACGATCTCGGACTTCAAAAAGCATTTTTTCATCCGAAGTCGGCTCCGTAGTGTAATTCATATCAAGCAGATTCGCGAAGAAATCATTGGTCAACGTTTCGGGTTGATCAGTAAAGACGCCGTGATCAGAATCGTCGAAGTTAGTATTCAGCACACGCATTCCGCCTACAAGTACCGTCATTTCAGGTGGCGTAAGCGAGAGCAATTGTGCTTTATCAACCAACAATTCTTCTGGTTTTGCTTTACGCTCACCGCTGTAGTAATTACGGAATCCGTCAGCATCAGGTTTGAGCCATTCAAATGATTCCTCATCTGTTTGCTCTGGCTTAGCATCATTACGTCCCGGAGTAAAAGGTACGTCGACCTCATGACCGGCATCTTTAGCTGCCTTTTCAATAGCAGCAGCACCACCGAGAACGATCAGATCCGCAAGTGAAATACGCTTATTATCTGATTGAGCATTATTAAATTCTTCCTGAATACCCTCAAGCACTTCAAGTGCCTTGGCTAGTTGTTCAGGATTATTCACTTCCCAGTCTTTCTGTGGAGCAAGTCGAATGCGAGCACCATTGGCACCGCCCCGCTTGTCAGAATCGCGATAAGTTGAAGCCGAGGCCCATGCTGTTTTAACAAGCTCCGATACGGTTAGATCAGTATCAAGGATCTTGCCTTTAAGTTCTTCGATATCCTTCTCATCGACCAGCTCATAATCAACTTCGGGGATGGGATCTTGCCAAATCAGATCTTCTTCGGGGACTTCAGGTCCAACATACCGAGATTTAGGGCCCATATCGCGGTGAATAAGCTTAAACCATGCACGTGCATAGGCATCTGCAAATTCATCAGGATTTTCATAGAATCGCTTTGAAATTTTCTTGTACTCCGGATCTGCTTTCAGAGCAAGATCTGTGGTCAACATCATCGGAGCATTTTTCTTATCCGAATCATGGGCATCGGGAACAGTACCCTCTCCTTCCCCATCTTTTGGCTGCCACTGATATGCGCCTGCAGGACTTTTTGTTAGCTCCCACTCATACTCAAAGAGATTTTCAAAAAAGCCCATATCCCATTGCGTAGGATTATTCGTCCATGCTCCTTCCTCACCGTCGGTAATGGTATCTCCGGCTTTCCCTGAACCATAGTCACTCATCCAGCCAAAGCCTTGCTCTTCGATGTCAGCTGCTTCTGGTTCTGGTCCTTTATGTTCTAAGGGACCGGCACCGTGAGTCTTACCAAAGGTGTGTCCGCCGGCAATAAGCGCAACTGTTTCTTCGTCATTCATTGCCATGCGTGAAAACGATTGTCGAATAAAGTGCGCTGATTTTTCGGGATCCGGTTCTCCATTCGGTCCTTCGGGGTTAACATAGATCAATCCCATATGGTCAGCAGCGAGGGGACCTTGTAAATTACCTTCTTCATCATGACGTTCATTATCCAACCATTCTTCTTCGGAACCCCAGTTAACAGAAGTATCAGGCTCCCAGTCATCTTCACGTCCACCGGCAAAACCAAATGTTTCAAAACCCATTGATTCCATCGCAACGTTACCGGCCAGTACTAACAAATCTGCCCATGATAGTTTGCGACCATATTTTTTCTTGATAGGCCAAAGCAAGCGACGCGCCTTGTCTAAGTTGGCATTGTCTGGCCAACTGTTAAGAGGTGCAAAACGTTGTTGCCCTCCGGCGGCTCCACCACGACCATCTGCAACACGATAAGTACCTGCAGCATGCCACGACATTCTGATAAAGAGACCACCATAGTGTCCCCAATCGGCAGGCCACCAGTCTTTAGAATCAGTCATGAGGTCGTTAAGATCCTGCTTAACGGCCTCAAAATCTAGTTTTTGAAATTCTTCTGCGTAATCAAAATCCTCATCCAGTGGGTTATCCTCCGATGAATGCTGGCGCAACATATCTACATTTAATCTTTCAGGCCACCATTTATCGAGTTTTGTACCACTGGCATCGGTTTCATTTGGATCCCCATTATGAAATGGGCATTTGCTTTCATTACTGCTTGACGTATTCTCTGTTTTATCTTTATCCATACAACGCTTGGTTTATCAGTTTCTATTCTTTCTAAAGTAAAAGTAATCAAATGATTTAATGATATAAATTAATCCTTAATAGATAATTATTATCACCTAGATTCCATTTGATTATAATGCTTAGTTAAAAGAGTATAACTTGACTGCGGGAATATCACTATAGTCAAACTAGTTAATATTACAAAAGCCCGAGCAAATACTTCTTATCAGGATGAGCAACACCTTTTGAAGTCGGCCTAGCTGAACCAAAGTACAATGAAATCCAAATAATGATATTAATTGCAGGAGACCTATAGAAGACTGCAAAATAAAAAAGCCCGACCTTGTCCCGGTCGGGCTCTAACATCATTGTGGAGGTGCGGGGAGTCGAACCCCGGTCCGAAATGGTATATCGTTCAAGTACCTACATGCATAGTTACCGAATTTAGGTTCGCCTGCAGGAACGCTCGGTAACAAACAACTGCAGACTATTCCGCATAAATTTTACATGGCACTTGGCGGAAGACAAGATACCATGCTATCCTATCATAGTCGGCGTTGCAACGGCACTGATAGGCAAGAAGCCGAAGCAACGGCAAAGCTGCGTTACGCAGCTAAGCTATAAGAATAGTTGTTGTCAACTACATTTAATGCAGAATGATTTTTATACGAGTGTCATTGCGCAAACTCGGCATGCAACCTGCGATTCTACTCACTCCGTCGAATCCGGTACACCCCCAAATTTTCAAAGAACTTTTCCCTTCTCAGCAATTAGATAATATAACAATTTTTATGCGAGATATCATTCCATCTTGTTCACTGATTTCTTGTCGCCAGTTACTATATAACCTGATGGTGATAGAACAATATTTTAGTTAGGAAATATAGTTTCAGTGGTCTTACTAAAAGATCTAGATCACCACTTCCTCAGCGGGCTCCCGCAGATTGTAATTCGAGCTCATCACATGTCCATAGGCTCCGGCATTTGCCAATAAAACTACATCTCCCTCCTCAGACTCTGGAAACATGCGATCAATACCCAGTTTATCTCCCGACTCACAAATGGGACCCACAATATTTACGCTCTGATTTGAAGGCTGATCAAGTTTTGAAAGATTTACAATAGTATGCCGTGCTCCGTACAGTGCCGGACGAATAAAAGAATTCATCCCCGTTTCAACACCCACATAGCGGACGTCCCCTTTTCCTTTAAGCTGCGTAACTTTGGTCAGCAATACTCCTGCGGCAGCTACCAGGTACCGCCCCGGCTCTACCCAAAGCTCATACTGGGGGTGTGCTTCCTTGAATTCGTTTAAGGACTTATTCACTTCTGAAATACCCAGCAACGACTGCGAATCATTTTCGGGAATCCCAAAGCCACCGCCCAGATCCAGAATTTGTACTCCGCCTAGTTCCTTGGCCACGCGGTGCAATGCTACGGCTGTGTCCTTCCAGGAATGGGGATCTTTGATACCGCTTCCAATATGAGCATGCAGGCCTTTGACAGTAATATTCAAATCGGCAACAAGATCTACAACTTCAGGTACCTCAAAGCGGGGAATCCCGAACTTGGAATGCACGCCCCCGGTTTTTACATGTTCGTGGTGACCGTGTCCGTGACCGGGATCGATTCTCAAAAACACGGTTTCATCCTTAAATAATAACGGCCACTGCTGTAATGGATAAATGTTATCCAGCGTAACATTAACACCCAATGACAACCCCTTTTCATATTCCGACCTGGGAGCAAAATTAGGGGTAAATAATATATTTTGGGGATCTATATCAGGGAACAGTTCCAATATTTTGTGCACCTCACCGATAGATACACATTCAAACCCCAGTCCCAGATCGCGAAATGTATTAAGCAATTCAGTATTATCATTAGCTTTCATTGCGTAAAGCGTACGGTCAACAGCATCAAGCGACTGGATTTTCTGGGCATATTTTTGGGCCGCTTGAGGATTATATACATAGGCCGAAGCCGACTCATCAGCAATCTCCAACAAACGATCCCTCTTTTGAACCCACCAACGGTCTTCAACCGTTTCCTCTTCTTGTTCGTCCCCCATAAGCTGCGGCCATGATGCCCCAAACGACTGCTGGTTAGAAGACTGCAAAATCACCTGTTCATGCAGCTGACGCACAAGCCGCTCGGCCTGTTCAGTTTCAACTACAAAAGTAAAGTTCAAGTCGTTAGCAGCCTGACTAACCAGATATACTTGGTGCTCCTGAAACACCTCGAAAGAAGGTCCCAGCTGATGAAGGATTGTACGAATATGTCGCCCCATCAAGCTTACAGCTGATACCGACTCAATCACATCTACCTGGCAAAATTCTTTTAATTCTTCTACAAACTGATCGCGTATATCTGCAAAATGATCATTAAGTCCGGGATCAAGCGATACCGTCACATTTGATTGCGATGTTGATACCAAGTCGATGGATAGTCCATACTGTTTGAATGTTTCAAAAGCATCTGCAAGAAAACCAACCTCTTGCCACATCCCCAGTGAGTTCATACTTACCAGTGTTACATCGTCCCGAACGGCCAGTGCTTTCACCAAGGCCTCATCACTGGCTGCATCCGCTGAAATAACGGTTCCCTCCAGCTCGGGATGCTCAGTGCATCGCACGTGCAGCGGAATCTGATGCTTCCGCACAGGCATAATACTTCGGGGATGCAGGATATTAGCTCCATTCGTGGCAATCTCTTGTGCTTCGGCGTAGCTAAGGTGCTTCAACAACCGCGCAGATGGTACTGCATGCGGATTGGCAGAAAACAAGCCCGGAACGTCAGTCCACACTTCTAGCCGATCAGCTCCAATTTTGGCAGCAAAATAAGCTGCAGACACATCCGATCCACCGCGTCCCAGCGTTACCGTTTTCCCTTCGTTATCACTACCGATAAATCCCTGAGTTACCACCAGTGAACCGGCCTCTTCTATAGCCGAAGCAACGTGAGGATCAGTGTCGGTACTGCTCACGGCCGAAAGAATTTGTGCTCGTTCGCTCACATTCTTCTGCGGAATTGTTTTAATATGATTGCGGGCATCTAGCCATATGGCTTCTCCTAATTCTTTTTGCAGATAGGCAGCACCGAGCTTCGTAGCCATCAGTTCTCCCATAGCCAGCAGCCGTGCCTGTACCCGGTAGCTGGCTTCACCAATCAGCTCAATGCCTTTTACAATATGTTCCAATTCCTGAAAATCATCTTCCAGCAAATCTTCAGCATTTAATCCCAGATCATCTGCTAATGAAATGTGCCGCTCTATGATCGAAGAAAGAAGCGGATCGAAATTACCTTGTGAAGCTTTTTCTATAATGGCCTGCAACTTGTTGGAAATACCGCTAAGCGCAGAATGAACAAGGCAAACGTTATATCCCTCTGATTGTTTTTGCTTTACTACAGAGACAATATTTTGCCAGTTTGAAAGGCTGGAGACACTTGTGCCACCAAACTTCAGAACAATAAAATTCCCAGAACGTTTAGTCATGTTTAGCTAAAGATTAATTATTTGAATAAGCTAAAATATATGCAGCTGTAATCATTTTTTTGAATTTTTATTACATAATTTTGCACCTGGTTTTATCACCATTATTATCAATCTTCATTTTTTCATCTACTCTTCAATATTCATTATCATGAATTCCTTTATCTATGAGAACGGATCTGTATAAATAAGGAATTATATTCATGAGAAATATTCTGCTGATACTTATTACATTTAGCTTTGTTTGTGGATATCACTTTGCAGCTACCGCTCAGCAAACTGAAAAATTCAAACTAGCCCGCATTAAATATCGCGGTGGAGGTGACTGGTACAATGACCCATCTTCGCTCAAAAACCTGGCAGAATTCGCATCCCAACAGGTAACTATTGCCATTAATCCTGAATATGACGATGTGGCCCTGGGCAGTAGCAATCTCTCTGATTATCCGTTTGCCTTTCTCACAGGTCACGGCAATATAAAAGTTAATGAAGCTGAAATCTCTAATTTGCGTACGTACTTAAATCGCGGTGGATTTCTCTATATTGATGATGATTATGGACTTGATGAACATCTAAAAAAAATGCTAACCCAACTGTACCCCAATGAAGAGTTAGTTGAACTGCCTTTTAACCATTCTATTTACCATCAGGTATATGACTTTCCTGAAGGACTTCCTAAAATTCACAAACATGATGGTAAAACACCGCAGGGATTGGGTCTCTTCCACAAGGGGAGATTGGTCATCTTTTACACTTATGAGACTAATCTTGCAGATGGCTGGGCAAATCCGAAAGTACATAATGACCCCGCCGCTGTACGGCAGAAAGCCCTGCAAATGGGTACCAATATCTTGATTTATGCGCTCACCCACGGTCGTTAGAACTTTACTTGTGCTATCCTCTATCCCATCCTAGGATACAATTTAGTTTTAGTTTCGATTCATCTTTTTGTGTTATCCTTTTTTTCAAGATATTTGAACTGTTATTTCATACTCAAACTACTAACTATGATTATTCCCATTGCCAGCGACCATGCGGGCTTCGAAGCCAAAGAAAAAGTAAAAAACATCCTAGAAGATCTCGGTCACATGCCGGTTGATTTTGGAACCCGCTCTGATGATTCTGTAGATTATCCGGATTTTGCAGTGCTCGTAGCAGAAAAAATTGATGAGGGTGATCAAGATTTGGGAATTCTCATTTGCGGAAGCGGTCAGGGTATGTGTATGACAGCCAATAAATTTCCCAATGTTCGGGCGGCGCTGGTTTATGATGATCATTCAGCAGAGATGACCCGTCAACACAATAATGCCAATGTCCTGTGTTTACCAGGACGAGAACTTAATGATGAAGAGCTTAGAAAAATTGTCACCACTTGGCTGCAAACCGATTTTGACGGCGGACGCCACGAACGACGCGTCAATAAAATCCACGACTTAACAGAAAATAAATAAGCATTCATGCAATCACTTTCGGAACAAGATTCGACCATTTTCAATCTCCTGTCTGATGAAAAGGAGCGTCAAAACAATAATTTAGAACTTATCGCTTCCGAAAATTTTGCTTCTCGAGCAGTCATTGAAGCAATGGGATCAACCCCTACCAACAAATATGCCGAAGGGTTACCGGGCAAACGTTATTACGGGGGGTGCGAAGTGGTTGACAAGATTGAAGAAGTAGCTCGTGAGCGTGCTAAAAAACTTTTTGGCGCAGAGTGGGTAAACGTACAGCCCCATTCAGGTGCACAGGCTAATGCTGCCGTGTACCTTGCATTTATGGAACCCGGTGATACGCTATTGGGATTAGACCTCTCCCACGGCGGACACTTGACACATGGATCGCCTGTTAATTTTTCAGGGATTTTATACAACTCTGAATTTTACGGCGTGGATAAAGATACAGGCCGTATTGACCTTGATGAAGTCCGAAAAAAAGCCAAAGAAGTACAGCCAAAGCTTATCTCTATTGGTGCGTCAGCCTATCCGCGTGACTTCAACTACAAAGCTTTCCGCGAAATTGCCGATGAAGTAGGGGCTTACCTCTGGATGGATATGGCACACACTGCCGGCCTGATCGCTACCGGATTGCTAAATAATCCCCTGCCGCACTGCCACGTTGTTACGACCACTACTCATAAGACATTGCGCGGACCCCGCGGGGGGATGATACTACTTGGTGAAGACGGCAAAAATACACTTGGCGTTGAGGCACGAAAATCGGGACGCACTAAACAGTGGAGTGAAGTGCTCGACTCAGCAGTCTTTCCCGGTACGCAGGGCGGGCCCTTGATGCACGTAATTGCTGCCAAGGCCGTGTCGTTTGAAGAAGCATTACAAGATGATTTCACTGCCTACCAACAACAGGTACAACAAAATACGCAAGCTATGGGTGACAAATTTATGCAGATGGACTATGACCTTGTCAGCAATGGTTCCGATAACCATCTTGTTCTCATTGATCTTCGCAACAAAGGACTGACGGGTAAAGTAGCCGAAGAAGCACTTGAAAAAGCAAAAATTACCCTTAACAAAAACATGGTTCCCTTTGATACTGAAAGTCCGTTTGTAACTTCGGGTATTCGTATAGGAGCACCGGCCATGACCACTCGTGGTTTTGGCAAAGAAGAGTTTGAACGAGTAGCCGAGCTGATTGATCAGGTGCTACAAGATCCTGAAGACGAAAATGTAATCAACAAAACAAAAAATGAAGTTGAAAATATGTGTGATCGATTTCCACTTTATGATTTTGTAACAGCTTAATAAACTAGGTCTGCTTATTTGACTCTTGGGTATTTCCCTCGACTTCTTGCTGCTCATCGTCTTCGGTAACGTTTTGAAATTCAGTAATTCCTTGACCAATACCACGTGCTAGCTCTGGAATTTTTTTAGCTCCAAAGAACAAGAGAATCACTAAAAGTATGAGAATAATTTCTGGGGCTCCAAAGGTCATAATATTTTCTGTTTACCAAAATTCACGGCTTTTTATCTAATCTTAAATTGACAGAAAATTTTGCCAATTCAAATCATGATTACGTTTGTCCAGAGAAATAATAACTATATTATTATTCAACAGGTATCTTTAAAAGTATGAAATTATACGCTTTAAATTTCTTACATTTACATTTTTCGCTATTTAATCAATAAGTATAGTGCAGAAACGAGAAATCATGACCGGAGATCCACCTCAGGCTGAACCTCCTGAGGATCGTACAGGTAATATGTCCTTTTTAGATCACCTTGAAGAATTGCGGTGGCGTATAATTAAAGGACTCGGGGGAATTGCCTGTGGAATCATTATTGCCTTTTTTTTTGGAGATTTTTTGGTGGAACATGTAATGCTTGGTCCCACAAAGTCGAACTTTTTTGTCTATAAAATACTGGGCATTGATGCTATTGACCTCACGATACAAAGCCGTAAGCTGCCCGGACAATTTTTTACCTACTGGGGTACGCTGATTGTCTTTGGGACTATTGTAGGATCACCTATACTTTTTTACCAGCTCTGGGCTTTCATTGAGCCTGCAATGGAAAGTACTGCAAAATGGAAAACATTCGGACATACAATTTTTATCACATTTTTCTTTCTGCTGGGTATTGCTTTTGGATATTTCGTGCTTGTACCTTTTGCCCTCCAGTTTTTTAGCCAGTTTCAAATTTCAGATGCCATCCATAACGACTTTGATATTAATGAATATTTTAGCTCGCTAACCATGTGGGTTATTTCTTGCGGAATTATATTTCAACTCCCTGTTTTAAGCTATTTCTTATCTAAATTTGGATTACTGACACCTGATTTTCTTAAGCAGTATCGGCGCCACGCAATTATTTCTTGCTTCATTTTGTCGGCATTCTTAACACCTCCTGACCCTGTCTCCCAGGTACTTATTGCTGTACCACTCATTCTCTTATTCCAACTTTCTGTTTGGGTAAGTCGTCTTGGGGTACGAAAACGCAATAAAACACTGGAAAAGGCATTTGGGAACGAAGGATAAAAATAGAGAAAGCTCAAGATTACGTTTTCCAACTCCACCTAAAAGTTTTATTTTTGTGCTCATGAATAAGCGACTCCAATATTTATTTTTATTCTCTGCTCTTTCGGTAGTATTAAGCGCATGCAGTGTGTCACCTACTCCTAAATCAGTAAGCGGACAGTACCGGGGTGTAATTCAAAGTCCGGGCGGTGAACTAGCTTTTCCTATTCATCTAAAAGCAAATGACAAATCCCTGAGCGGCTTCGTAGTTAATGGGGCTGATACTGCAGCTTTTGATGAAGTAAAGCTTAAAGGTGACTCACTCATCATGGGCTATTCTTACTATGATTCCTACTTGAAGGCAACTGTTCAGTCCGACGGGTCGTTGGCAGGCCAATGGGCCCGCCGAAGCGAAGGCGGTGATTATATTTCTATGGATTTTTCTGCTGAAAAAGGCAAGACATATCGTTACGAAACCGAATCTCCCGAATCGTATCCCTTTGACGGTGAATGGCAAGCTACTTTTAAAGAAGAAGACGGCACCACCTTTCCTGCCCACGGAAATTTTGTCTCCCAGCCCGGTGGTAAACTGTATGGGACGTTCCAAACTGAAACCGGAGATTATCGCTTTTTGGATGGTGTCTTCACTGATTCAACATTTACGCTATCCACTTTTGATGGGCCGCACGCTTTCCTTTTTAAAGGCAAACTTCAACCTGGTGGTACCATAGAAGGTGATTTCTGGTCAAAAGATACTTACCATGCTACTTGGACAGCCCAAAAAGGTGAAAACACATTACGTAATCCTCTGCAAATATCAGCCGAACAAGCTGTAGGTAATCATGTTACCTTTTCATTCCCTGACTTAAACGGTGATACAGTCTCATCCGCCGATCCAAAATTTGTAAATAAACCTATGCTCGTTTACCTGTTTGGCTCGTGGTGCCCAAATTGCGCTGATGAGGCCCGAATGCTGCGCAAACTGTATGCCCAAGAATACCGTGATACCGAATTACAGATAGTAGGGCTTGCTTTTGAATATACTGGTAACTTTCAAAAAGACGCTGACGTCGTTAGTCGATATAAAAAACGCTTTAACATTCCATGGACATTGTTAATTTCCGGAACAAGTGATAAAGACAAGGCTGCTGAACAACTTCCGTTTTTAGATCAAATAATTTCGTACCCAACTAGTATTTTTGTCGACAGAAATCATAATATAGAAGCTATCCACGTTGGTTTTAACGGGCCTGCAACGGGTAGCACTTATTATAATGAAATTCAACGCTATAAAGCACATATCAATGCGATTCTTGAATAAAAACACCTTTTTATCCCTGGCATTTATATTAATAGCTATTTTTACACTTCAAGGTTGTGGGGGTGGTAATAACAATCCTACCAGAGTTGAGTTTACACCTCCAGCCCCCTTCAATATTGAAAGCAATGCAAATGTAGATAGTTCATACACAACCAGTGATGGTCTGCAAATTTATATTATTGAAGAAGGGTACGGACCCTTTAAAGTAATTGCTCGTGATCAAGTTAGTGTTTTCTATACCGGCCGGGTAATTAAAAATGGGGATATTGACCGCGTTTTTGACAGTTCATATCAAAATAACAACTCTTCACCAAGAATCCTTCAAAACTTAACAAAAAGTCCTATTTCAACTGGTTCAGGGCGAACCGTCTCTCCCCTTATTGATGGATTTCGACGGGCCATTCTAGGAATGCGAGCTGGTGGTAAACGTGTAGTTATTATTCCTCCCTCCTTAGGTTATGAAGACGCACAAGAAGGATCAAGAGGTTATCAATTACGTAATGACACCCTCCGTTTTGATATCGAATTGGAAACTATTCTTGATTAAGGGTTAATTTTCATAGTTCCTTCGAATTTTAGGATTGATGCTTGTAAGTATCTCGTAGGGAATCGTATCTATTGAAGAGGCCCAATCAGTAGCATCATTTTTATCATATAATAATTCTACCGCAGTGCCCGGCTCATAATAATCACCATCCAAGTATACCATGCAATAATTCATAGTGATGGTTCCTACGACATTATAGATATTACCTTCTATTCGCACTTTGATCTTATCCGAAAGACTGCGCTTTAGTCCGTCGTCATATCCCACCGGGATGATTCCGAGATTTCCCGAACGGGGTGCCGTCCAATTAGCACCGTAACTGACTGAATTCTTTTTAGCTACCTTTTTTACTTGCACCAATCGAGATTGCCAATCTAGAACCGGTGAAATACCGGGAATTTCTTGCTTGCCCGGCGGATATCCATAAAGCCCTATTCCCAAACGGACCATATTAAACTGCTTAGTATCATAAAATGCCGTTGCTCCGGTATTAGCAATATGCGTGGCTAGTTCATCAGAGAAATAAGATCGAATTTCTTTAAAAATAGATTGTTGTTCTAATACTTGCTCTGAACTGGGGGTGTCAGCCGTAGCAAAGTGGCTGTATATACCGGTACAAAACAGCGTAGGATGATCTGAAATTAATGCTGAAATTTTTTCTGCCTCGTCAGGAAGAAATCCCAAGCGTCCCATACCTGTATCAAAATTCAGGTGAAAAGAAGTACCATTCGGCAACCAGTTAAAATGTTCAAACGCACTAACGGTCGCGGTTAAATTATGTACCCGATACTGTGAAGCCGAAGCCTTCTCCGGAACGGCAAAAACGAGAATTGGTTTCGTAATGCCATGTTCTCTAAGTTCTATCCCTTCCTGAATATCATTCACTGCAAAGCCCCCCACTCGGTTCTCAATATGTGCAGCAACCTCTGTGGCACCATGTCCATAGGCGTCAGCCTTAACAACGGCCATGATCCGTGTACCTTCTTGAATGTGCTCTTCCAAACTGTCAATATTTGTTGTCAGCTTGGAAAGATCTACTGTAACAGTAGAATTCGTTTTTTTAATCATAATCAATCTTCAAAATTTCTAAAAGAAAATATAAACTATATCAACTTTAAAGTTTCTACTTATTCACTTACCATGTTTCTGCTAAAAGTGAAACCAAGAGGTTTTTAAATCTTCTAAAATTACGGTAGCTGCATTATATCCGGCTGCACCAAAAACTCCCCCTCCCGGATGACAAGAAGCAGAAGACAGATATAAGTTTTCAATGGGAGTCTTATACTCACTCATTTCTGGAATAGGACGAAACATAAACATTTGATCAAAGCTCATCTCTACATGCATAACATTCCCCTTCAGCAAACCGTGTTTTCGTTCTATATCCAATGGAGATTGAATATACCAGTCAATACATTTACCTTCCATATTTGGTGCATACTCGGTAATAACATTATAAATTTTATGGGCCTCATGCTCACGAATATCATCCCAGTGAAGCCCTTCTTGCAATTCATACGGATGCCACTGCGCCCAGGCAAAAAGAGTATGCCCACCGCTCGGCGCCACATCAGGATCAATATTAGAAAATGTCATGGCCAAAACAGCAGGATTTTCCGGCGGTTTCTTATTAAAATAGTCACCAATAGCATTATTCATATACTGAACAGACGGTGCCAGTAACTGCATACCATTATGAATATATGGATCGTCGGGGCATGCCTTATACTGTGGTAACTCTTCAACAGCGCAGCGCAGGACCATTCCAAAACCATTACCCACATTGATATTTTCAATTTTTTTGTAGGTGGATTTAGGTAAATGCTCGCGTCCCACTAACTTCATCATCGTCGTCTGCACATGGGCATTAGATACGATGGTCTTGGCACGATACTCATCCTCTGTTGTTCTTACGCCTATTGCTTTTCCATTTTCAATAATAATCTTTTCAACTGGTTCTGAGGTTTGTAGGCTCCCACCATGAGCTTTTAAATAATTAGCCATAGCCTGAGTCAACATACCGCTACCCCCTCTCGGATGTTTGGCTCCACTTTTGTGGAGCATCGACTGCCATCCTGCAAAATCGCCGGTAGCTGGCTGATCGGGCGTGGGACCAGACTGTGCCGCAAACCACATTATTGCTGCTTTCAAATAATCATTTTCAAACGCATCATCTACAACTTTACCATAACTGCTAAATATCTTTTGTAACCCATCGGTCTGCCCTCCTTTTTCAAACATAGATCCATTTTTGATCTGTCCCTTGGCCAATTCAGTCATAATATTTTTACCGCTCGGGGGTACCATAAATGCTTTTAGTACACCTTCGTTAATACGTCCCCAGAATTTCACGAATTCTCGGTAATTATCAACATCTTCGGGTACTACCTGTGATATAGATTCAAGGGTACGTTCCAGGTCTTTGAAAAAGTGAATAACACCACGACCATCCGGTACGGGATACGACATGATGGGATCCATTGGGATATATTCAAGGCCATATTCTTCCAGTTCCAGCTCCTCGATGATACCTGTCTGGTGAATCATGATATGCACTGAAGATCCCACATCCATTCGAAATCCCTGCGGATATTTTTGTGATTTGAACATGGTCTCGGTACTTACGGCCCCACCCAACTGCTCCTGCCGCTCCAGCACAGTTACACTGTATCCATTCTTAGCCAGATAACAGGCTGTAATTAAGCCATTATGACCAGATCCTATAATTATGACATCTTGTTTAGGCATTGTTTATGACAAACACTTTTAATAACATAAGCTATCAATTTTCGTACCGCTAATATCTACAGTACAATTATCTAATTTCTTGAAATAACTGTCTCATACTATTATGAAATTTTTAAAGACGCTAATTGCAGCTACACTTGGAACATTTATCGCTTTTTTGATTCTTTTCTTTATTGGTATTATTACGCTTTCAAGTACATCACAAGAACCCGAACCGTATGTGAGCAGTAATTCTGTCCTGAAAATTCCGCTGAGCGGCACGTTGCCCACCCAATCCTCTTCCAATCCATTAGATGAGTTATTTAACCAAGAGAATAATAAGGTGTCGCTACAAACATTAAAAGCTAATTTAGCAAAAGCCCAAACCCATGAAAATATTAAAGGTGTCTGGCTTAATATAGATTTTATGTCTGAGGGATGGGCCAACCTCCAAGAAGCACACCATGCAATCCAAACATTTAGAGATAGTACTGACAAATTTGTTTATGCCAGTACTAATGATATAGGATTTAACGAAAAGGGATACTTTTTAGCCACAGCTGCAGATTCTGTTTTTGCTCCGCCGGAAACGTTCTTTGAATTCGATGGTTTTTACAGCAAAGTCACTTTTTATGACGGTATGTTCGAAAAAGTTGGTATCCAAACTGAAATTACCCGACACGGTAAATATAAAGGAGCGGTAGAACCCTATTATCGGAAAGAGCTGTCAGACGAAAATGAATACCAGCTGACTCAGCTTGTTGATCAAACAAGTAAAACATTTTTAAATGCTATTGAACAAAAAACCGGGCATTCAATAGAGTCGCTAAATAGCCTGTTAAATGCCAAACCAAATATTACCTCCCAATTTGGATATGAGGAACAACTTATTGACTCTCTAATGTATGCCGATCAGATGAAAGCTCATATCGAGCATCGGCTGGAACTGGAAGAGGGTGAATCATTTAATACCATCTCCAACAACCGATATACTAAAGTATCAGCTTCTTCGGCTGGATTAAATACACCTTCGACATCCGATAAAATAGCAGTTATTAATGCCAAGGGACCTATTTTACCTGAAGTGACCAGTAACTCTCCATTTGATAATCGAGAGTTTATTACCGGTACCTTTTTTGAGAAACAACTTGAAAAAATTCGTGATGATGACAATGTGAAAGCGTTGGTCGTTCGAATTTCAAGTCCCGGCGGATCAGGCAGTACCTCGGACGTTATCTGGCGTATGCTCCAAGAAACGAAAAAAGAAATGCCTGTCATTGTTTCAATGGGTAATGTAGCTGCGTCCGGCGGCTATTACATTGGCATGGCCGGCGATACCATCATTGCTGAACCTACCACCATAACCGGTTCTATTGGTGTATTCGGTACCAAGTTTAATGCTAATGAATTATTTTCTGATAAAATTGGCATTACTTTTGACGAGGTGAAATCTCATAAGCATGCCGACTGGCTAAGCCAAACAAGCAGCTTTACATCTGCCGAAAAAAAGGCCTTTCAACAATACATCGACGGTTTCTATCAAACATTTATTGATAAGGTAGCCGCTGCACGCGGTATGGATGTAGAAAAAATTGATGAACTGGCTCAGGGGCGTGTATGGACCGGTTCTGACGCCAAGAAAAACGGACTCATAGATCAGTTAGGGGGATTAGAAAAATCGCTCTCAATTGCAGCCGAAAGAGCTGATCTGGAAAATTACCAAGTTGACAACTATCCCAAGCCTAAAAGCATTTACGAAATGTTTGTAAACTCAGCCGGTGCACAGGCTAAATCTCTGCTGGGCAATCAATGGTTTAACAACGAGACGGCCCAAAATATCAAACGGCAGTTATCTATCTTAAAACGTCGTGATGCCATGTTCCTTATGCCCTATGAGATATCAATCCAATAAAAAGTTTCTTTTAAATTACAACCTTTGCAAGGTCCTTATGTAATACGAAAATGCATATTAGACCGTCTTTTATCTACATCCGTGGCTCTCGCTGCGGGTGTAGTTTTATTTGCCAAAGCAAATAAAATGGCAGGTGTTATAATCTGATCTGAGAGAAAAGACTGTTTTATCAGCAGACAATAAGTAATGGTAGGCTATTTGTTCATTGAGAGCAAGAACTCTTCGTTGTCTTCAGTACCTTTCATCTTATCCAACACAAACTCCATCGCTTCAAAACTATTCATCCGATTTAAGTAGCGTCGAAGCAAGACCACCTTTTCGTGTTCTTCTTCCGGCACAATGAGTTCCTCTCGACGTGTACCACTTTTAAAAATGTTCAACGCTGGATAGATGCGACGCTCAGAGAGGTTGCGGTCAAGCACTATCTCCATGTTACCGGTGCCTTTAAATTCCTCAAAGATAAGATCATCCATACGCGAACCGGTCTGCACAAGAGCTGTTGCTAAAATGGTAAGACTCCCCCCGTCTTCAATATTCCGGGCAGAACTGAACAATTGTCTTGGGGCTTTAAGTGCTTCTGAATCTACACCGCCAGACATTGTACGTCCTGATGATGGTTGGCATACATTGTAAGCACGGGCTAAGCGCGTGATTGAATCCATAAGGATAAGCACATCGTGTTCGCTTTCGACCATACGTTTTGCCTTCTCAAAAACAATTTCTGAAAGGCCAATATGATTTTCAGGTTTTTCGTCAAAGGTAGAAGCGACCACTTCGGCATCATCAACCGTTCGCTCCATTTCCGTCACTTCTTCCGGACGCTCATCAATAAGTAGAATAATGACTTTTGTCTCAGGATTATTTTCATTTACGGCATTTGCAATATTGCGTAATATCGTTGTTTTACCGGTTTTGGGCTGAGCTACAATAAGTCCACGCTGGCCTTTGCCAAGTGGGGAGAAAAGATCAAGTGTCCGGGTGGTATATTCAGTGGGATCATGCTCTAATTGCAGTCGATCCTCGGGATAAATGGGCAGTAGATCATCAAAATCTTCACGGTTATCCATATCGCGGGGAATTTTGCCATTCACACCGTCAACACGGAGTAAGGCAAAATAACGCTCCCCTACCTTGGGGGGACGAATGATGCCGATCACACAATCACCCTGTTTTAGTCGGAACCGTTTAATTTGCGAAGGAGAAACATAAATATCATCCGGACTGGCCTTGTAATTATAGTTAACTGATCGAAGAAAACCATAACCATCAGGGAGAATTTCGAGCGTCCCCTCCTGCACCAGATAAGGTCCCAATTCAGGACGTATTTCCTCAATTCGTTCTTCTAAAGTTGGAGCATCAGATTCCGGAAGGATCTCATGTACATTTTTTTTCTTCTGTGACCGGCTATTGTTAGACTTATTATCCGATCGTCGGTTTTTTTGTCCATTTCTGTTCTTCTTTCCCCCACCATTATCATCAAGCTCCCCACGAGCTCTGGCCTTGTCTCTTACTGATTGGGTAATGCGATCTATAAGCTCCTTCTTTTGCAGATTTGAAACAGAAGAAAGCCCTTGTTCCTGTGCTAAATTCCGAAGTTCTGTAACCGTTTTTTGGTCAAGGGTATCAATTTCCTCAAGAGAAACTCCATCGGTTTTATAATCCGACATAATAATATGCTTCTAGATATTTTTATTGATTTGCAATACGTAAAAAAAGTGATAGAATATTAAGGCTAAGCCCTAAGTGGTGTAGATCTACACTGCAAAAGGGAGCAATTCAGGTAGATATGAATTAATTCTTAATCAACATTATTAACCCAATCCCGAACTGTAGAATAAAAGTAAAAACTTCCTGCAAAAATTACTAATTCTGATTCTAACTTGTCAGAAAGAAGTTTTTGAACACGAGAGCTCGGAAAGGAATGTGCGCTTGGCAACAGTTCATTAATATCGTTAAAAGTTGCCGCCCGTTCAACCTTTAATTCATAATAAAAGATATTTTTGAATTCCGAAAGCTCCTTTGCTATCTCTGCAGTCAACTTGTCTTTCATAATCGAAAGTACTAGTACAGCCTGAGATACTGTTCCCACCGCAGCAACAGATTCTTTGAGTGCCTGAACCGCCTCAAGGTTATGCGCTCCGTCAAAATACCACTTTTTATTTGGCACCAACTTCTCAAAACGTCCCTCTGTTGATTTTGTCTTTGCAATACCCTTAGCAAAATTATCAACAGTTGTAGGAAAAAAATCCTTAATTTGCTGTAAACATCGCCAAGCAGTGGCAATGTTTTTACGCTGAACGGGCGCATCAAGGCCACTGGTTAGTTTTAAACTGTGACCTCCCGCCTCTAAGACGTACCCTCCCCAGGATGAATAAGAACACTGTAGGTCATTAATCCCTGCAACAGTACTATTTTTTGTGGATGCAATCTCCCGAATTACACTTTTGGCTTTTTCATCCAAGTCACCAATAACAACCGGGGTTTCTGTGTTAATGATCCCTGCTTTTTCGCGAGCGATCTCCTCTATAGTGTCACCAAGTATGTCGGTATGATCTAATGCAATGCTGGTAATTACGCTCAATATTGGATTAATGATATTGGTTGCATCCAGCCGTCCCCCCAATCCTACTTCAATAATGGCAATATCAACCTTAGCTTTTTGGAACCACCAAAAAGCGATGGCTGTGCTTATCTCAAAATAGCTTAACTCATATTTCTCAATAAGAGAAGCATACTGTTCAAAAAAAAGAACCAGCGCATCATCCGAAATCTGCTCATTATTAATTTGGAATCGCTCAGAGAATGCCCTGATATGCGGAGAGGTATAAAGCCCCACGCTGTATCCTGCTTCTTGCAATATATGCGACAGTATTCGGCAAACACTGCCCTTTCCGTTAGTACCTCCTACATGAATGGCAGCAAAATCTTCCTGTGGATTTCCCATATCGTTGCAAAACGATCGGAACCGCGACAGATCAAAATTAGCTGACTCAACCCCTGTGGACTTAAACTTGGGAAGACTTTCTAAATAGGTTGCAACTGAATCCGCCGAATTCCAATCCATCACAGGCTAAATACTTTTATAAAGTAAAATTAATTATAACGTAACTTTTCTCTTCTATGTGTCTTCTGGACCACTGAGTGGTAGGAAAAGTGCCATATTTCCATTGAGGCAATCATTATTAGACTGTTTTTTAATATGATCTTCGGAATGAAGAATATGAGTAGCTCATCCCTTCACCATCACATTCAGTGTTATCCATTGACCGACAAACACTTTTAAATATCAATAATCTAAAATTTTGTTTTAGCATAAAGCTCCTTAGTTTGAGCGTGCAAAAAATATACGGCTTTAAACAATGATATATAACTCTCTGTTAAAACCACTTTTATTCCAGCTTGATGCGGAATATGCCCACACGTTAACCCATCGCTTTGCTAAAGCAGCTTCTCAAAATTCATTATTAGGGCAGCTGGCAAAAGGTATTTATGACTATCAAGCTCCTGAACTTGAACAGCAGATTTGGGGGCTTTCATTTCGAAACCCCATTGGTCTGGCTGCCGGATTTGACAAAAATGGTGACATTCCCGAAATCATGGAAGCCTTAGGATTCGGATTTGTAGAAATCGGCAGCATTACCCAACAGCCCAGCACCGGTAATCCCAAACCAAGAGCATTTCGGCTACCCAAAGACCGGGCACTAATAAATCGCATGGGCTTAAATAATGATGGTACCCAAACCATTATAAAACGACTAAAAAACAAGAACCTGTCGATACCCTTGGGTATCAATATTGCAAAAACACATGACAGTAATATTATGGGTGAAGCGGGAATTAAAGATTATGTATATAGTTTTACCAAAGCTAAAGAAATTGCCGACTATATTACCATCAACATTTCGTGCCCTAATACCACTGAGGGCAAAACATTTGAAGATCCCGAAGTGCTTGCTAAACTCCTTTCTGCTCTGAGCATTCGCGAAGATGCCCGAACAGTACCTACTGTAGTCAAATTTTCTTCTGATCTGACGAAACCTCAACTTATGGAGTTGCTGGATATATGCGAGCAACATCGCATACATGGCTATATGGCCTGTAATACGTCATCATCACGTGATGATCTTTCCACCAATCGAAGTACTCTCAGGCAGATTGGGCGCGGCGGACTCAGCGGACGTCCTCTTGCGTCCAAGAGCGTAGCAATGATTTCCTGGATTAGTAAAGCAACCAATGGACAGAAACCTATCATCGGGGTTGGAGGTATTGATTCTTTTGATACAGCACTCAAAATGCTAAAGGCTGGTGCCGACCTGCTGCAAGTTTATACCGGACTCATTTATGAAGGACCAAGTTTAGTAAAATCAATCAACAAAAAACTGGCTAACCACATTAGAGAACGCAATATCTCATCGATTCATCAACTTGCTGCTTCAGAATAATTTTACTCCTATTGCCGAATGGGAAAACGAATAGTGCAGCGAATACGATCTGCTGTCACAGTATCCGGCAACGAACCAAAACGCAAAGACTCATCAAAAGCATCTTCGAATGCTTCTTCAATTCCCAGAGAGGTTCGGGTAGATTCTAGCGTATATGATTCAATACTGCCATCGGAAGAAAGGGTAAAACGATAAACCACTTCTCCAGAAATAGATTTCCTCTCTAATTTTTGAGGATAATCAACAGTCGATAAAAACGTTTCTTTATCGGGTAAAATGGTAAGGGAGATACCTTGCTCTTTACACGTAGTAATATCACCTGCTTTTCTTTGCTCTTCCAGGAATGAACGCATTGCCGCTACTTTCTTTTGTTGACTGGCATTGGTAAAGGTGGTATCAAATTGGCCGAGTGCAAAACGTACGCTATCCCAGGCAGAGCTTTCAAATGATTTTTTTGCACTGTTATCACTATTGGCAATAACAGCCGTAAATATTCCGGTAGAATCAGCCAAAGCCTCTTCATTCTTGGCGCGATGGATATATCGCTCAATAGCCTCATAATAAATATGTGGAGCCAGCGCAGACGATCGATTAGCAAGGGCCAGCTTACGCAATGCTGTTGGAGTACTGTAATGCTCAGAAGATACAATATGCTGATATTTTTTTCTCAGAACAGAATTACTGTCCTCTGCAAAAGCTTCATTAATCTCTGAACCTTTGTTGCGTATCGCATGTGCATATTCCGAGTTGGGATACTGCTTTAAAATACGATCTTTCCAATAGTTCAGGCTCTCCGTATTTTCTTGTGTATTGTAGCTCTCATATAATGAATACATGGCTCGTGCCCGGAGTGATTTAGATGGCGAACTGTTAGTCACCTTTCGGAAATATGAACGAGCACTATCCGGCATATTTAAGGTAAAAAAGAATAAATTACCCAACTCGTACCGGGCATTTGCCTTTTCTTTGTGAAGAGCGGTTTTAGCCTGCTCGTTACGAGGAATGTCATCAAGTGAAAAGTCAACAGCTAAAGAGTCGGCAGTAATATTTTTGCGTGTTTTCTTTGCTACTATTTCTTCTTCACCGGAGGCAGATTGCCGGACAACCTCAATGCGGCGCCAATTATCAACCAATGGACGGTTACCCCACCGAACTCTAAATTCTGATATTCCGCGTTGTACAAACTGAGCACTGCGATAGTTTAGAAACCCATATTCGCCGGATGCAAGCTGCTGGTTATTATCATTCGCCAATTCCCGGTTGGCTAACTTTCTATTTGATTTTGATTCTTGCTGCTCCAAAAGCGCTTGTCGTTTTTTTCTCCTTATATCTGCAATAGCGGAATCCAGTTGTAAGGCGGTAAGGGATCCCAAATGCAGCAGACTATCAGCTCGTGCAATTCTATTTTTTAGCCCCACATATTGTCCAAAAGCATCTGCCATCGTCTGGGCATCTGGTGTATTACTATTTATATTGGGCTTATTACTTACTGACGAAGAAGTATCAAAATAGGCAGCTGCCCGACGAAAATTATGGTGATATTCACTGTTAATTATACCCAATCGGAAATAAATTTTTCCACTGATACTACCAATATTCCTTGTTGATGACTTGTACAGTAAGTCTTTATATCGACGTTCAGCTTCCGTAACATTCCCTTTCATTTCTAACGTACGGGCAATCTCATAATTAATAGTAGAAATTCTATCCACATTCTTATCATCAGCCCGTAATTTTTTATAAATCGAAAGAGCCAAATCCAACTTATCATTTTTACGAGCGACATCGGCCCGTTTCATCTCTCCCCAGTATCCAAACTCAAAATCAACAAAGTTTTTACTGACTCTGGAAAAAGCGATATAAGCCTCTCCATATCTGCCTAGACGTTCTAATACCTGACCATATAAGAAATAGGTGCGTCCCAATAGTTTGTTATTTTCGATATCAGGTAGTGCGGTTAAAAAAGCTGATTCAGCCTCTTGCCAGTGTTCAAGCATTACCTGATGCTGGGCAAATATGATACGGATTTCTGCTTTTTTACCATCTGGCCAGTCGTTGGGATACTGTACCAGTTCATTTTCTAAAAAACTTATGCCCTCACTGTAATTTTCCAGTTCAAGCAGTGTTCGCCCCTTCCAGATAATGGCCTGGCGTTCCATCTCAGCTGACTCACTGGCATTACGGAGCTCTTCGAATTTTTGTAATGCCGCAAAAAACTCTTGCTGATAGTAATAGGATTTACCAATCAAGAACAAGGCATCATCCGTCCATTTAGAGTCGGGAAATTTACGAATAATTTTAGCAGCCTTTTCAATGGCCTGCTCAAAATCTGCTTTGCCCGCCTGTATGGGCGATGGATGTATTCGAATCGGTTTAGCGGGATCTAATGTAACAGGTTGATCACGAACCTTTTCTAACCCTGCCTGATAATTTTTTTCCGCATTATAGTACGTATTATAATAAGCCCGAAAGTTGCCCCAAGAATTTTTGATCGGTTGTCCACAGCCTGCTGTCAACAAAGAACACAGGAATATTCCCAAAAGGATGTTTATTCTTATATCAATTTCTACAGCTGACCTCATTTCAAAAAACTCACATTATCAAATGTAATCAATCTCATGTTTAACTCTGCAACAGTAAGTATAAGTTATATTTACACCTATGTGATTATAAAACACTAACTTTAAATAGTACTTACTTTAATCATATTGGTACGCCCCCGTTTTGCGATGGGCATTCCGGTGGCAATGATAACCCGTTCATCACTACTAACCAGTCCATTCTTATGTAAATAATCTTCCATGACCTTTACACTACGATCCGTATCAAAAATTTCATCTATCATTACAGGACGAACACCCCAGATCAGTCCCAGCTGGCGGCGTACCTCCTCGCTTTCTGTAAATGCCACAAGCGGTACTCCCGGACGAAACTTCGCTATGCGTCGGGCCGTGCTTCCCGAATGCGTAATAGTACTAATCACTTTAGCATCAACATTTTCTGCCAAAGCTACACAAGAATATGCCAGTGATTCAATAACCTGTTTCTCTTTCCACTCGGGCTTGCGATAGCTTAAACTATTATAGATATGAGGAGCGTTACCCTCTACCGATCGACAAATTTTATCCATCGTTCGAATAGACTCTATAGGATATTCACCAGCCGCCGTTTCTCCGGACAACATCACTGCATCCGTTCCATCAAGCACTGCATTGGCAACGTCAGAACTTTCGGCTCGCGTAGCACGCGGGTTTTCTATCATAGAATCCAACATCTGGGTAGCCGTAATAACTGGCTTGCCGGCTTTGCGACAGCGGTCAATAATATTTTTTTGCACCATCGGCACTTTTTCACTGGGTATTTCTATGCCCAAGTCGCCCCGGGCTACCATAATACCGCTGGATTCTTCAATGATATCATCTATAACTTCTACAGCTTCGGGCTTTTCAATTTTTGCAATAATTCCGGCATTGGAATCTAAGGCTCGTACCCGTGATATTACTTCCTGGATATCATCAGCCGAACGTACAAACGACATGCCGATATAATCAACCCCTTTTGAGACGGCAAATTCCAGATCATCAATATCTTTATCCGTAAGCGAAGCCATCGATAAATCTACCTTGGGCAAGTTTAAACCCTTACGGGATTTAAGCGTACCACCCACCATTACTTGTGCAGTAAGGCTGTCACTATTTTTTTTCACAATTTTGAGTTCCAGCAATCCGTCGTCAATAAGAATTTTATTACCTTCTACGGCATCATCTATCAACCCATTATAATCGACGGGTACTTTTTGCGCGGTACCTACAACATCTTTGGTGGTAAGGGTAATATAGTCACCCATTGAAATTTCACATGCCCCATCTTTTATTTCACCTACACGAATTTTGGGGCCTTGCAAATCCGCCAAAATAGGCAGGCTTACATCATACCGATCAGCTACGGTGCGAAGATTAGAAATAACTTCTTCGTGCTTCTCGTAAGTACCATGCGAAAAGTTAAGACGAGCAATATCCATTCCATTTCGCACCAACTGGTCTATTTTTTGTTCACTATTACTGCTGGGGCCCAGGGTGCAAACAATCTTTGTTCTGCGCTCACTTATGCTCATGAAATAATTATTTAGCTAAGTAAATTCTATTAGTGTTTAAGGTATAAAATATTATCTATAAACGTTATGCCTGCTTTTCGAATCTTGCTGAATACCAAAACTTGGTATTTATAGTCTATTATATTTTGAACACTTTTTTTAATAAATCTTTGAAATTGGATATCAATTGATATATTGATTTACATACATTTAAATACAATACTTCCTTTAAATGTTTACAATAAAAGATCACAATTTCTTTGTTTTTTGCACCATTGCGGGAATCTTTTGCAGCTTATTTTTGGGATGCTCAAAGTCTTTTAACCCCAATGTAGAACGAGGAAGTACCTACAATTTTAAAGAAGGGCATCCCGAAGTTCGATTTTCTGCTTTTGGTTTTGTTAATGAACAAGGAAATCCCACCATCAACCTTGCCGCTGATATCGTTTATGGGAGTCTCATCTATAATCAAGAAGGAAGTAACTATATATCTAAACTTGCCGTTGATGTACGTGTAATTAAACAATCTGATTCAACTGATGTTATAGATTCCAAACAATATACCTTTCAGATCAAAAAAGAAGACCCCAATATAGCTTATAGTCAAGAAACATTTACTTTTCAAAAAGAGTTAGAGGTTGAACCCGGAAAATACAAAATAAATTTTACGCTAACTGACCTTCGATCTAAGAAAAAAATTGCTAGTTCTACAAAAACCTTCATTCCAAATCCGGCTGCCAATATCCCAAATTTGACGAACATTAAAATGTTAGGTAAAAATATGGAGAATAATACTCCAAGCTGGTCCCCTATTACAACCTATGATGTGCCCGGACGTGTTGATTCCCTGCGATTTGTTTTTCAAGTAACTAATAACAGCTCTGACAAACCCTTGGTTGTCAATTCAAAACTGATACGATTTGCCTCTGATACCACTCCTGCCCGTCCTATGCACTACAATAACTATAGTCCCTCTACCATTGGATACAAAGGAATTGAATACGATGATACCCAAACAATTGAATCGACCCAACGAAAATTACGGCAAGCTGGTAATGTATTAATTGAGTTTACTTTTGCTAATCAACAAAGAGGAAATTATCGATTTAGAGTAGAAACAAATAAAACAGGCGGAGAATCTGGCAATCACTTTAAAGCACGAGACTTTGGGGTAAAAAGCAAGAACTATCCCTCTGTTAAAACGGCAAAAGAACTGGCTCGTCCCCTTGTCTATTTGATGGGTAAAGATAAGTATGATAAATTACTTAAAATCAATAATCCAGATTCCTTAAAACAAACTATTGATCGATTTTGGCTCAAACATATCGGCAATAAGAATAAAACAAAAAGTATTATTCAGAAATATTACAATCGAGTAGAGGAAGCTAATAAACAGTTTTCTAACTTTAAGGAAGGATGGAAAACCGATCTCGGAATGATATATATCCTTTTTGGCTCTCCTTGGTATATTGAAGACAGGCTTGATGAAATGCAGTGGTCATATTCTTACAATCGATCAGATCCTGAAAGAAATTTTTATTTCTACCAGCCAAAATTGCAGTCACAATATTTTCCTTTCCAGCACTATCTTCTCGAACGTTCACAGTCCTATTTTTCTATACAATACCAACAAGTTGAACTTTGGCTAACAGGATTAATATTGCAGCGTAATATTTAATTCGTACAAAATAAATATTATGGATCCCTTAAAAGTTATATATATCATATTAGGCGGGCTTTCTTTCATTATTACTGGTTGTGCTCAAAACGCCAATACTCACATTCAACGGGGAAGTGATTATAAATTCAAAGCAGGATATCCCGAAGTACAACTGGCAACTGTGGGATTTATGAGCCCAGACAATAATCCCAAGATAAATATTACAGCAAATATTGTATATGGAAGCTTAACATTCAAAGAGATTAATAATCAACAACAAAGTAATATATCTGTTGATATAGTTATTAAAGCCCAAAATGAAGGCAATAAAACTTTAAACAAAAAACACTACGATATTGAGATTGAAAAACCCATTTCCAACATCAATCAATCTTATATCTTCGAAAAACAACTACAAACAACATCAGGACCCCAAAAAATATACGCTACAATAACAGACAAAAATTCTGGTAAAAAGATTACTCGAGAAGCAACCATCTCCATTCCCAATCCTAACAACAATAAAAAAAATTTGACGAATATTAGGGTACTGGGCAAAGATACTGACACCAATTTATCTTGGGTACCCATAACCACATATAATATACCTTCTCGGATTGATTCCCTATTATTTCGTTTTCAAATAACAAATTACTCTGCTGCAAATCCCCTAACGATTAATGCCCAGCTTATGCAGATAAAATCTGATAATTCTGTTGCCCGGCCGATGTTTTTCAGTAATTATAGTTCTGCTACTATTGAATACACAGGCATTAATTATGACGATAAGAACGTGTTAAAAAAATCTAGCCGTAAACTTTATGATAAAGGCAACGTATTTATTGAATTTCGCTTTGAACAATTAGGTATTGGCAACTATCGATTTAAAGCTCAAACTCAAAACAATGATCAAATTGTCAAAGCTCGTGATTTTGGTGTAAAAAGCAAGAACTACCCCACCCTTCAAACGCCCCGAGAGTTAGCGCGTCCTCTTATTTATTTGATGAATGACGAGAACTATGAAGACTTACTTGCTATAGATAATCAAGATTCACTCAAAACTGCTATAGATAAATTTTGGCTCAAAAAAATTGGGAATAAAGTAAAAGCTCGTAAAGTACTTAAGAAATACTATAACCGCGTTGAAGAAGCCAACAAACAGTTTTCAAATTTTAAGGAAGGATGGAAAACAGATCCTGGCATGGTATATATTTTATTTGGCCCGCCTGTCTTTGTACAGAACACACTGGGTGAAATGAAATGGAATTACTCTAATAACGTTGTTAACTCCAGGAGAACTTTTATCTTTAATCAGCCAAAAATAAATAATGAGTCCTTCCCATTTGACCATTATTTATTGCAACGTAATCAATCATATTATAGCTTAGCATTTCAGCAACGGCAATTATGGCTTTCAGGACTTATTCTTCAACGAAATTTTTAAATGATAGGCATTAAATATTACATAATTTATTCGTAAAGCTTCACCAAAGCCAGCTGTCCTCCTGAACAAAAGTGAAAACCTCCCTTAAAGACTAAAATCATTAGAAGGAATTACATCGGCAGGCTCAGTATGTTAACCGATCTGATTTTGCTACGACTTCTTGTTAAGATAGAATTTTCTTTCCTTGGACGGTTACTTTCTTTAAGCAGTTTAAGCAATTTACCATTCCAATTAAATCCATTTTAAAGTTTTATTTTTTATCATTAATTCTTATAGTATAATTGCTCTCTAATCAACTAGAAATCTTAATTAAGATTTGATCCTTTTACCAAAAATTGGTGAAAGTTTAATAGTACAAGTTGGTCTTCAGATATGTAAAACGTCAAAAAGCATACTTTGAAGGGCAGTCTTGTTTATACTTTATAATCCTAACCTAATCAAAGGTCATTATGCTTAGAAAGATACTTTTGGCAGGTATGTTTCTTGTATTTGTAAGCCTTAGTGCTTTTGCACAGTCTGGTTCTATAACTGGAACAGTGACTGACGCAAATACAGGAGATGTATTACCTAGTGCAAATGTTTTCATACAATCCCTTCAAAAAGGAACCGTTACTAATGCAAATGGAGAATATTCCATTTCCGACGTTCCTGCTGGTACATACACTGTTAGATACTCATATGTTGGGTATGGAGCAGTTGAACGAGATGTTCAAGTCCAGTCTGGTGAAGTGACAATAAATGTATCACTTAAACCAGGTGCCGAGTTAGAAGATGTTGTGGTAACCGGATACCAAACAAAAACCAAAACGAAAAGCAGCATTTCTTCTTCTCAGGTAGATGCAGAAAGTTTAAATGATGTTCCAAATGCTTCTGCCTCTCAAACACTTACTGGGAAAGTTGCTGGTCTAAATATTACAACTTCCAGCGGACAACCCGGTGCAGACCCTCAAATCAACCTTCGTGGTGTTTCATCACTTAATGGTGATACCGAACCACTTATTTTGTTGGATGGTACACCCGTTAATGATGATAACATTGCTAGCTTAAACCCAAGCGTAATTGAAAATGTAACGGTACTTAAAGATGCCGGTGCAACTGCTATTTATGGTACGCGTGGTGCTAATGGTGTTATACTCATTCAAACTAAAACCGGTGCTTACAACTCAGGTGTACAAGTTAACTACTCAGCACAGGTTAAACGGACTACAATTCGCGAAGAAGAGTATGATTTGTTGTCAGGTCCTGAGCAACTTCAGCTGGAACAAGATGTTTTGGGCGGTAACGTGTTAGGACTTAATCCTTCGAACTTTTCGGATGCTCCTACTACAGACTGGATTGATTACTTTTTTGATCCCGCTGTTGCTACCCAACACAACTTATCAGTTTCTACCGGTAAAGAGAACATCAAAACATACACCGCTTTTGGCTTTACCAATCAAAAGGGAGCATTAAATGGTTCTCGTTTAAAGCGATTTAATGTTCGAAATAACATTAGCGGACGGTCAGATAACCGTAAGTTTAACTACTCGGTGAATACATCTATCAACTATAATAACGATAAGTCTCTCACCAGTATTGGAACAAGCGGTATTAACCAAAATCCCTTGCTTGCTGCAAAGGAATCTGTTCCGTACTTGACCCCTGAGGATTATCCCGGTAATGGTTCTGACTTAGTTTCATTATCTGGAGTTTCATTTGCTTATACACCGCTCTACTTAATTGATAAACAGAACTATAACAACAACCGTGACAGAAAAGTCAAAGTAACCGGTGGACTAAGCGGATCGTATCAGATTACGAAAGAACTGGAAGCTAACGTAAGACTTGGCGGTGACTATGAACGGAATGACAACCGGTATTCCCGTAACCCAAATTCATTTAACTCCATAATATTTGCCCAAACAGGCAACAGTTATAATGGAGTTCAAGATGTTAACAGCACTGAATCGTTTACTTATGATCTGAATACTAATTTACAGTATCAGACTCAATTTAACGAAGTTCATGAAGTAACAGTTGGTGCTTATTTTGAAATGAATCAGGGATTCTATGAATTTAGTGGGTTTACCAATAATGGAATAGTTCCCAATACTTTTACTCCGGGTGATGGATCTTCATTCATAGGAGATGGTCCTACAAATGACTTCTACGTTAATCCCGTAAGTCTTAATAAGCTAAAGTCAGGCCTGTTATCATATTTTGGTACAGCTGATTATAGTTACGCTGATCGATTTGGTGCCTCGGTAACAATCCGACGCGATGCTTCGTATCGATTCTCTGATAGTAATAAATGGGGAACCTTTTATGCTGTCTCCGGTTATTGGAATATTGCCAACGAGTCGTTCATGAGTGATGGTCCTTTTGATGTATTAAAGCTTCGTGCTTCATACGGAAAAAGCGGAAACCAAAACATTGTAGGCTCTCAAGGTCAATTTGCTTCTTTTGGTGGAAACTCACTTACCCAAAACTTATACTCTTCAGGCAATCTCTACCGAGGAGCACCTGCTCTAGCTTTCTCTCAGCTCGGAAACAATACACTTAAGTGGGAGGAAGTTAAACAAACCAACCTTGGTATTGATTTCGAACTATTTGATTCACGTTTAGTTGGATCTTTAGACGGGTATATCAAAACAACTGATGACCTATTCCAGAGCCAACCTATTTCAGCAGTTTCCGGACAAACATCCATCAATACCAATGTTGGTACACTTGAAAACCGTGGTATTGAATTTGATGTTAGTTATGATTTTTTGCGCAATCGCAACGGCTTTAACCTAACCTTAGGTGTGCTGGGCGGTTACAACAAGCAGGAGGTCATAGACTTGCCTCAAAATGACGGAGAAATTGTTAATGGGATAACCATTCTTCGCGAAGGTGGTCCTCTTAACCAATTCTATGTTTATCCGTACGAAGGTGTAAACCCCAATAACGGGAACCTCCAGTTCCGTGATGCTCAAGGTAACATCACAGAGAATCCTGTTCCCGCTGAAGATCGTGTAGCCACAGGAAAAAATATTTATCCTGACTGGCAGGGAAGCATCAATCTTGACGTAAGTTATAAAGGGCTCTACCTGCAAACACAATGGCAATATGCTATTGGAGTTTACCGAATTGATAACCGGTATGCAGGCTTGGTTGATCCTACAAGTGTAGGACAGTTTGTAAGTTCCAAAGACTTACTTGACAACTGGACTCCACAAAATACGGACGCTTCTCAACCGAGATACGATGCGCCTAACAGAAGTCTCGATAATAACTCAGATCGATTCCTAGTGAATTCCGATTACTTTCGACTGCGGAATGCTATCATAGGGTATAACTTACCGTCCAGTATTCTTGAGTCGGTTAACCTTCGTGGTGCACGTATTTTCGTAAGTGGAGAAAACATACTCACGTTTACTCCGTGGAAAGGACTTGATCCCGAGACGTTAAACGCTACAAATTCTCGACTATATCCTAATCCGCGTATTTTCACGGTAGGTCTTGAACTTCAATTATAAAACGTATTACAATGAAGAATTTAAATAGACTTTTATTATTTAGTTTTATACTGGCATTTACATTTGCCAGTTGCGACAGTGTCACTGACATTCAACAACCCGGTAATCTTCCCGCAGACCAAGCTTTTGAAAAAGTGGAAGATTTAGAGTTAAGCCTTTCCGGTTTGTATGCAAATGTCGATATCTACGACCAAGTTTACATCAACTCCGTGCGAACCGATGAAATTACGATCGGTCCCGGTAATGGTGGTCAAGGGCTTGGCGGACAGTATCAATTTGTGCTCAATACCACTAGTGCTACATCTACTGTTTGGACCAGTGGCTATAGTTCAATTGATGAAATCAATCGCTTCATTAATGGAGCCCAAAATGTACAGCCTAAAAGTAGCCAGCAAGCTGCCTACGATGATTATCTTGGTCAGGCATATGCTATGCGTGCTTTTGAGCATTTTAAGCTACTTAGCTTTTACTCAGAAGACATCACGGATAATAGCTCGCTGGGTGTTATCGTATCTACGGAAGTACAAGACCAAGATGTAAAACCTACGCGTAATACAACGGGCGAAACCTTTAGCCAAATTCTCGATGATATCCAATCTGCTGAGAATTTAATAAATAATGCAAGTGCTTCCGGTGGAGATATTACACGCTTCACCCCTGCAGCACTTACAGCATTAAAAGCCCGTATTGCTACATATCGGAAAAACTATGCACGTGCTGAGTCGCTGGCAACAGAGGTAATAAATAACAGTGGCATATCACTGGCAACCGGTACAGTCTCAGGTGGTAATTTGACTGGTACATATTCGCCAATGTTTGGCAGTGATTCACCAGGTGAGGTCATCTTTAAGTTAGAGCGTACACTTGCGGATCCCTATGACCAGCAAGCTAATGTGGGTACTCCCGCAGGTTCTGGCTATATTGGTAATGTATATGCGCAGGTTGCATTCTATTCAGGTGCCCATTACACTGTAGAGGCGGCTCTTGCAAACCTTTATTCTGCAGGTGACATTAGGTTTTATACAAACCTATTTTCTAATGCAAATTTACCGGCATCTGTGCAAGCAGATGAACCTCACGACTTTGTATATAAATATAGTGGAAATGTATCCGGTGAGGACACACCACTATTAAACGATCAGAAGGTATTTCGCCTTTCCGAAATGTATCTGATCAGAGCTGAAGCCCGTGCAGGTAAATCTAGCCCGGATCTGAACGGTGCAGCACAAGACATCCAAACAATACGTGCAGAACGTTCTTTATCGAATAGTGCTCCGTTACCATCTTATGCCAATCAACAGCAAGCGTTCGCCGATATTCTTACCGAACGTCGTAAGGAGCTGGCATTTGAAGGGCATCGCTGGTTTGATCTCCGGCGTATGGGACCAACTGCAAATGCCGAAATTGACCGCGATGAAACGGTCACAGGTATTCGTGGATGTTCAAACTATAGTGCTTGTGACGGCCCCGTACCTGGGCAAAGCCATAAATATGTTCTCCCTATCCCTCAGAGCGAACTTAATGCAAATCCAAATATCCAACAGAATCCTGGATATGGAGGGGGATCATAACTCTTAAAATTGTCTAGCAATTTCAAAAGCCCGTCGCCTGTTAAGGTGACGGGCTTTTTTATTGAAGAACATATCCAATTGGTTAGTACTCCAAAAACTCTGTTAGGCAAACAAACTATATCACTAGTTTAATATTACTTACAATAATTAGAAAATAGATTTAAAGTATACCTGCAATTCAACAGAAAATGAGTAGCCTAATGATACCGGGAATGTAGGTTTTACTTTACCACGAACCTCGGTATAGAAGACGGTATCTGTACCAGCACTTCATAATTCATGAAGTTTCTCATCTCACTAAAGGATGCAACAGTCATCTCTTGATCACCTTGCTTACCAATTATAACCACTTCATCTCCTTTAGATACCTCGGGGATATCCGTAATGTCGATGGTGAGTAGATTCATATTAACAAGTCCTGCCACTGGTGCGCGCTCTCCTTTTACCAATACAATCCCTACGTTTGTTAAGTTACGACCAAAACCGTGTGAATAACCAATAGGTATGCTGGCAATTTCTTGGTCGCGACTGGTTAAATAAGTATTGCCGTATCCCACAAACTCACCGGCAGGAACCTTCTTCGTGCTCATTATTTGGCTTTTCCAAGTCAATACACGTTCCAGCGGATCTTTGTGCTTGGCCTGCACATCAGGATATCGTTTGACAAAGTTCATGTAGGTTTCACGATTGGGCCAGAATCCATACTGGGAGATACCTATGCGCACCAAGTCCATAATCGTCTCTGGATAGTTAAGAGCCGAAGCAGAACAAGCTGTATGACGATGTTTTGGATTTATATCACGCTCTTCAAACCAATCGCAATATTCCTCAAAATTTTCAATTTGCTCTTGAATACGCACATAATTCCCAACACTCTCAGCTCCAGCATAATGTGTGCAAATTCCATCGAGCTGTAAATGTTGCCTATATTTCTTGATGAGTGAGACCGCTTCTTCAAATTTATGCTCTTCGAGTCCCAGCCTGTTCATGCCGGTCTCAAGATGCAGATGGATCCGTGCTTGCTTGCCAATACGATCGGCTTCCTCGATAGCTGCCTTTAACCTATTAAGTTCAAACACAAAAAAGGAGACATCATTTTCGATGGCCCAGCCCAGCGCACCATTATTGATCATCCCCATAATCATAACGTGGGTCTCCTCGTAATTTTTAGCTCGACAAGCTTTACGAGCTTCATCAGAACTAAAAACTGAAAAATGACGCACTCCGCACTCCTCTGCCATAGGCACAAAATCTTCGATCCCGTGCCCATAGGCATTCCCCTTGATGACAGAACTAAACACCACATCCTTACCAACGTAATCCTGTAGAAATGAAACATTTTTCTCAAAAGATGATTTACTCAGCTCAATACGGGATGGATATAAAGCATTCTTCATGATTCGTTCAATACCTCTGTTACAATTTGCATAAACATTGAAATTCCAGTGGAAATAATTTCATCAGGAAAGTCATAATCCTCGGCGTGCAAAGCAGGCTGCTCTTTTCCTGCTCCTAATCCAAACATAGCACCTGAAATCTCCGCCGTGATATGACCAAAGTCTTCTGACCAGCTAAACGGATACTGTTTTACATTTAACTTATGCTCTAAATTCTGAGCAGCTGAAGTTATATAATCTACGGCCTCACTATTATTAATCGTTGAAGGAAATTCCTCTACCCATTCATGATCAATAGCAAGTTCATACGTTTTTGCAGTATGGTTGGCAATACGCAGGCACTGTTCTTTCAAGTTGGCCAAGACGTTATCATCATAGGCGCGAAGTGTGGCCATGACAGTTGCCTCACCGGGAGAAGTACCGAAAGCTCGCTCCCCCAGGTCGGCATTAATAACCGTTACCTTTGCGGCCTGCTCTAGTGAACTGTAGAATTGAGGAATAGCCGAAAACGCTTCAACCATTTGCGCCATCGCCAATGCCGGACTCTTACCTTCTTCGGGATGGGCAGCATGCGCCGTTGCCCCTTTGAGGCGAATAATACATCCTACTGATGCTGCTGCAAATACATCTTTACGAACAATAATCTGGTGCTTCTGAAAGCCCGGAAGATTGTGCAAAGCAAAACAATAATCTGGCGATAAATCTTGAAATTTTTCATCCTCAACAACCCTTGACGCTCCCTGTCCCGTTTCTTCGGCTGGCTGAAAAAGCAGTGATACCTTTCCGGTTTCTAAAGGGTTTTGAGCCAATAACTGAGCCACTCCACATAATATAGTCATGTGTCCATCGTGGCCGCACTTGTGACCAACGCCTTCAGTCTTTGACTGGTAATCAACATCATTTATGTCGGGAATGGGCAACGCATCAAGTTCGGAACGCAGCAAAATATGTGGGCCTGTATGGTCTCCCTTATAGGTAGCTAAAATTCCCTCTCCCCCAATGCCGGTTTGCAGATGATGGGGGGCCGTTTCTTCCAAAAAATCTGTAATAAATTTACTGGTTTTTTGTTCATTCCCCGAAATTTCTGCAATGGAATGAAGATGATGCCGAATGCTCGTTAATTCTGTAAGATCACTGTCAATATTAAAAGGCATGCTGTACATTCTAACTCTAAATTTCCACAATGCTTAATTAGTGGATTTTCACGCAGAATTGCCAATGGTAATAAGAGTAAAACGATAGAAACACTCTTCTTTTTACTTAATACAAATCTCCTAATATTATTCGGGGATCTGGGTACTTTTCTAACGCCTCTTCTCTATTTTTTTCTGAAACTACACCGGGCATATCGGCTTCTTTGGGATCATCAACCGAAAGTTGAAAATGAAGATGAGGCTCCCACCCTCCGTTGACTTTTTCGCTACCGAGAGTGGCAATCTGCTGTCCTTTTGCAATCTCACCTCCTACTTTTACCATCTCCAAAGATTCGCGGGACAAGTGTCCATATAAGGCAAATAAATCTTCATTATCAAAATTGTACTTGATAACAATAGTAGGACCGTAGTCACCGTCGTTGTCGTTTTGTTGTTTATAAACAACTAGCCCCTCCCAAAAAGAGAAAACGGGCTCCCCTGCCGATGCCCAGATGTCAATACCCATGTGGATATTCCTGCGACCATCAAACAAAGGCGTATTATACATATCGGTACGCTCTTCGTTATATCGGCCAATTCCCCAACCCTGTTCTCGGATAAATGCTTCATCATATCCGCCAGAAAAATCAAATATATAAAATGCTTCCGGATCATCCGGATAATCCATTACTTTTGAAAAACTATAATCAGATAAGTCGGACATAGATTAAAATTAAACTATTTATATCCTAAAGAAATACTAAGCAACATGCTATTAACGGACAGAGTGACAAAATTGTTACTCTACAATTTTATCAATATAGTCGGAGTTCATAATACCAAGGGCTCCCATGTATTTCATTCGAAAACGAATAAAGTCACCAACCTCGTAGCCGGCTTCATTTTCACCCACATCAAGAATAAGCATATCCGAGCTGGCATCGGCAATTTCAACATTCCCTTCTATATCTATAAGATGGTCGGGATTAATATCCAGGTATCCAATATCCAAGATGGCGCGATAGGAAGTTTCTCCCAGCTGATCTTCGTCAATTTCAGTCCTTTCTCCCTGTGGATCCAAACCCAGTTCTCCACTGGGCACTTTGGGTTTTTCGGCTATTTCAATAACCTGCGAATAAAGCTCAAGAACATCATTATGCATCCCTTCGATCGTGCCCTCTGTAAATAAATTCTTTCCAAAGAACAGAGCCTCCCCTACTCTAAAATGATTCACGCCGCTGGGCAGCTGGTTACGCAAAAGTAGTGGTATGGTCACTGTTGTTCCACCGGATACCAAGGGGATGTTTTTATCAAAGCGAAGCTCAATAATCTGTTTATAAAGTGAAAGCTGAATCAGCTTATCCTCATCAGGCATTACCCCGTGCATGCAATTGAGATTGGCACCAATCCCAATCACTTCGATATTGGTGAGCTTAAAAACTTTCTCATAGAAATCGATCAAATTTTCCCTGATCACCCCTTCTCGCAGGTCACCCAACTCAATCATGATAATGACCTTATGAATTTTATCCTGCCGTTGGGCCTCTTCGGAAAGAGCGTGGAGCGTAGAAAGCTCAGTATTAAGACTCACATCAGCATATTTTACCACCGAATCGATAATATCTCTCGGCGGTGGCTTGATATATGTCGTCAGAGTATTGGGGTCAATCTCCTTAATCTTTTTCAGGTTGCTGATCCGGGAATCAAGCATTTCACCAATCCCAAGATCAGCTACTTCTTTCAAATATTCTTCATGTCCACAGAGCAGCTTTGTGGTAATACCCCACTTGATGCCATTTTCTTTGAACAGATTATCGAGATAATCGTAGTTATCGCGTAGTTTATCACGATACAGTTTTAAATAGGCCATTCCCTATTTCTTAAGTCTCATTTCTAAATATTTGTTCGTAAACCCGTATTTCTCATACAGGTGCTTGGCAGGATTGTCGGGCTCAACATGCAGCGCTATATCTCCTTCGGTTTCGTCAATAATTCGTTCCATCAGTTTTTTACCCAATCCCTGTCCGCGTGCCTCAGACGCTACGGCAATATACACCAAAATATGCTCGGGAATAAAGCCAGCCATGTTGGTATCGTTAATAATTACCGTACCTAAAATTTGATCCTCCTTATGGGCAACTAAAATAAAACCGTCCTGAGCTTCTTTATCTCCATATGCATAACTGATGCACGATAATATATGCTTTTTTTCATCTCCATATTCATCTAGATGTTCATACAAAAAGTCTGCGATATCTTCGCGACTAAAAGCTGTGGGATTCTGGATATCAGATTGTATAATATCAAATTCCATGTTAAGCAGTTGCATTAATATTTTCTTGTGCCTGTACTTCGGCTTTTGATCCCTTACTATCGGGAAAGATCAGTGAAACAACAAAGAATACGATCGCTGAAACACTAATACCAAATACGTTAGCATCTAGTCCGGCAGGTAGTTTTTCTATAGACCAAACAATTTTCGGTAAATTAAACAATGGTATAACTTGAAGGTTTAAAACAATAGTTTGCAGCAAAAGTTCCAGCGCCAGTGTTGTTCCCCCGCCTAAGATCATAGCTGCAATTGCACCTGTGCTGCTACTCTTGGGCCAGTAAAGTGCACCCAAAATAGGTACGAACAATCCTGATACCATAAATGCATATGAGTACAGCATTAGATTAAGCACATTAGTCATTCTTGTAGCTATTAATAATGCTCCGGCACCAATGATAAGGGTCGTTATCTGCGAAAACCGCAAAAAGGTATCGCTGTCATGGTCAACATCTTTAAAATAACCAATAATATCGGAAACTACATTACCGGATGCGGCCATCAGACAACTATCTGCGGTAGAGAGTATAGCCGAAAAATAGGCGCTCATCATAATCCCCATAAGTCCAACGGGCAGTACGGTACGTAACAGCATAGGGAGACCAGTTTCAGGATCGGCCTCGGCAGCGTTTGCAACACCTAAATAATCGAACATGCCTTGAGCAGCACCCACTTTAGCAAACAGTCCTAAGGAAATACCCATAAATGCCATCACCGGCCATTCAAAAAGTCCGGCTAAATACCAGGCTCGCTTAGCCGTTTCCTCGTCATTACAAGCGTAAATGCGCTGGTACAACGTCATGCCTACAAACCAGATAGGAATAATCGTGACTGCCCAGTACACCACGCGTTGCCAATCCATATTTGTCATTGAAAGCAGAGCCGGATCAACAGTTTGTGAAATAGCTTCCCAGCCGCCCACGGCATAGTATGATATAGGAATACCTACAAAAATGAGTCCGACCATTAGGATGGCCCACTGTACGGTATCAGTGTAAATAACAGCTTTGAGCCCGCCCATTACGGTATAAAGTACGGCTACAGACCCCATAATAATAAGTGCTGTTTGTAAGTCCAGATCAGCGAAAGTGCCTGTTGCCAGCTTCGCGCCGGCTAAAATCTGAGAGCTTGTAAAACCAGCGTATCCCACTGCCGAAATAATACCGGCTACCAAAGCTACTTTAGGATTAAAATAATACTTAAAAACTTCTGGAAAGGTGTAAGCATTATCAAAGGCTTTATTCCCTTTCACTTTTGGGATAAGAAGCACAGCGGCAAGCCAAGCACCAATCAAACCTGTAAAGAGCATCCATGATCCCGATAGGCCCATCACAAAACCCAAGCCACCAAGACCAATAGAGAATCCACCGCCGACGTCAGTAGCAACAACTGAAAGGCCAACGTGCAGACTACCCATGTTGCGACCGCCTACATAATAGTCATCAGCTCCTTCATTTTTTTTCAAAAAGAATAACCCAAAACCTAACATGGCTACCATATAACAGCCAATAATCGTCAGGTCAATCCAATGCATATAACAATTGTCGAATAAATTGGACTTCTATCTAATAGAAAAACCCTTGAGTATTACAGCTCAAGGGTTTTAATTTGCACTTAATATAGCCGTAAACAGATGTAAATACCAAATTTCAGTTCGGCCTTTCTGCAATATATTATAATATCACCAAAGCAATTTTTCTTGACCAAAAATCATTCTATTTTATATACCATTTTTAATTAATAAGTATTTATGATTTCTACCCCACAAGCCATAGAACTAGAACAGTATTACGGAGCTCATAATTACCATCCATTGCCTGTTGTATTATCAAAAGGTAAAGGCGTACATGTATGGGATCCTGAGGGTAATAAATATTATGATTTTTTATCAGCCTATTCGGCAGTTAACCAGGGACATTGCCATCCCCGAATTGTAGAAACATTAAAAAATCAGGCCGAAAAATTAACGTTGGTCTCACGTGCTTTCCACAGTGATCAGCTCGGCAGATATGAAAAATACATGCACGATCTTTTTGGATACGACAAATTGTTGCCAATGAATACGGGAGCTGAGGGCGTGGAGACAGCCATTAAGCTCTGCCGAAAATGGTCGTATGAAAAGCAAAACCTGACACCGGAACAAGCAACAATCATTGTTGCCAAAGGTAATTTCCACGGTCGAACAACCAGTATCATCTCTTTCTCGAATGACCCAGTGGCACGCAAAAATTTTGGCCCCTACACTCCTGGTTTTGTTTCTGTACCCTATAATGATTTGGAAGCGCTGGAACAGGCACTGCAAGAAAAAAATGTAGCAGGATTTATGGTAGAACCTATACAGGGTGAAGCCGGCGTGGTTGTTCCCGATGACGGTTATCTTAAAAGAGCAGCTGAACTGTGTGAGAAGTACGATACACTTTTTATTGCTGATGAAATTCAAACCGGCATTGCCCGAACTGGTAAAATGCTTTGCGTAGATCATGAAAATGTGCATCCTGATATTGTAATCTTGGGGAAAGCATTGTCTGGTGGGGCTTATCCGGTATCAGCAGTACTGGCTGATGATCCTGTAATGGAATGTCTGCGGCCCGGTGAACACGGCTCTACCTATGGTGGTAATCCGCTTTCTTGTGCTGTAGCTATGGAAGCACTTCAAGTTATTGAAGATGAAAAGCTTGCTGAAAATGCAGAACAGCTAGGGGCAATCTTTCGCGAAGAAATGAATAAACTTGTTGAACAGTCGGATTTGGTAACGCTCGTAAGAGGAAAAGGACTGCTTAATGCCATTGTGATTAATGACTCTGAAGATAGTGATACTGCCTGGAATATTTGCCTGCAACTAAAAGAAAATGGACTCCTAGCCAAACCTACGCACGGCAATATCATTCGCTTTGCACCTCCTCTTGTTATGACTGAAGAACAACTTTATAATTGTATCAAGATCATTAAGAAGACTATTGAACAATATGAAAAAACGGCTGTTTAGTGTATACAAAATCCCATTGTCACAAGTTATAAACTTGCGACAGTGGGTACTAAACCGTTAAAGCTCATAACTATAGTTCGATACTTGTTCTAAACCATAACACTTACTGTCTCTCTCCTTATTTTCTTTTATAACAGTTACTGTAATAGCCGTTCTCTTTTCTTATTAGATCGATTTTTTGGGGAAGCCAACCGACAGATGAAATCCTAAAAAGAAGATCGGCCTTGTGCTTTTCGAGTTGTTTCCCAGCCCATTATTTCAGCTCAAGCAACTTTTAAGACCGATTTTCACAACCCTCTCTTGGTAGTTAATTCCTTATGGAATTCAATTCCCTGTTCGAGATATATCTGATATAAAGTTTACCATATTCTGATGAATACGGTACGTAAACAGTATATATTGTATTTCTTTCCTAAAAATAAAAAAGCGACTTTCTCGTCTTGAGAAAGTCGCTTTTGGTAGTGGCGGGGAGAGGACTTGAACCTCTAACCTTCGGGTTATGAGCCCGACGAGCTACCAATTGCTCCACCCCGCGATGTGAGTCCCAAAGTTAAGGCTTGACATGGGTACTTGTCAATAGTAAATTCAATTTTCTTCAGGGACACACCATTCCTCTCTAAAACACTGTTTAACCAATAGAAATAGCTTATGTCTCAGACTGATAACGTAACGGCCGAACAAGTTCACGATATTCTTGGCAAGCATATTTTAACTGATGGGTATGATATGGTGCTCGACCTCGAAAAAAGTGAAGGTAGCTACCTATATGATGCCCGGAATGGTGATCGATATCTGGACTTTTTTACATTCTTTGCTTCTAATCCCCTGGGAATGAATCACCCACGGCTGGCCAATAACAAGTTCCGTAATAAAATCGGTAAAGTAGCCGTCAACAAGCCATCAAACTCGGATGTTTATACCGAAGAGATGGCCAAATTTGTAGATAATTTTGATCGTGTGGGTATACCGGATTATTTACCCCATTCGTTTTTCATTTCCGGCGGAGCCCTGGCCGTAGAAAATGCACTTAAGGTAGCCTTCGACTGGAAAGTGCAAAAGAATTTTGAAAAAGGATATCGGCAAGAAAAAGGACATAAAGTACTCCATTTTGAGCAGGCTTTTCATGGTCGTACGGGTTATACTATGTCACTCACCAATACTGACCCCACCAAAGTAAAATACTTTCCTAAGTTCGACTGGCCGCGCGCTATTTCTCCAGCCATGACCTATCCGGCTACGGACGACAACATTCGTGAAACCGTAAAAGATGAAGAGCGTGCAATTGCCCAAGCCAAACGATTTTTTGATATATATAAAAATGATATTGCCTGTATTATTATCGAACCTATTCAGGGTGAGGGCGGAGACCGGCATTTTCGGCCAGAATTCCACCAGGCACTGCGCGACTTAGCCGACAATCACGAAGCACTACTTATTTATGATGAGGTACAGACTGGTGTAGGGCTGACGGGCAAATTCTGGGCACATGAGCATTACGTTAAACCCGATATTTTAGCATTTGGTAAAAAAGCCCAGGTATGTGGAATACTGGCCAGCGAACGCGTCGATGAAGTTGAAGATAACTGCTTCAACGTGTCTTCACGTATTAATTCGACTTGGGGCGGCAACCTTGTGGATATGGTTCGATTTGGACGGATTCTGCAGGTAATTGAAGAAGAGAATCTTGTTGAAAATGCTGCCAAAGTTGGAACCTACCTGCAGGATAGACTCCAAGATCTACATCAACAGTTTGAGCACGTACAAAATCCCCGCGGAAAAGGATTATTTTGTGCTATCGATTTTCCCAACTCTCACATCCGCGATGCTGTCATCGAAGAATGCAAAAGAAATAAGCTCATGATTTTGTCTTGCGGTTCAAGAACAATGCGCTTTCGACCACCCCTTACTGTTTCGAAAGAGCAAATTGATGAAGGAGTCGAGATTATTGGTCAATCCATCAAGACTGTTCGTGATAAGGTGTAAGTATTATAACTAATCAGCAACTGCTGACTAAAATAAAGTAGCCCGTTGGCAGTAGACGGTCTGGTTATTTACTGTCAGGGGCCTACTTTTTATACCATCTGATGTGACTCAGGCTGGATAGTAATCTCATTAAGCACCGATCCTTCTGGCTGATTGGCAGCATAATAAGTGGATTTTGCCACTTCCTCGGCCGACAACATTTTGTCTTTCTGTACACGCATATCTACTGTTTCACTATCCCACATTGGGGTATCAACACCGCCAAGATACATAAGCGTAAACTTGACACCGCTACGCTTGTATTCTTTCACAAGAGATTTTGTAAATCCGGTGATAGCAAATTTTGAAGCAGAATAAAGCGACGAATTTTTCATGGAATACTTACCTACACTGCCGGGAAACATAATAACCCGCCCCTTCTTTTTAGTCGCCATATAACGCACTACCGTCTGCGTCACCAGAAAGGTGCCATACACATTTACATCCAGCATCTCTTTGGCATCTTCGGGATTGATATCAAGCAGTGGCTGAATTACAGCAGTACCAAAAGCATTCACGAGCACATCAATAGATCCCAGGTCCTCAGTCACTTCACGCGCCATTTTCGATACCGAAGCTAAGTCTGTAACCTCCACATTGATTACAAATGCTTCACCGCCTTCATCATTAATTTCTTTAGCCACTTCTTCAACTTTCTGTTGATTGCGGGCGGCAAGCACTACTTTTGCACCAGCCTTAGCAAATACGCGTCCACATGCACTGCCAATTCCACCTGAACCGCCAACAATGAGTACAACCTTATCTTCCATTATGCTAATACTTTTTATTCTGGTTTTCTGGTCTGCTCTATAAAGGACTTTGCAACAAGATTCGTTCATCTAAAACAAAAGCACCGCAGCGGAGCTACGGTGCCAGAAAATTCAATGTTATCTGTGAGAAGCATGAGAGCCTGCCTCAACAGCCAAGTGAGATATTAATCTCACTTTACCGCTGCTGCATATCGGCCTGAATCACATTATCATAAATCGACAACATCTCGTCTGTTGACAATCTTAACAGATCTGCAATTTCGAAATCATCTTCCTGGTCGCCTACTACTCCCAATTTAACAAATGGAATATCATTATCTGAAAAATGATTTTCTAACGATGACTGCTGATCTTTACCACAAGTGACTACCACTCCGGATTGTGCTTCACTGTACAATACTTCGTGAGTACTATTCTTAAGCTCATCTACTGAAATGGAAGCGCCTTTCCCAGCAAACATCGCCATTTCTGCCAAGGTTGTTGCTAATCCACCATCAGAGATATCATGGGCTGCATTCACCAGATTCTGCTGTATCGCCTCCAAAAGTGTTGATTGTAATTGCGCTTCGAAGTCCAGATCAATTTCAGGTGCATCTCCGGTGTTAAGATCATGTACTGCATGTAAGTATTCACTTGCACCAAGTCCTTCCCGTTCTGCACCCATGTAGTAAATGATATCGCCCTCATTCTTGAACTCCGGGGTCATACGATCGTTCTCCAGATCTTCAATCAAACCCAACATGCCGATCACCGGCGTTGGGAAGACCGCCATTTCCGGGTTTTCATTATAAAAACTTACATTTCCACCGGTTACCGGTGTATTAAACGTTCGGCACGCATCACCCATGCCCGCCAATGCTTCTTTAAATGTCCAATATACTTCGGGTTTATAAGGATTCCCGAAATTCAGGCAATTGGTAATAGCCATCGGCTTGGCACCGCTGCAAACAACATTTCGCGCCGATTCGGCGACGGCAATTTGTCCACCCTTACGCGGATTTAAATGCACATACCGACCATTGCAATCAGTCTTAACGGCTAAAGCCTTATCCGTTCCCTTAATACGTACCACGCCTGAATCTGAGGCACCGGGACCGTTAACTGTATTAGTACGTACCATAGTATCATACTGTTCATAAACCCATCGTTTGGATGCGATATTCGCGGCTCCCAGTAACTGTTTCACGATAGCTTCGTGATCATCAGAATGGTCCAGTGAATGCATATCGAAGCTCTGTGTCTCTTCGAGATATTCTGGTTTAGTGGCTTCGCGCTCATAGCGCGGTGCTCCGCCGCCCAATACCAGACTGTCAGCGGGAATATCGGCCTTCACTTCTCCATCTTTGACATAGGTCACATTTTCGCCTTCTACTACTTCACCGATAACCACAGCGTTCAGGTCCCACTTCTCATATATATCAATAATTTCTTGCTCCCGACCTTTCTCGGCCACTACCAGCATCCGCTCCTGACTTTCAGAAAGCAATAGTTCATAAGCTGTCATACCGTCTTCACGTGCCGGAACCTTATCTAAATCAAGACGCATGCCCACGCCCCCTTTGGCAGTCATCTCAGAAGATGAACAGCTAATCCCTGCTGCTCCCATATCCTGTACACCTACAATGCCCCCATTTTTGATAATTTCGAGCGTAGCTTCGAGCAGTAGTTTCTCCGAGAAAGGATCGCCCACCTGCACACTTGGACGTTTATCTTCGCTTTCTTCACTAATCTCTTCGGAGGCAAACGTCGCACCATGGATCCCATCCCGGCCGGTATCAGAACCAACAATAATTACGGGATTGCCTACTCCTTCGGCAATAGCGGATGCCGTTTCATCTTCTTTGACAATACCAACACTCATAGCATTAACCAGTGGATTGCCTTCATACTTTTCATCGAAGTATATTTCTCCACCTACCATCGGCACGCCAAAGGAATTGCCATAGTCTGCAATGCCGCGTACCACGCCATCCAGCAAAAAGCGAACGCGAGGAGTATCAAGATCACCAAATCGCAAAGAATTTAGGCTGGCAATGGGACGCGCTCCCATCGTAAAAATATCGCGGTGAATGCCGCCCACACCCGTTGCTGCACCTTCATATGGTTCAATGGCAGATGGATGGTTATGGCTTTCCACTTTAAATACGCAACCGAGCCCATCTCCAATATCAACCAAGCCGGCATTTTCTTCGCCGGCATCAACCAACATCTGCGGGCCTTCGTTGGGCAGTTTTTTAATCTCCAGGATGGAATTTTTATATGAGCAGTGCTCACTCCACATCACCGAATACACCCCCAGCTCAGTAAAGGTCGGCATACGTCCGAGATAATCCTTGGCCATCTCGAACTCTTCTTCTGTAAGTCCGTGATCTTTGGCTAATTCAAGTGTTACTTCTGGTTCTTTAATGGTTGTATCAGACATCAGTTATAAAATATGTAAGTGTTGGAAGGTTATATTTCCAAATAATTTATTAATGCGTCAAAATCTTGAAAAACAAAATCAGCTTTCTTGTGCTTGTTCGTATCCCCATTGGATGTAAACCATGCAATACTCCATCCATATTGTGAACCACCTTCAACATCAGAAGAAAAAGAATCACCGACATACAGGATCTCATCCTTTTCTACGCCGGCTTGCTCGGTGGCATGGGCAAATACTTTGGGATCAGGCTTAAGTGCACCTACATTTTCGGATATTATTGTATGATCAGCTGATTCGTAAAATCCGAACTGTTCAAACTTAAGCCGCTGAGTTTCGGCAAATCCATTGGTTAAGATTCCCACCGGATGATACTCCGATATTTTCTGATAGGCTTGTTCCGCACCATCAACCCATTGCCAGTGATTGCGGTAAAATTGCAAGTACTGATCCCCAACCTCTTTGTACTTGCTACCGTCCAGGTCCAAATTTTGTAGCGTCTGTTCAAAGCGATTGCGCTGAAGTTCCGTACGGCTCACCTCCCCCTGGCTGTACTTCTTCCATTGCTTACTGTTTATCTTGTGATATTCATCAATAAGTTCTTGTACATCAATATCCTCAAAAAATGGAAAGTGCCTGTGGACATCCTTTAATCCTGACTGCTCAGCTTCTTTGTGGTGGAGCAGCGTATCATCCAGATCAAAATAAATAAAGCTGTAGGACAAAACTACAAAATTAGCATATTGAAAATTAAGAGCTTAAAGATAGGGAACTCCATACTGATCAAAAAATATTGTTCGGCTAAAATTGATTTACTGCTGAGCTATCAGCGGCAAAATCAACGGTAGATGGCTATAACATTTTTTATTACACAGAGTTAAACTCGATTTATTTTTAACAAGTGATATGTTGTATCAATTTTATTAAGCTTTCGTATATTATGGCAAATCTTTCACTCAAATTTTTGGCAAATGAATATTAAGACTATTATCGGAATTGCTATTGCAGCCCTCATAATATTTTATGGGGTGAGCGTAAACAATAGCCTGGTAGAAAAGCAAGAAAGAGTAAATCAAAGTTGGGCACAAGTTGAAAATCAGTATCAACGGCGGTCAGACTTGATTCCTAACTTAGTAAATACCGTAAAAGGGGCAGCAGATTTTGAACAGAAGACCCTTACTCAGGTTACCGAAGCTCGCAGCAAGGCTTCCTCCATTCAGGTTTCGGCTGAAGATCTAAACAATCCGCAAAAAGTACAACAGTTCCAACAAGCCCAGAAGCAACTTTCCGGAGCACTATCCAGATTATTGGTAACGGTCGAAAAGTATCCTGAGCTTAAAGCCAATCAAAATTTCCAGGATCTGCAAACGCAGCTGGAGGGAACCGAGAATCGTATTTCCACGGAACGACAACGCTTTAACGAATCAGTACAAACCTATAATACCGCAATTCGTAAATTTCCGGGCAGCCTGTTTGCAAGTATCCTCGGCTTTGATAAGAAAGCCTACTTCGAGGCTGAAGAAGGCGCCAGTGAAACGCCCGAAGTAAATTTTAACTGACTATAAACTATCAAGACAATGGCAACACAAGAACTACTTACAGAAGAAGAGGAGCAGCAAATTATAGCAGCCATTAACAAGACCGAACAGAAAACAACCGGAGAAGTTCGCGTCCATATCCAAAAACAATGCAACGGAAATGCACTGGAACACGCCGCACGTATTTTTCACGATTTAGGTATGGATGCTACAAAAAGAAAAAATGGCGTGCTCATCTATATCGCTTTTGAAGATCATAAAGCCGCCGTTTATGCTGGTAAAGGTATCGATAAACAGGTACAGGAAGGATACTGGAATGATGTACTGAATATTCTGCTTACTCATTTCAAAAAAGATGAGTTTGCAAAAGGAATTCAGGAGGCAATCAGTGAAGTCGCAGGCAAACTTGCTGAACTGTATCCCTACGAACACGATGACATTGATGAACTAACCAATGAAATAAGCTATCAGGATAACTAAGATTTTACTTTTGATATGACCTTTTCGCGATTTCAACAATCATTATCCGTACTGTTACTTTCAAGCGTGTTTTTACTGTGTCTTCTTCCCACAGCAGTGGCACAAAATTTACCTTCTGAACCCTCTGGCCATGTGAATGATTATGCCCATATGCTCAGCAACTCCGATCAAGAACGGCTGGAAACCAAGCTTCGCAATTATCGAGATACTACCACGACGGTCATTGCCATTGCGATGTTAAAAAGTCTAAATGGGGTTTCTATTGAAGAAACAGCTACGACCCTATTCAATGACTGGAAGATGTGGCAGGGAAATAAAGATAACGGCGTACTTATTGTAGTAGCCAAAGAAGAACAGAAAATGCGTATTGAGGTAGGTTATGGTCTGGAAGGTGCTATACCCGATATTATGGCTGGACGAATTATCCGGCAGATTATGAACCCAAATTTTAAAAAGGGTAATTACTATAAAGGACTGGACGAGGCTACCTCCGCTTTAATACAACTGTCCAGCGGAGAATTTGAGGGCCAATTGACCAAAAAATCTTCAGAAGATGATGATATGGCTTCATACATCATTTTTGCCCTCTTCATCATTTTTGTAATCTATTCTTCCTCTCGCAAAGGGCGCGGTAAAGGCAAAGGGAAACGCAGACGTACACTGGGTCCGGCAGGTTTCATATTGTTTGGCGGTGGCTCTGGTGGAAGTTCAATCGGAGGAGGAAGCAGCGGTGGTTTCGGTGGTTTTAGCGGCGGAGGCGGATTCGGCTCTGGTGGTGGTGGCGCGAGTGGTGGCTGGTAAAATTGTGTTTGATAAGACCTTAATCTAAAAGCCCCAAACCTTAACAGTAGCGGGCTTTTAGAATTTTAAATCGTTACCGGCTCAACCTTAGCCAATGCCTGGGTTAAATCAGCAATAATATCATCCCCCTTTTCAATACCAACAGCCAAGCGGACTAATCCATCAGTAATACCCGCCTGCAAACGCAACTCTTCATCCATCACTGAATGCGTCATTGAGGCAGGATGCTGAATCAGTGTATCGGCCGTACCCAAACTCACGGCCAGCGTGCAAAGATCAACATTTTCCATGAGCTCCACACCGGAATCAAAACCACCTTTGAGCTCAAAACTTAATACTCCTCCATAACCATCCTCAAAAATATCAGACGCTAAATCATGATCTGGATGAGAATGTAGTCCCGGGTAAAATACATTACTAACAGCTTCGTGCTGGTCCAAGTATTCTGCAATCTTCATCGTATTTTCAGCGTGGCGCTCCATCCTCAGGCTAAACGTTTTCAACCCATTTAACAGCAACCAGGCTTCAAAAGGACTCATGACGCCGCCCAAATTTTTTCGATACGTTGCCAGGTTAAACTCCTCAAAAATAGTATTCCGACCAACTACTGCCCCACCAATGAGCGTGCCATGACCATTTAAATACTTTGTAGCTGAATGTACCACAATATCTGCTCCATGCTCCAGTGGCCGTAGGTGATACGGTGTAGCAAAGGTATTATCAACAACAAATGTCACATCGTAAGCTTCAGCCAAATCAGCAATTGCAGAAATATTTGATACCTCCATTGTTGGATTGGCAATCGTTTCAGCATAAATCACCTTCACATCCGGGTTATCATTCAAGGCTTTATCCAAAGCATCCAGATCATTCAAATTCAAAAAATGCGTATCAATACCCAGCTCCGGAGCCTCCTCTTTCAAAAACTGTCCGGTGCAGCCATAAAGGGCGGGTTGTGCAATGACTGTTCCCTCTTTCGCCATAGCAATCAATGCAGTGCTTATTGCCGCCATACCACTACTGAATGCCAGAGCTGAAATTTCTTTATTGTCTGGTAAACCCAAACCTTCCAACCGAGCAAGTATACTTTCCAATCTATCTACAGTTGGATTACCTAACCTTGAATAAGAATGCGTTGCTCCACCCTCCTCATGAGCAAAAAATTTGCGACCGTCTGCTACAGAATCAAATTTGAAGGTTGAAGTCTGGTAAATCGGCATTACATGTGAACCAAACGGATCACTTTTGGGATGATCTGCATGTACAGTTTCGCTTTCGATACTGAATTTTGATTTGTTCATGGTCTTAATCCTCGTCTATCGGAAGATGATGATTTTCTTTTTTCGTGGACAGCACAATATTACTATAGATACGCTCAATCCCCGGCAGTCGGGTTAGTTTATCATGCATAAAATTCTCATAGGCCGACATATCTTTGACGACAATCTTCAGCAAAAAGTCAGAGTCACCGGTTATGTGATAACAGGTCTGAATCTCTGACATCTCATCAATGCGCTCACAAACCTCGTCTAATGTATGCATCTGGTGCACCGCCAGCCGAAGCGAACAAAAAACGACTAAACCTTTTCCAATTGCTTCTTCATCTACCCGGGCACCATATCCTTTGATAATACCTTCCCTCTCCAAGCGCTTTACACGCTCTAAAGTAGGCGTTGTCGTAAGGCCAACCTTGTCAGCTAATTTATTATTGGGGATACGTCCGTCCTGTTGAAGGATGGTTAAAATCTTTCTATCAATATCATCTAAATTATAACCAGACATATCATATTAAGCTATTCTTTAACCTTTTAAAAGAATTATATACTATATAAATTATATTACATAGACTAAATAACTATTTTTATTCGTAATAATCAATATAAATTGGTTGCAATAAAAAAGCCCCGTCAACCCTAAAGGTTAACGAGGCTCTTATACTCAGACTAAATTATTATACCAGCTATCCTGCTACATTTTCAGCCTCGGCACTGTCTTTTAGTTCGGGAGTCGAAGGCGTCTGATTCTCATACTCCTCCAGCGTAAACTCATCCACCTGCACAAGTTCTACGCGTGCATCTTCTGCTTTTCGGATCAGTTCTGCCTCTTCATCCGTGATGATACCTTTCTCTTTGGCTTCATCAATGACAAAACGCGGCTGTGTTTTAGGCAGTTCTTTTTTCTTGGTTGCTTTATGAATTTTCTTATAAACAGGCTCTGCTTTTTCGAGCGATTCAAGCGCATGTTCATATCGGCCCATTGCCTGATCAATATCCTCAGGCATATAGATACCATCCGTCATTCGATCACGCTGGGCTCCTCTTTTTTGCATAGCCTGTGCAACTTTATGCCCAAGCTTATCGGAAGGCCGACTACCAATACGGTTTACCCTGGACCACAGTGCAATGGGACCTTGAAATAACCAGCTTAATCCCGGAACGCTTATATCCTCATAAATAGCATCAAAAGCCTCTTGAATTTGGCCAAAGGCATGCTCCATCGCCCATTCAAAGAAAATTTTGTCTTCTTTTTGATTTCCTTCAGCTTCATAGCGTCGAAGTGTAGCAGTAGCCAAATACATCCAGCTAAGGATATCAGCAAAGCGTCCGCTTATCTTTTCTTTTATTTTAAGTCCCCCGCCATATGATCCCAATGCAATATCAGCAAGTAAGGCAAAGGAGGCAGATGCCCAAGACAGTTTCTTATAATACTTCGAGGCCGCACCGCTTACCGGCGTCGAGGTGAATTTGCCGCGGGTAATACTCATTAATAATGCACGACCTGTATTACGTACTACATGACCAATATGCCCCCAGAAAGCACTATCAAACTTTCTAGTATCACCTTCCGTAAGGGCATTAATCTCATCATACGCATAGGGGTGGCAACGGATTGCCCCCTGTCCAAATATCATAAGGCTTCGGGCCAAAATATTAGCTCCTTCTACCGTAATGGCAATAGGCATAGCAATATATTGATGGGCCAGAATATTTCGAGGTCCACGTGAAATTCCAGCTCCTCCCTGAATATCCATTGCATCATTAATAATATCACGGGCAATTTCCGTAAAATTGTACTTGGCAATAGCCGTAACCACCGATGGTTTTTCGCCAGTGTCGAGCGCGCCGCAAGTATATCTACGTGCAGCATCTAACAAATAAGTAGAACCACCTATACGGGCCATCGGTTCTTCGATACCCTCAAACTTTCCAATATTGATACCAAACTGTCGTCGAACGGCAGTGTAAGCTCCCAGTGCTCGGGTTGCTACTTTAGCACCGCCGGTACTTTGGGCGGGCAATGAAATACCACGACCCACGCCTAGCGACTCCATCAACATTTGCCAACCGTCACCGGCATTCTCGGGACCACCAATAATTTGATCAACAGAGACTACAGCATCTTTGCCGTCAATGGGACAGTTATAAAATGGCACGCCCAACGGATCGTGACGACGTCCTAATTTAATCCCTTCAGTCTCACTCGGAACAAGCACACAAGTAATACCGGGAAACTCACCATTACCCAGATGATTCTCCGGATCGTGTAACTTTATCGCCAATCCAATAACCGTAGAAATAGCAGCCAGCGTAATGTACCGTTTCGTAAAGTTTAGACGGATGTATAACTCTCCGTCATCTCCTTTGAATACTTCTCCTTCAGCTGTCATTGCCCCGGCATCAGAACCAGCGGTAGGTTCGGTAAGCCCAAAACAGGGCATTTCTTCTCCGGTAGCCAATCGTGGCAAATAATGATCTTTTTGCTCGTCCGTTCCGTAGTGCATCAGCAATTCTGCCGGACCCAATGAGTTCGGTACCATTACCGTCGTTGCCAAAGGGCCACACCGTGACGCAAGTTTAGATACTATAGCACTGTGTGCCGTTGCAGAAAAATTAAGTCCACCATACTTTTCGGGAATAATCAGCCCGAAAAATTTGTGCTCCCGCATAAATTCCCAAACTTCATCTGTAAAACCTTTACGCACAAATACATCCCAATCATCAACCATCCCGCAAAGCTCTTCTACAGGACCGTCCAGAAAAGCCTGCTCGTCTTCAGTCAACTCGGGATACGACTCATTCGCCAAGCGATCAAGATCCGGCTTACCAGAAAACAGCTCGGCATCCACCCAAACATTACCTGCTTCTATAGCCGTACGCTCCGTTTCTGATATGGCCGGCAAGAAGTTAATCGCCTCCAATAACTTCATCAGCGGACCAGATAGTAACGTCCTGCGAACGGGTTTTACATTAAACAGTACAATAAGGCCGGCATAAACCCAGAATGCCCAAGTTGGTGCCGAAAAGCCCCACAGGGCTATAAATCCAGCGGCACCCCATATTAAAAGCGGCGTTCCCCATGCGGCAAACAATACAGACACAATGACCATAGTTGTAATAACCGCCCAAAGTGGATACTGATATAAAAATCCAAAACTTTCTTTTAAAAATTCCATAATATACTTGGTTTAAGTTACATGCTTACAAACTTAGCTTTCTTTTAATGCAGTACGAACCTGATATCCTTTGATAATATGTTCAATAGCTTCTTGAATAAACTCTTCCTGTTCAATCCGCTTATCCAAACGCTGTGAAAGTACCACAGACATAACGCCGTGTAATTGTGCCCAAAATGTATAAGCTGCCATGCGCGGCTGACTTTCCGAAATTAGTCCCGATTTCACGCCTTCTTCAAGCACTTCGGTTACAATCTCATAACCACGGCGTGCCTTACGAAATTTATCTTTGGGATACCGGGTCATCTCGTCCGAGCTGATTAAGTAAATTACCTGATACTCCCGGGGATGATTCAAGGCATACGAAACATATTCATGAGCCAAAGCTTCAAGTTTTGAAATAGGATCTTCATACTTGCTTATCTCATTTTCGAGCTGATCATTGAGTCGAGAAATTGCCCGCTCCATTAGTGTATGTACCAGATCATCCTTGTTTTCAAAATGTAAATAAATACTGGTAGCACTTACACCGATTTCTCGAGCAATTTTACGAAGCGAAAAATTGCGATAGCCTTCAGCAAGCAATACCTGCCGTGCAGCTTCAGTTATGCGTTTCTTTAATTTTTTTTCTGTGGCTTGAGCCATTGCACATATGGTTAACGGTGTTAATTTATTTAATTAAACATTTCTGAATCGATAAAGCAATTATATTATATAAACTTTTTTCTGGCTAAAAACAGTCCTAAAACTGTAATTATATGGGATCATCAGGCAAAGAAAAACTAATAAATGAAATAGTTCGGCCTTTCGCTAAATGTTCTTTTTCATAGTCCGTTTGAATAGTAAGCAGCTTGTTATTAGACTTCTGTCGATATATATCTTCTACAATATCGATCTGCTCACAAGAGGTATCCGTAATCACCTGTTGCGTAAATGAAAATAGCTTATCGCTATCGGTTTTAAGACGCACTTTCCCTTCAGGATGCAATACTTTTTGATAAATCCTCAAAAACTTAGGGGATGTCAACCGTTTGTTGCGATCACTCCCTTTTGGATAGGGATCAGGAAAAGTAATCCATAAATCGTCAATTTCAGCAGGACCAAAATATTCGTGCAGATGATCGATATAAATACGCAAAAAATGCACATTTTCGAGCTGTTTATCACGAGCACAAGTAGCCCCCTTCCAAATACGAGCTCCCTTAATATCAATTCCAATATAGTTTTTCTGTGGATTCCTTCGTGCCAGCTCCAAGGTATAAGTGCCTTTACCACAGGCCAACTCAACAATATTGGGATTTGAATTTCCAAATATGTCTTTATTCCACCTGCCTCTGGGCTTTTCCGACTTTTCATCTTGAAAATCAGTCAGTTCTGATACATGATCAAAACTAGCTACTTCTTCAAATCGCTGTTTCTTATTTACTCCCATGGGGTTAACAGTGTTTAAAAAACGAATATGTTATTTCGGCTACTCGCGAAGATATTAGTTTACAAATAACATATATAACAAGCACCAATTTTAATAAAACACGGGACTAGTATGAAAATAAGCGGTGATCTAAAAAAAAGGCTATTATGTTATGTTTGAACTGGGATTAATATTGGCACTTCTTCTGATATTATCTGCGTTTAAATTTCCGGCAGAGAAACAGGAAGCGCTAATTATTTAAAGTCGGTAAATGTCCCCATTAGGAATCAACAGAAAACACCTGCCACTCCATCCAAACCAATCGTAATTAACGAGGTACCTAATCATGAAACCATTGAAGAGTCGATGGACGACCCTGATTTTAAAGTTAAAGAGGACAGCAATATGCCAATGCCGGAACAGTCAGCAACGAAAGGACACAAGGAGAAAATATTTCGAGCGGTAGAGCAAGAAGCTAAAATAAAGGGCGCCAAACAATCTCTTTATGATGATACCAACTATCCCCGTAAAGCAAAATTAGCAAGCACTGAAGGTACCGTACAAAGTTCAGTTTGTGGTTGATACTGACGGGAAGGTCAAAAATGCTAAAATCCTCAGAGAAATTGGTGGTGGATTTGATAAAGAAGCACTTCGCGCAGTCCGTAATTTAATATTTGAACCTGGCAAACAACGAGGAAAATCCGTTCAGGTTCGTATGACTATACCCGTTGTTATTCAGTTACAATAAAATTATGCTTAGGGCGCAAGGCGGAAGCTCTCCCACCCTTCTGTCTTTTTTTTATAACAAATACGATCGTGCAGCCGACCTTCTCTACCCTGCCAGAATTCCATTCGTTCAGGCCTCAACAAGTATCCACCCCAAAAATCAGGCAAAGGTATATCTTTACCTGCAAAACGTTTTTTAATTTTTTTAAAGCGAGATTCAAGCTCTTCACGGGATGAGACCTTAGTACTTTGTTTTGATGCCCATGCTCCAATCTGACTTAAGCGGGGACGCGCTTGGAAATATGCTGCAGACTCTTGTCGATTTAATTGTTCTACCTTGCCTTCAATACGAACCTGGCGTTCGTGCGGCGCCCAATAAAAACAAAGCGAAGCATATGGGTTTTTAGCTAATTCTTTTCCTTTTCGGCTGGCATAGTTGCTATAAAAACGAAACCCTTTTTTATCGACTCCTTTTAATAATACAATCCGCGAAGATGGCTGACCCTTTTGAGATGCGGTTGAAAGTGTCATTGCATTCGCATCTATGAGATCAGCCTCAATGGCTTTCTCGAACCAAACTGAAAACTGTTTTATCGGATCATCATTAATTGATGATGCTGATAATTTTTCGAGTGAGTAATCGCGCCTAATTTGAGCAATATCCGCTTTATCTTTATTTCCACCCATATCACTAGATATTTAACTAATATATTCTGGCTGATTGCCTTTCTTCCACTTAATACCACAGCCAGCACTGGGTTTTTGATCATCCATCGTTTTGCCATCAAACAACATTTCAACCGCTTCGCGAAGATCGCTACCAGTAACTGATTTATCATTGCCGGGACGGCTATCATCAAATTGTCCGCGATAGGCAAGCTCATCATTTTCATCGAACAAGAATAAATCGGGAGTACAGGCAGCACGGTAAGCCTTTGCAACTTGTTGGTTCCCATCATACAAATACGGAAATGAAAACTTCTTTTCTCTGGCAAATGAAGCCATTTTTACCGGACTATCTTCGGGATAGTTTTCTACATCATTCGAGCTAATAGTTACAACACCAATTCCCTTTTGTTGAATATCTTTAGCCGTTACCACAAATTCATCAATAATATGTTTTACATACGGACAATGGTTACAGATGAAAACCACGAGTAATCCCTTGGCATTATTGAAATCACTCAGTGAAACTAGCTGATTATTTATAGTATCGAATAGTTTGAAATCCGGAGCTTGGGTTCCAAGTTCCAGCATGGTAGATGGTGTTTCTGACATAATAGAAAATTAGATTCTTCCAAAATTAGCAAGTTACAATTAGCTCATTTGATCATGATAATATATTAATATCAAGTAGATAAATGAACATTAAATACTGATTTTTTCATCCCCCATAATATTTATCTTATCGTTCAATTTCATTTGTCGATATTATGGAACAAATAAGAAATCAATATCAGTAAGGACAACACAAAGCTATATTGTATTAGAATTTTTAGATACAAATATCAAAGTTAGTATTCCCTTTGGGACATTATCAACGCTAATTTATCATATTTTTTTACGTTTTGAATAAATTTAATTGCCCCTCTTCTGGTCTCTTAAAATACTTAGTTGACAGTTTAACGGGTTCTTCATTAAAGCCTAATCGTTCCGTTTGTATGTTAAACAAATTTCTTATTTGATCGGCGAACTCTCCCTCTCCATGAAACCGCTGCCCAAATTCGCTTTCGTTTAGCTTTCCACTGCGTATATTACGGATTCTATTCAACACTTTTTCTTTTCGATTCGGAAAATGTTGTTTCAACCAATCTTGGAACAGATCTTTGACACCGTATGGCAAACGAACAATAGTGTACCCGGCATAAGTTGCTCCAGCATCTTTTGCTGCTTCCAAAATATCCGGAAGTTCGTGATCTGTTAATCCAGGGACAATGGGAGCTACATTTACGCCTACAGAGATGCCCTTTTTAGTTAATCTCTCGATGGCTTTAAGGCGACGCGGTGGCTGTGACGTTCGCGGCTCCATCACTCGAGCCAAGTCGCGATCGAGCGTCGTTACCGAAAGTGTTACATGAACAGCATTATACTTTGAAAGCTTTTCCAAAAGATCAATATCCCGCGTTACTCTGTAATTTTTTGTAATTATACTCACGGGATTTCTAGCCTCCATACATACCTCTAAACAGTCTCTGGTTATTTCCAGTTCTCCCTCGATGGGTTGATAGGGATCCGTAACACCGCTAAACACGATAGGTTCGGGCATCCATTTTGGGGAGGCAAATGTAGAACGTATTTTTTGCGCCGCATCGTACTTGACCATAATCCGCGACTCAAAATCGAGTCCGGCCGAAAAACCCAAATATTCATGCGTGGGCCGTGCATAGCAATAAATACAACCATGCTCACATCCCCGATATGGATTGAGGCTATACGTAAACGGAATATCCGGACTGTCGTTCTCGGAAAGAATCTCATTACTGTCATCAGGAATAAGCTTGGTATCCTGCGACGGCTTTTCACCAGTTTCATCGTCAAGATCGTAATCTGTATAATAGCCCTCAAAACGATTACCCGGATTATCGGATGCGCCCCGTCCTCGTATGGAATTTTGTATTGAATCTGACATGATAGTGCAAAATTCTGTTCTATATCACTATGAACAAAATATCATTATTCAGAATGCCAACGTTATGTCATCTTATTTTTTTAAAATAAAAAAAGCCCGGGAGTACCGGGCTTTTGAATAGCTAAAAAGTATTAGCCTAATTAAATATCTTGCTGGTTAGAATCCCACTCGTGTTTCGTACCGTTTTCTTGGATATATCCAGCTCCGGTATCTGTATTCCAGAACACAATGACATCGGAACTACTGCTAACTGTTGATATAGTAAGAGTATGTTCAGCCCCGTCTTGTACATACTTATAAGTTCCAGTTAAACTTCCAGAACTATCATAAAACTTAGCTGTAAGTTCTCTTTGCGTATCGCTGGTAATATCATATTTACTTACAATTGCCGGAATTTCCTGCGTTCCATTAGGATCAAGGACATTGAACGTCCAGTTGCCTGTTGAACCATCATTGCTTACAGTACCTTCAAATATTTTATAGTCATTATAACTATTCCCTTGACTATCATCGTATGTCCAATATTGAGCCCATTCCACTTTATTATTCAGTTCCTCAGCAGTTGTCCGAATCTCGAGACTGGTGCCTTGGTAACTGTAACTATACGTCCATTCCCATACTCCATTATTATAGTTGGGCTGTTGTTGGCCCGCAGCACTGAGGAATCCCTGGTAAGTATTGCCGTATAGCAATGTACTAGATGCTCCTATGGCTGTGTTTTTAGCATCAGTATAATTTTGTGTTGTAGCAGAAGAGGCAGTAGCCAATGCCTTGGGATTTGTGTTTTTGAAAAAAGACACATCCATTTTAGCCTCCTCATTTTGGAGTTCTGGAAGTTGTGGTGCTTCTGAAGGATCTGGTCCAGTCGAATCATCACTACAACCCAAAAGTGCAACCATGAGTCCAATAAGTATCGTATAAGTTATGTAACGTCGTATCATAATTATTTACAAATTTTAGTTAGTATTTTTTTTTGATTTAGTATCTCCCACACATAGTATATACGTAATCTAGTACAAAAAGGGGTCATTTTAAAAAATATTGATGTATAACAGTCTTTGATAGCTGCTTATTACTAATTTTCTTATTTATGCCTGGTAAACAGTCTTGATGTTTACAAATTCTTTAATGCCAACCTGCGAAAGTTCGCGCCCAAAACCCGATTTTTTTATACCCCCAAATGGAAGACGAGGATCAGATTTTACATACTCATTAATAAAACAACAGCCGGCCTGCAGTTCCTTGGCGGCTATTTCCTCAGCGCGATCAACATCTTCGGAAAAAATAGCGGCACCCAATCCATAATCAGTATCGTTAGCAACCATTATAGCCTCTTGTTCATTTTTCACTTTAATAACAGAAGCTACGGGACCAAACAACTCTTCTTCATAGGCCGGCATACCTTGGGTAATATTTGTTAATATCGTAGGCGGATAAAAAGCACCTTCCCGATCGGGAATTTCACCTCCCAATATACATTTGGCACCCGCTTTTACACTTTCTTGAACCTGATTATGTAGCTTATCTCGTAAATCTTTGCGCGCCATAGGACCAATGTCAGTATCATCGTTAAAGGGATCCCCGATCTGTTTATTAGCCATTTTTTGATGTACAATGTCCAAAAATTGTTCATATTTATCTTCCACCACAACAAAGCGCTTAGCAGCAATGCAACTTTGCCCACTGTTAAGTAACCTGGATGTCACACACGTTTCTGCTGCCTTCTCGATGTCGGCATCATCAAGAATGATATACGGATCACTACCACCTAATTCCAGCACTGTTTTCTTAAGCTTACTACCTGCCTTAGATGCAACTGCTTTACCTGCGCGGGTACTGCCCGTTAATGTAACGGCAGCAATTCCAGGATTTACAATAAGATCTTGCGTCTGATCTACATCTGCTACAATCGTTCGAAACAACTGTTCAGGGACCCCCGCTTGGTGAATAATTTTCTCTATTGCCAAAGCACAACCTGTTACATTGGGTGCATGTTTTAGGATTACAGCATTTCCGGCCATAAGCGCAGGTGCACCGAAACGAAACAGCTGCCAAAACGGGAAATTCCACGGCATAATAGCTAATACTGTTCCCAGTGAATTGTAGGTGATATAGCTTTTGTCTGCATCAGATTCAATTATTTCATCTTCCAAAAATTCTTCCGCATACTCTGCGTAATACCGGCACACCCATGCACACTTTTCACTCTCTGATTTACCTTGTGGCAACGGCTTGCCCATTTCACGGGCCATCAGTTCAGCATATTCATCACTATTATTTTCTAAAATTTGGGCTATCTCTTTGAGATGCGATGCCCGCTCATCAAAACTCTTGCGTCGCCACTTATTCTGGGCTTCTGCTGCATGTTGAACAATTGATTTAATAGTAGAATCACTCATTTTCTCATATTCTGCAATAAGCTCTTCAGTAGCGGGATTAATAGATTTCATAATGGCTATGGTAAATTTGTTCGTAAGATAACGTTTAAAAAGCGAATCAGAACGCCTTAATTATAAAAACAATTGGGTACGCTTTTCCATTTCCAAAATGGTCTCACAATCAACATTTTTTGAATAAAAAAGAGCCTGCCGGTTTATTGGCAGGCTCTTTCTAAATCGTATTTTAACTAGATACTAATTAGTAGAGGGGACACTAAAAGAAAAGAAGGCTTCTGCCTGTCCATTACCTGTAGCCAACTTGAGGGTAAAGTACAGTATAGTACCCGGCTGGAGGTTACTAAATCCTGATCCTGAAAGCTTAGCCTTAAATTGAATATTCCCTTTTGATGTAGCGATGGCAATATTCCGATAAAGTGATGAGGCATTTACAGAATTATTATTAGGATCAATGCCAGAATAACTTCCTCCTGTACAAGTAGATATATCCCGCATCTCCTGCACAGCATCCGGATCCGGATTGTTACTAAGATCTGAGGCTGGCCCCAACCCAATCGAATAAATAGGCGAATCCATGTTATTGGCTACCTTACATACACTATCTCGTAAAGCGGTACTGTTTGGATAACCATCAGAAAGTAATACTATTCCTCGTTCATTTGACTGATGAGGTTTCTCCTGTTCGGAATACTCCAGAACTTCAAGCAGAGATGGATACGTAGGTGTACCACCACTGGCTTCTACATTATCAACAGAGTCTTTGAGCGCTGAAGTATTACTACTGAACTCAGATAGAAGTTCTGAATTAGATAAAAAGGACCGATTAGGATCACCTTCATAAGTAAATATACTAATTTCAAAGTTGCTCGCATTTTGTGAAAATTCATCCACAAAATCTTTTGCTCCCTGCACCCGCGTACGATTGGGATCATTATTACTCATACTTCCACTACCATCGATATCAAGAGAAATTGCAAAAGGGTCGTTTCCCGCTTGGTTCACTGCTCTCGATCGAATATCAACAGTTATATCTGAGACAGGCTTGTTCTTTCCAAAGACGACCCGGCTGTTCTTTCGGGCAATCTTACTACTTGTATTTCCTGAAAGTGAGTCGAGTGTTATCTTTGCACCCACTACATCGGAAAGTATGCTCTTCCTATCTTCATCTAACGGTGTACCTAACACATCAAATTCACCAGTATTCAAAAAGTCTGAAGATACCTGCGTACCAACTACTAAGGCTTCTTCAACCGGTTTTTCTTCTGTACCCGTGCTATTTGAACAACTGATGAATAATCCAGCCATCAATAGAATAGCTGTACTATATAAAATTGTAGAGTATTTAGTCATAATTTATCTCCTATTTTTGAATGTACTTTTATGGTATATCGCCGACAGGATTATCCTGTCATATATTATATACGATATCTCGCTCGATTTTGGCTCATTTTTTTTAAAAAAAAGAAACTATTTGGCATTTCCACACATTAAAAAATACTAATATTATTAGCAGGCTTACGCCAACAAACAATTTCAATGAACAATCTTATTGTTGACAATATTTTTTTATCGTACCGTTAATTTTTTTGAAAATATCTTGAAGCAGCTCTAGGTCTATTATCAGTGGGGGGGCCAGTCGAACGAGAGTATCAGAGTGCAGAGTCCATCCAAGAATAATACCCTGATCCATACAATCCTCTACAACTTGGCGGGTTAACTCTGTATTTTTTAGCTCCATTCCCAGCATTGCTCCTACTCCGCGTACCTCGCTAATACCATCAGCTGTCAATTCTTTTCTGGCAATAGATTCGATCTGATCGGCCTTATAGCCGTAATCATCCGATAATAGTTCACTGAGTGTTGCATGAGCCGCTGCACAAGAAACAGGATGTCCGCCGAATGTGGTTACGTGATTTAATGGCGGATTGTACATAAACGACTCAAATATTTTTGATGAAGACACAAATGCTCCCATGGGCATACCTCCACCCATGGCTTTAGCCAGGCACAGAATATCCGGTACCACATCATATTGCTCGAAAGCAAAAAGAGAGCCTGTTCGATAAAAGCCGGTTTGAATTTCGTCAAAAATAAGTAATGCTCCAGCCTCATTGCACCGTTGTCTGACATTCTTCAACCACTTTTTTTGAGCCGGAATAATACCTCCTTCTCCCTGTATAGGCTCCATAATAACTGCTGCTGTCTGTTCGTCGATGGTATCAAGTGCTTCAAAACTGTTAAAATCCAAAAAGTGCACATTGGGCAGCAACGGCTTGTAGGGATCCTGATATACATCTCGGCCGGTAACGCTGAGTGAGCCGTGGGTATCACCGTGATAGCCGTGATTAAAGGCCACAAACTTATGTCTGCCGGTATGCTTTTTAGCCAGTTTAAGCGCTCCTTCGTTAGCCTCAGTACCACTGTTTACAAAATACACCCGATCTAACGAAGAAGGAAGCTGAGACGTCAATAAGTCAGCATAAGCTGACTGAGGTTCTTGGATAAACTCACCATAAACCATGACGTGTAAATGCTGATCTGCCTGTTTTTTTACTGCTTCTACCACTTTTGGATGACGATGACCAAGGCTACTTACTGCAATACCAGAAATAAAATCTACATACTGCCGACCATCTGTGGTATAAATATAAGGCCCCTCGGCATAATCAACCTCCAGCCCCATCGGGGCATCACTGGTTTGGGCGACGTGATCGTAAAACTTTTCTCTATTGTTCACTACTTAAATATAAATCAGTGGAATTAATTGCGTTTAATTATTCTACCATTATTTTACATTCAAACTTAATACAAATATAGTCTCATGTCATCTATGTATCGTTGGGTTATTGTGTTTATTGTGAGTATTGGATTTTTGGCTTGCGCATCATCAAATAACAAAGCACAAAATAAAACTCCCAAACAGGATACTCTGAAGGTTCAGAATGATACCACTCCCTCAGCCGACCGTCCCCTGCCCGGTTTAGCGCCCGGCCAATCCCGTGTAAATGGTAAAGTGCTGGTGTGGAAAGACAAAAACACGCTCCATCTTAAAGTCGAAGAAGTTAAGGGATATGGAAGCGGTACCCCACCGATTGCACAAGGTGATACACTATCAATCCATACAATTAAAGACCAGCTCGAGAATCCTGAGAAATTTTATATTGATTCCGTTATTACCATAAGGATACAAAAACGAAAAGTTATGCAAGCTAATAAAAGCGAGAGTTCAAGTTGGTCTTTTGTTGCACTCGACGAATAAATTACCTGTCGTTTGTGGACCACTGATTGAGCAACTCTTCAAAATCAGCCATCAGTTCTTGTCCCTTGTTTTTAGCATACCACTTGTGCAATTTTTCAGCCCATTCTTCTTTGCTAATATCTGAGTCGTTTTTCCATTCCATCGCCTTTTTTTGAAAATCACCGGGACGAGGTCCCCAAGTTCCAATTTCCTGTAACGTTTCAGCGTCCAGACATACGAGCTTGGGTATAGACCGGCCGCCATCCGTTAGGTATTCATCTATAATATTCAAGTGCTGATCACGCAGAATAAGTCGGAGCTCAATATTCTCAGTTTGATCGGCTATCTTAGCAATAATCGGCACATTTTGCGCTGCATCTCCACACCATGCTTCGGTAAGTATCAGCCAAACCCAAGATTCATCAAGCTGGTTAAGCTTTTCAACAAGGGAGTCAGCCAACTCAATTTGTTTATCAAGCCGGTCCATCCGTTGCACATTCATTTTGGTGTATTCAATCATTTCTTCGGAATGATCATCTCCGGTAGTCTCATTTTTATTTACCAGCTCGTCAATCATCTGCCGGTATTGACCGTAGGTCATTGCATTATCAATAATGGATTGATTAATCACCTGCTTGGTCGTAGTACTCATACAATACTTTTATTTTATTGAAATTAAATTTATCAAATATGTCTTACCGTAATAACCAATTTTGGATGATAGGTATTCCATTTATTTGTCCGTGTTTTAGCAAAATGGCTATTATCAAAAAAAATACGAAGGCTAATGAAAGACCGTATTTTATTTGCATCACCTTTTGGTATCCCTTTTCACCATCTTCAACCAACTGAACTTTTTTATTGGTGATAACTCCCACAATAACGCCAATTCCTGCAAAAAGAACTCCCAATCGCACATGCTCCCAAATCAAAACACCGCTTAGCATTGTTAAACCTAAACTGTATGCAATTCTAAAAAAAGTTTGTACAGCTGAACTACCAAAAGTAATTGCAAAGGTACGATCTCCGCGGGCTTGGTCTTCTTTGTGCTGATAGATCTGCGAAATAGGATATAGGCTCAATAATATCAGGGCTACGCCTAAAGCAGCCACTAAAATGATCGGTGATAAAATATGACTTCCGGCTGCCACATATCCCAAAAGAACGGCATTAAATCCGGTACTTATGCCAATAGCAATTAAACTTATAATTGGGCTACCTTTCCAACGAACCATGGGAGAAGAATATCCCCAAAACAGAAATATACTCGCTAAAAATATAGCGGTATAGGCTATGCCAAGGGAGCATGCAATTGTAAGGCTCAAAAACTGTAATAAAACCGAAGCGGGGTGCATCCATCCTTGCATAGGAGGCGGATTTCGCAAACCTCCAATTGCCCCTTCATCTTTATCCCAATATGAATTATAGGCTGTTGCACCACCAAAAAGGAGTAGATGGACATTAAAAAACTGGATAATAAAGGAAGTAGAGGTAAAACTGGAACTCAAAAATCCACCCAATAGAAACCCTCCGGACAAAATAAACAACTGATAATGCCAGCGGAGATGTAAAAGAAAATGCCATAACTGGATGGCAGGACCTATATCTCTCGATTTTGGGGTTCTCAATTTCTCGATTTAATGGGCATTCAAACAAGGATACCAACTTTAACAAATCTATCCAATAGTACTCAAAAAAAGCTCCTGCCCTCCAACTTAAAACGGAAGAGCAGAAGCAATAAATATATTACACTTAAACCGGCACTCTTTCGAATGTCTATCGTATAAAGCCGAATACTAATCCGAAAGATTATCTTGAATAAACTCTTCAGCCTTTGCCATAGCTTTGTCAGTGGCATCTTGAACTAAGGGCTGAATCTTATCAGGATCCAATATAGCTGCATCTAACACAACCTTCATAGAATTGTCAGATTCCGCTTTTTTATTAATAGTCAGAATTCTTTCACCATTCGGCTTCACTAATCTTATATCTAAATCTGCTTCAATCTTTCCTTTATTAACACCTGGAATCATCGAATTTTCTTGAAATAATTTATATGATAATCCAACCATTAACATTGCTTCAGCTTCGTCCGGCATTGCCTCAAAAAGCTTTGCTCGACGTCCCTGTAACATACCCGAAGGATTATATTTCTTATAATTTTTAACAGTAATAAAATTTGAATTCCCATCTGTTGCCTCTTCATATCCTTCATTATATAGCTCAAAATTTTTATACCGTTCGGTTTCTATCACCTCTTCTTCAGGTATTAAAGTAAATGGCATAACTTCGGTGTACACACCAAACGTATTTTCGTGAAGATTTTCAGCAATAGGTTGCAGATCAAATTTATCACTCTGTGCCAATCGCTGAACGAGCTGAGGTATTTCAAAGTCGTCAGTATAATTAATGTGTTTTTCCACTCCTACTATAGCCACAGCAGCTTTGTCTACCTTTTTAACCCGGGAAGTATCCATCGATGAACATGAAGTGATAAAAAATAGTACCCCTAAAATGCATACTAAATATGTAAATCGTCTCATAATGAATAAGTTGTTGTTTATATTAAATTTAACAAGCAAAAAACGTATTAAAAAAAATCCAAGGTTATAAATTTCAAAAGTTAATTTTGGTAAAAAGTGAAATAGTAAATTTTTATTCCAAATTGATCTCACTTCTCAAGTTTAATTTCACTTAACAAATAACAGGATCTGTAGTTAGCGCTTATCAATTCATAAAAAGATTGGTATTTTAGGAGCTATGGTTACAACGCAAACAGCTCAGCACGTTCCCTATATTACCAACCAAGTAGAGCCAGAAGACTGGCAACAGCAAAAGGCCCAACACCAACGGCAAATTGGTAATCTCATTGATGATTATTTACAGCGGCGGTCGCAGCAGCAAAAAGACCCGGTGATGGATTTTCTTTTTGAATATTATGCTTTCCGGCCTTCTTATCTTAAAAGCTGGTCGCCGGGTCTGGGCGTTCTGCTAATAGACGGATCTTTGGAGGATTGGCGTTTTAATGAAATGGGAACAATCGATGGCAACAGCTTTTTGGACATCGACCATTTTGATCGTGATCGTATTTCAGCCTTAAAATGGATTATCAATGTATTAGAGCAGTCCGCTGAGCGTGAGCCTTCATTTGGCTGTTTTGGAATGCACGAGTGGGCTATGGTTTACAAAGCCGACCGCGTACGCCACGACTACCTCTCCCTGCGAATGGATAAAGAAGAGCTGGCAGAATTTGTAGAATCGCGTCCCCTCGTCTGTACACACTTCGACGCCTTCCGCTTTTTTACCGACGAAGCCAAGCCACAAAACAAACACGAGCTCAGCCGTGATAAATTTGCCGAGATGGAACAGCCCGGCTGTCTTCACACGAACATGGATCTGTACAAATGGGCATTCAAAATGTATCCCTGGATTTCCAGCAACACGATCCGCCGGGCGTTCAAGCTGGCCGTTGAAACCCGCGTCATGGATATGAAAGCCAGTCCCTATGATCTTCGTGAACGCGGGCTGGAACCCATCAAAATTGAAACCGACGAGGGCCGCCAAAAATACATGAGGAAACAGAAGGCCATTTTTCAGAGTTCGCAGCCCATCCGTCGGCAGCTGATAGAGCAGTATGAATTTATTTTGGAAACACTTTCTTAATCACAGCGTTGAGCGAATCCCCTTTATGGAAGATATTTCTCGATATTATTCTCCTGAAGAAATGAAATAAAGTTTTGTGTCACGGGGGTTAACCTCTTGTCTTTTTTATACAGCATATGCCAGTGGGTCATCATGGGAAAGTCAGGCACATTCAGAATGGATATTTTATTTAGATTGAGCTCATTTTCCAAACTGAGTTTTGAAATGAGGGACAATCCAATGCCGGCCATAATGGCTTGCTTGACCGCCTCATTCATGCCCAGTTCCATTATCGGGCTGACATTCATTCCATTCTCCTTGAAATACGATTCCATTACCATTCTCGTACCCGACCCCAGTTCGCGGAAAACGAAAGGCTCTTCTGTTAACTGCTCAGTACTAACTTTTTTTTCACCAGACAACGAATGTTCCGGCGGGGCTCCCATCACCAGTGGATTTTCCAAAAAAGGGATAGAATCTATGGAATCATCATTAGGGATTTGAGTAAGTATTCCCAAATCATATTCATTTTGTGAAAGATGATGTATCACCTCATTTCGATTCGTGACCTTTAGAGATATTTGAACTTCGGGATACCGTTTTTGAAACTCTCCCAACAAATAAGGCAAAAAATATTTAGCTGTAGAGGCACAAGATACGTTAAGACTTCCTTTTAACCCGCCTTTAAGTTGAGAAGTTACAGCCTCAAATGACTCCAACTCTAAATCTATGTTTTTATATGCTTCATAGAGCCGCTCCCCCGCTTCGGTTAAATATAGCTTCCGTCCAACCACTTCTATCAGTGGAATATCTACGGCTTCTTGTAATTTTTTGATTTGAATAGAAACTGCGGGCTGTGTCATATGCAAATGTTGGGCAGCTTCAGTCATACTCTTGTGACGAGCCACCATTCCAAATACATATAGCTGGTGAAGTGTGAATTTCATATCATAAAGAATAGTTAATGTTAGTCATTAAAAATATTAATTATCCCTTATGTAAAAAAGCTTATTATTTTTGACTCATTTTAAAAAGAACCAATGAAATACAACAGAATAAATCCTCACTATAGCAATACTATGAGTAACAAATCCAATCCCTCATTGACCCTAAACAATGATTTAAATCAAAATCTTTCTCTTGTTGAAGGTACATTCAGTGCTGAAGAAGCCCGAGAAATATTAATGGCCCTCATTCAAAGCAAATTAAAGTTTCACAACCTTAAAAACCTCCGCTCGTTTGAACAATCCGGACAAGCTGATTCCAAGTCTGAAAATAGAATTCAAGAACTACAAGAGATGCGTGAAGAGGTGCTAGAACTGATTAATCACGCCGACAAAACAGACCAGCAACTACAAATAGATTCCAAGGTTAATATTACGCTGGAAAATAATATATCCGACAAACAATAATCCTGCCTGTTTTAGGAATAGGTATTACGATATAAACCTCTGCTTATACAAAGCATTAAGTATATTAATTAAAACTTATTAAATCGCTTCCATAAGTTTAGCAGAATTTAATCAAGACTTCTAGTTTAATCAGGAAAATAGTAACGTAAATGATCTCTAAATCAACATCTGAAAGTCTCAGAACTAAAAATCGCACCTTCACAAAAACCATTGTTCGGCTGTCGTGGTTCTTATTCACCTTGTTCTTTATACTTCTTGGAATCTCATATTTTCATCCCATACATTGGACTGCTAATAGTTTAATTATGGTTGATCAGTTAAGTCTGGTCATGAGCACAGCGGTTACCCTATTCAGCAGTATTGTGCTAAGCTATTCCGGCAGATATTTAGCAGGATATGCTTATCTACCCAAATTTATGTTGAATGGGCTACTGTTTTCCTTTGCAGTTATCCTGATGGTTATCTCGAATCACATTGCCCTCTTTATTACAGCCTGGCTTTGCATGGGTCTTTTGATGGCGAAACTCATTGGGGAATACACGCATACCGAAGAAAGCGTTGGCTCGAAGCGAACTGCCCGAAATTACTTCTTGATGAGCGCGTTTTTCCTGTCAGCCGGTTTTATTTGGCTGGGATACACAACGGGATTTTGGCATATTACCAACATCGTTGAAGCCAGTGCTTCCGCTGATCCATCAATAATTAAACTAGGAGGAATATTATTAATCATTGCTGCCATTATACAATCGGCCCTTTTCCCTTTTCATCGCTGGCTGATGTCTTCAATGACAGCCCCAACTCCGGCTTCCGCTCTGATGCACGCGGGATTTGTGAACGCAGGAGCAGTGCTACTTGCGAGAGTCGCCCCCATTCTATTTGGCAGTCATCTGCTGTGGATACTTGTCATTGCCGGCGGTATCGGGGCGCTTATCGGCAAATTTAGCAAATTTATGCAACCCAATGTAAAACAAAAGCTGGCTTGCTCTACCACTGCTCAAATGGGCTTCATGTTGTTGGAATGTGGCCTGGGATTCTTTGCTGCAGCTATTACGCACTTAATCCTACATGGATTCTATAAAGCCTACCTTTTTCTGTCATCAGGAGACGCCATAGAACAAAAACCGGTAATCAGTAATGAAAAGGAAAGCTGGAATAAATGGCACCTCCCGGTCATGCTGCTCAGCGGAGCTGTAGGCGGGCTCATATTTGCCTTTACCACCGGTAAAGGATTACATCTCGACAGTGGCTTGTTTCTAAACCTAGTTATCGTCCTAACCGTGATACATGGAAGCCGTGACATCCTCAAACATAGCAGCCTATCTCGAACAACGCGACTCGTTACACTTCCCGCAATTATCATTCCGGCATTGCTAGTCTATGCTGTCGTGTTTGAACTGATAGATACTCTACTTACTACAATCCCAATGATTCAAGTTGCTACTCCTCTCAGCTGGGCACAAATATTTATAGGAGTGTTATATCTTATTTCATTCATAGTGATTGAACTCAAACTCTACAAAAAGTCCAGCCGATTGTATGTATATATGTTAAATGTGTCTCAACCTAAATCTAATACGATTCTTCATTAAATAACCTGAACTGATTTCCATGAAAAAAGACGCTATCGTAGATACAGTTCGATCAATATCTGATAATTTAATCAAAAATTGGCCCCTGTATTCTTTTGTCACTTCAAATCCATTATCTGGCCTGGAAGACCAGCCTTTTGAGCAAGCTATCGAAGACACCCGCAAGTACTTAAACATCAATGGGTACCCTTCAGCAGATGCATTTGAACAAGCCTTCACCCAGGGTGATATCGATCAGGACATCCTTGAAAAACAGCTACAAGAAAAAGGTATACCGCTTTCGGTTGATAAATCGCTGCAACAAATGCACACATTTGAAAACCCTGAGAACGCCCAGACAAAATTGGATGATGTTAATCGCAATCTGATAAAATGGCTGAGTGTTTTTCTGGATCAGGGATCAACAGAATGGCCCATGCCTTATCGTGATGAAGGATTCTATAATTCCTGGAAGAAGAACGCCCAGCATGATCACACCCTACCCAGACGTGATCTGATTAATACCTTGCCCGATGATCCACTTGACGCTCTGCAACATTTACTGGAAGACGTTGAAAAGAATGAGCTGGAAACCATATTGAAACACCACTTGCTAACACTACCCGGTTGGACCGGATACATCAAATATCGCATGGAAAGTGGCAATGACTGGCAGCTGGCTTTCCCTATTACCCTGATCGACTACCTGGCAGTGCGACTAACAATTTATACAGAGTTTGGAAAAGATTTTCGCGAACATCAGTCTCCCTCAACCAACACCTCTCACAAAGGAGATAACATCAAGTCGGCATGGCTTCGAGCCATGGAGCTGACCTATCAGCAAAAACTTACCAAACAGCTGACCGCCCAGTCGATCCCCGAAAATGATCGTGACGGAAAAAGACCGGAAGCACAACTTGTGTTCTGTATCGATACTCGATCTGAACGGATACGCAGGACAATTGAACAAGTGGGTGACTACGAAACGTTTGGGTATGCGGGATTTTTCGGAGTGGCAATGGAATATCAGCATCCCGAAAAAAATATTAGTAATAAATCGTGTCCACCTATCGTAGATGCCAAATTTGAGGCACGAGAAGAAATACGTGCTGACCAACAAGCAGCAGCTGATAATTTTGATTTCTACAACACCTTGCACAAGGCCTTTAATGAGTTTCGCTTCACGCTAAAAAATAACATCCCGGCATCATTCGGATATGTAGAGTCAGCCGGATTTTTCTATGGATTAAGCATGATCTTGCGAACATTATTTCCCGCCTCAGTGTATCGCCTTAAAGAAAAGGCAAAGCGTCGCAAAGGCTCTCCGGAAGGGTTCAGTAAAGCAAAATTATCAACCAAGGCTACATCTGATTCTGGTCATCCCGATCATTTATCAATCGATCAGAAAGCACAGATTGCTAGTGCGGCATTTGACTTGATGGGATGGGACACCTTTGCTCCACTTGTGGTTTTTGCCGGGCATGGAAGCGAGACGTCAAACAATCCCTTCGGATCAAGCTTGGATTGTGGAGCCTGTGCAGGTAGCAAGGGGCGCCATAATGCGCGCATACTTGCTGATATTTGCAACGAGCAAAAAGTGAGAATGACACTGGCCGAACAACATGATATCCATATTCCCAAAGACACCCTTTTTGTAGCGGCTGAACACAACACCACATCCAATGGGTTTGAATTTTTTGACCAGCACCTACCTGATGATAAGTATGCGCAGATCAAGGAATTGAAAGACAAGCTGGATGATGCTCAACACCTTGCCAATAAGGAGCAATTTAATCTTGCTGATGCAAATACTACACAAACATTGGCTGAAGCTCATCGTCGAACTTCAGATTGGGCTGAAACGCGTCCCGAATGGGGATTAGCCGGCAATGCCTCATTTATCATCGGCCCACGTGCGTTAACATCTAACCTTGATCTCCAAGCACGAAGCTTCCTTCATTCCTATAACTGGCAAAAAGATCCTGATGGACAAAAACTGGAAGGCATTCTTCAAGGACCAATGGTTGTAACGCAATGGATTAATAGCCATTATTATTTTGCCTCAGTCGACAACGAATTCTTCGGAAGCGGGACTAAGATTACACAAAATATTACCGGCAATTTTGGGGTCGTGCAAGGTAATGGCGGCGATTTAAAATCCGGACTTCCCCTTGAATCCCTGAGAGAAAATGATTATCAGCTACAACATTTTCCCCTCCGTCTTTCTGTCTTTATTCATGCCCCCCAGTCACGGGTAACCCCAATCATCTCCGAACATCCGGATACACTAGGCAATCTAATAGAAAATGAATGGGTTTACCTTTCCATAATTGATCCAACATTAGGCAATAAAGTCATCCCCATGAGTAATCACTCAAAAACCTTAGAGAATATACGCTAGCCCCCCCTAAAGACTATTTTTTAAAAAACACATTCATTCCCCATTGACTGCCTACCAGCTATTGCGTATTGTTGGAAAAGAAATATCAATTATTTAACTGCAAAAGTTATAGAAATGGCTGAACTCGAAGATGCTGATTACGAAACTTACGAACAAGATATTGAAATACTTGTCGACACCCTGCGCAAATGTTTTAATTCTGAAAAAGCGCGGTATAACGTAGTTGGACATCAAAATACACTTTTCATAGAAATTGCGGGACTTGACCAACTTAGCCCTGAAGAAATATCAGAAGTAGCCGAACCAGTACTTGACGAGCTCGATATGGATTTCGATGAAATTTCTCTACTGCCCCTCAAAAATAGTTGATCGTCCTATCCAAAAAAGAATGTAATTCTTGGTTGAAATCCGCTATTTTACACACAGTATTTTAGATCATTTTTGATAGTAATAGTACAAAACTGAGCCTGACTTATGGCAACTGCAACAACAAATTACGAGCTGAAATGTGTAGCTAATGGGCACATTAACTCAGCCGAAGAAACTACCACCTATTGCACCCAATGCGACAGTGTACTCTGGGTAGATTACGATGAATCCTCTGAGGACATTCAGTACCCCCTGGAACAGTTAGTGCCCGATCCCATAAAGACCAATCCTACTTCACTAAAAGAACTTGACCGACTGTCTGAAAAGTATGGTGCAGCTATTTTCGGAAAGCTCGAATTTGAGCACCCTACCGGGTGTTTTAAAGATCGCGGCAGCTATATTGAAGTGCAAAAAGCCATGGAGCTGGATGCTGATGCTATCTGCCTGGCATCTACAGGAAATATGGCAGCCTCAGTAGCAGCTTATGCCTGCTATTTTAATATACCCTGCTTTGTTTTTGTACCCGAAAAAACGACTGAGGCCAAACTGGCCCAGGCAACTATTTACGATGCCAACATCATTCGTATCAAAGGATCATTCAGCACTTGTGAACAACTGTGCCGTGAGTTTGCAAAATCAGGCAACTACTATTTGGCCGGTGATTTCGTATTCCGCGAAGAGGGACAAAAATCATTTACCTATGAATTGATGGACCAGGGCGGAGAAGATATTGACTATATTTTTATACCTATCGGCTGTGGAACCAACTTTGGCGCTATCTATAAGGGATACAAAGAAATGAAAGCGGCTGGAAGTATCGATAAGATTCCCAAATTTGTAGGTATCCAGCCTGAGCAAAGTTCACCCGTTGTTGAGGGTATCTTTAAAAAAGAAAAGATCGTCAAAGAACAGGTACAAACTATGGCTAGCTCAGTTGCCGTACCTGACCCAGTGGATTTCTACAAGGTGCTGGATGGCATCGATAATACTGACGGCATGGCCATGACAGTGACGGAGGACGAAATCCTGGATGCGCTAAAAGAACTAGCTGTGCAAGAAGGACAATTCGTAGAACCTGCCGGCGCCATTCCCTTGGCAGCCTTTAAAAAACACAATGAAAAATTTCGAGACAAAAATTGCCTGTTTGTAATGACCGGCACCGGTTTTAAGGATACCAAGGTAGTCGCTAAACATTCGCTCAGCTCTCCGGTACTTTCACCTGACCTCGACAAGGTTATTAATTACGTAAATTCGGGTTTTATTGAGATGCAAAAGGAATCCTGGGGCAAATCGCGGGATACTTTTATGGCCAACCTCAAGATGGACGAAGACCATGAACGGTTGTATAACGAATACGTCTCAAAAATAAATAAGAAAGGAAAGACGCTGACTAACAATGAAATTGAGGTACTGCAGTCCCTCGTTTTTGATGAAGATATTGATCTCGAATACCCCGCAGAAGTGCTTGACTATAAATTGACAATGCGCAAGCACGGCCTGGTGCATGCAAAAGTTAAGCTGGCCCTGCAGGATCGGGAAGTTATCACCGAAGCCAAAGGCGTGGGACCTATTGATGCCATCCTTTCCGGCATCCGATCAGAAACTGATAATATCTTACCACTTCAAGTTGATAACCACGAAGTGGATATTCTTAGTCCTGATACAGATTCGCTGGTGATGGTCACCCTCACCCTTTCCAACGAAGGGCAACAGTGGGTTTCTAAAGGAGCTTCGCCAGATACGCTGGAAGCGGTTATTCAAGCCTTTACCAAGGGATTGGCTATTGCTACCAAATCAACCAGTCGTATAAATGGTTAAGGACAACTAACCGTCGAAAAGTAAAAATCCTATTAGTCCTTTTCTTTTTCCATTTATTAATAGTCACTCTTAATTATTTATTACATGACTTTGCAAAACGTTGTGTCATTGTGCATAGAGTGCATGGAATGAGGGAGATGTGGTAATACACACAATATTCGAGATCGCCACACCCCAAAAATTGTGGGGCTTGCGATGACAATTTCACATTTTGTGAATTTTGTAAGGGAAGGGATTCCTAATCTTTGTACTGCTCTTTTAGCAGATGTTTAAAGTTCTTTATAAACTTCTCTACTTTTGGCTTCGATACATTTACGATGTATGAATCATTGGGGTGCGCATCATAATATCCCTGGTGGTAATCTTCAGCCTCGTAAAATTGATCGTATTTTGTAAACTTAGTTACAATCGGATCCTTATACTTGCCGGCCTCTTCCAGTTTCTTCTTAATCTCTTTGGCAATAGCTAGTTCTTCATCATTCTGATAAAAAATAACCGACCGGTATTGTTTCCCCACATCCGGTCCCTGTCGGTTAAGCTGCGTGGGATCATGTGATCCATAAAATACCTTCACCAACTGCCGATAACTCACTACATCAGAATCGTATCGCACGCGAACACTTTCGGCATATTCCGTAGAGCCGGAAGCCACTTCTTTGTAACTGGGATTCGGTTTATCGCCACCCGCATAACCGGACACCACTTCCTTAACACCTTTCACCCGCTCAAAGACAGCTTCCGTGCACCAAAAACATCCACTTGCAAAATAAGCCGTTTCGAGTTTAGCCAGCTGCTCTTCGGTGAGATCGGGCTCAGTTTTTTCTCCCTGTTTGTTCTGCGGTGCCTCTTTCGCTGCACAGCTGACAATAAATAACAGGCCCAAAAATACACTTAAAAACTTTGTTATGGATTTCATCATAATAGTTATTGATTAACAGTCCCCATTCGCTGCTATTTTAAGAACAATATAATACCGCTATTATTATATACGTTTTTATTCCACAAACGGATTTATTACCGGAGAGCATCTTCCAGCTCAAGAGAAGCATCACTGTCGGCATCACGATATTTTACGATAAGCGGACATGCAACATTGAGTCCCTGCTCCTGTGCCCACTCGCCACTCATGGGACGCGTCCCCGGTACGACCACTGCTCGCTCCGGGATGTCGGCCCCTTTACCAAGCACTTCTTCATTTACGCAGTCATACACAGGTATTGATTTTGAAAGTGTAACACCGGGAGCAATCACGGCGCCTTCTTTAACGAGAATTCCCTCTACGATTACCGAACCTGCGCCAATAAAGCAATCATCTTCAATTACTACAGGACGTAATCCCACCGGTTCTAACACACCACCCAGCTGAACGCCGGCAGAAAGATGCACATTTTTACCAACCTGCGCACATGATCCTACCAAAGCATGACTGTCAATCATAGCCCCCTCATCCACATAGCCGCCTACATTAACGTAAGCCGGAGGCATAAGGATAACTCCGGAAGCCACATAGGCTCCGCGCCGCACCGATGATCCGCCGGGAACCAAGCGTACATTCTGTTCCGATTTAAACTTCTGAGGCGGCAGATTATGTTTGTCAACAAACCCCTCGTAGATACCCGAATATTCAGTATTTTCTCCCGCACTGAAAGATTCCAAGATAGCCTCCTTAACTTCTCGGTTTGCCTCCCAGCCATCTCCTTTCGGTTCGGCAGCACGTATTTCTCCAGTTTCCAATTGATCTAAAATGTCTTCCCAGTTATTACTCATTGTAAATTATTTTTTAGTTATATGAAGCTTTTTCGTAGTCCGGCGGGCGACTTCCCGACGGCTATCCTAAAATTATTGTAAAACTCTTTTCAAAGCAGAGTACTGCAATAAGTAAGCTAATCAAATCCTGGAATAAGTTCAGGATTGGATCTACTCTATTTCACTATACCACTGCTCAATCATATTATCTGCATTTTTCAGCAGGCTTATATCTTCTACATCATCTTCAGTGAGCGGCGGGTGTAAGGTCGAGTGTTCAATCTCTTCCTTTTCGTGCAACAATACTTTCGCCGGCACGGGGTTTGGTCCTTTGAACAATGCATCCGTACACTCCTGCCATAGCGGCAACAATTCGGGACCTCGTCCATCAAGAGACCGGCTCACATATTCATGCGTGGCATGGGGCCATACATTTGCTGCCACCGAAACAAGTCCGTGGCAACCAGCCATAGCAAAAAAGGGAAGTAGTGCGTCATCACCGCTGTAAAAAGCAATATCTTTTGCTGCTTTACGATACTGCTGATAATCATCGATACTGCCACTGGCCTCTTTGACAGCATGAAAATTAGGATGATCAGCTAACTCTTTAAGTACCAGCGGACTCATTGAAATGCCGGTCCGCGACGGCACATTATACAGCATGCACGGCCGGTCGGCAGTATCAAGTAGTGACTTAAACCACTGTACCTGTCCTTTAGCACCCGGCTTGGCATAGAGCGGCGTCACCAGTAGAAATGAATCCACATCAAACTGGTGGCAATATTCAATCCATTCGATCTGATTACGCAAGTTAAAGCCACCTACACCCACCATAATGGGCACATCTATATTTAAACTCGATGCTGTTTTTACTACCTGCTTTTTATGTTCTAGACTCTGGGCCAATCCTTCGCCCGTACTGCCCAGCACAAGCACGCCATTCCCAGCCTCATCCTGCCGGTGAATAAGCGATGCCAAGTCATCAAGATGCAAATCCCCATTTTCTTTCATGGGGGTTACGAGTGCCGTATATAGTTGCGTATCTGTTAAACTCATAACTGTTGTTGCATTATATTATCAAATATAGTTGAAAGGCTGTAAAAGCCGGGAGCTATATCGCGATTAACCAGCTGTTCGGTTGCCCAGATAGCACCTTGAGCAAAAATTTTGCGATCGTGTGCTTGGTGCTTTAATTCAATAGATTCAGTCTCAGTTTGCACGTTAAGCTGATGAATTCCTTTGATATCACCTTTACGCTCAGAGGTGATTTGGGCTTCTTCCCCCAGCCATTGCTCCCAGGAAATAGCTGTTCCACTGGGCGCATCCTGCTTATCCGTATGATGAATTTCGTGAATATGAAAAGAGGGATTATCCAATACCGATGAGCTCTGTCCAATAACCCCCAGACAGCGGCGCACAATATTCATCCCCAGACTAAAGTTTGAGGCTTGCAGCCAGGTTAAATCTTTTTTCTTGAGCTGTTCATCCAAATCATCCGGCCATTCATAACCTGTTGTGCCCCATGCCGCTGGAATCCCGGCTTCCATAAGTGTATTAATTAATTCATCCGCCGCAGCACCCGGTACAAAAAGAATAGCCGCATCTGCCTTAGCTAATGCTTCAACAGTAGGTTTATTAGAAGAATCAAATGGACCTATAATTTGATCATCATCTAAAACCTCGAGGACTTTACCGCCGGTTTTACCGGTGCCGATAACGGCAATATTCATAGCCAAATACTTTTTCATTTAAAATTATAGATTAAGTATAAGCTTTTACAGCTCTATTTTCATCCCATTTGCAAAAAACCCCAAATATCATGTAGATTCATGCGTCATCATTTCAACAAAATTAGCTTATGTTTAATATTCTTGCAGCTCCGGTCTTTACCAACGATGCCGTCGTCTTGGGAATTTTGCTTCTTATCCTGGCAGCTATCTTTATCACCTCAAACAGTGATAATCCCAAGTGGCAAAAATTTTATACCTTTGTTCCTTCTCTGTTACTCTGTTATTTCATTCCCTCTATCTTTAATTCACTGGGAGTAATATCGGGTGAAGAATCGAACTTATATTTCGTAGCTTCTCGCTATCTGTTGCCGGCCAGCCTTGTTCTGCTTACGCTCAGTATCGATTTCAAAGGCATTATCGGCCTTGGGCCTAAAGCTATCATCATGTTTTTAGCTGGAACAGTTGGTATCACAATTGGCGGTCCACTGGCACTACTTACCGTTAGCTACTTTGCACCCGAAATGACCGGCGGTGCTGGTCCGGAAGCTCTGTGGCGTGGGCTTTCAACCGTAGCCGGCAGCTGGATTGGCGGTGGCGCCAACCAAACAGCCATGTACGAAGTGTTCAATCCCAGTGATGATCTGTTCTCGGCAATGGTTACGGTAGATATCATTGTAGCTAATATTTGGTTGGGCTTTCTACTGTATGGCGCAGGCATTTCCGAAAAAATTGACAACTGGTTTAACGCCGATGCTTCGCCTATCACTGAGCTCCGCAAAAAGATTGAGGATTATAAAGCGAGCATTGCCAAAATTCCAACCCTTGCCGATATTACCACTATTGTAGCTGTTGCCTTTGTGGTTACGGCTATCGGACATTTGGGTGCTGACTTTATGGCTCCGTGGATTGGCGAAAACTTTCCCTACTTAAGTAATCTGAGCCTCGATTCTAGGTTTTTCTGGATTATCGTTATTGCCACTACCGGTGGACTTGCGCTTTCCTTCACGCCTGCACGTAAGCTCGAAGGAGCAGGTGCCTCAAAATTCGGCAGTCTCTTTCTGTACGTGCTTGTAGCTACTATTGGAATGAAGATGAATGTACTGGCCATTTTTGAAAATCCGGGTTTCTTCTTAATCGGACTGCTCTGGATTATCATTCACGTGACTATTCTTTTTGTGGTAGCTAAAATAATCAACGCTCCATTCTTCTTTGTAGCAGTGGGTAGTCAGGCTAATGTGGGAGGCGCAGCTTCGGCCCCTATTGTGGCCTCGGCTTTTCATCCTGCGTTAGCTCCAGTAGGTGTGCTGTTGGCCGTGATGGGCTATGCCCTCGGTACATATGCAGCCTATCTCTGTGCCATAATGATGAAGTTTGTAGGTTAATTAACGGCGGAGGTGGAACGATAAAACAAAGACGGTTTCACCTCTATCATTTTGATCTATTCTTTGCTGATTTAGCGGAACAAAGTCCGTATATTTGGGATCACTTACATATTTAACTGGTAATCCCATCTATGCGTATCCTCAAATTTGCCGGAACTTTTTTCGGTACCCTTCTGCTCATCTTTCTGATCGTTTTTGGATTTAATCTTGATGCACTTACAACTCTTTTTAATAACAGTAAGGATTTGCAAGAAGGTCAACAGTGGGTTTCTAAAGCAACTTCTTTAAAAGGACTAACCGAATACATTGGCGAAAATCCCAATCATGCTGCTGTTGTATCTCGTTCGGGCATTAATCCTGATACTACTATTAGCTATCAAGGAGAAAAGGCGCGCACCATGGGCACGCTGTCTAATCTCTTTCTGATTACCACCTATGCCCGCCTGATAGAAAAAGGCAATATTAGTCCCAAAGAACTTATCTCACTAAATTCCACAGACCGCTACCAACTGCCGTATATTGATGCCTCCAATCACGAAAATGCTAAGGCAGCACTGTCCAATGAAGGAATCATTAATAGTGAAAACCAAGTACCATTGGACCAGATCGTGCAAAAAGCCATTATCTATAATGATCTGGCTTTCTCGGACTATTTGTTTCACAAACTGGGTAAAGCGGAAATCGATAGCACGATAAGCATACTTGGTCTTTCAAATACGGATATGCCCCTGCCCTTTTCGGGATTGTATATCGCACTACATCCCAAAATGCATGACACTACATTTTCTGCCCGATTTAAAAAGTTACAAAACTGGTCAAAAGATAGATTCCAAGATTCAGTATTGTCAGCTACCAAGCACTTTCGGGATAACAATCAGTTTCATAAGAAAGTGATATCAGTTTTTGAGGAGCAACAGGGACTAGGTACCGGTTTTACCGAGCGGCGTGATGCGCTAAACATGTTTCCTAAATCTACTGCCGATGAACTATCACAACTGATGGTTCAACTAGAGCAAGACAGCTTGCTGTCTCCAGCCATTTCGAGACGTGTAAAAAACATCATGGACTGGCCTTATGAACGTCAAAGCTTAAACAACGATTTTAAACATTACGGTGCTATTTACGACAATCGGCTGGGACTGTTAAATGGTATTGATTACGGGGCCTCAGTCTATTCGAAGGAACCGTTTGGACAGGCCGTATTTTTCGATTCTCTGCAAGTTGCCTTTTGGTTTCATATGAGCAGTAATTTAATGCATCAGGATTACCAGCAGCGGCTAATGTGGGATCCGGCATTGCGAAAAGCCACCCAAAAAGAAATTTCTACTCAATAAATAAACACTACGACTGATGAATCGCTATAAGTTTTTATACCTATTCTGGCTGATGCCGCTGGCATTTCTATTTCTGATAATACAACAGGGAACAGTCTATTACGGCATTAATGACACTTTTGAAAACGGGACCAGCTATACAGCCGAAGTTTTGGAATTTGAGCTCAAACAAATTGCCGCTCAGACCAACGGCTATATTGTATTGCAATTTAAGACTAAAGACGGAACGGAAATCCAGCGACAGCTTTCTTTACCGGTAGAAATGGCAGGTGACCTACAAGAAATCCGGGTAGTACCGGTACGTTATAATCCCGGAGGTTGGCAAGAAATTGTGCTGCTGCCCACTATTGATACACAGAAAAACTTAGTGTGGACCAACGGGCTCATGGCTTTTGTGGCACTCCTGATTACCACGGGTATTGCCATAGCAGCACACCGTTTTGCAAATAAGAAACTATCGGAAGATCAAGAAGAATTTGTTATCGAAAGAGTGGATTAGGCAATATGAGCAGCAATAAATCCCAAAAAGGTACCCTATATCTCATACCCAATACACTGGGCAAAACCCCAGAGAATAATACCATTCCCGACTATGTGCTTTCTGTCGTTCGTCGGCTAGAGGTAATGATTGTGGAAAATGTACAGACAACTTCTCGATACCTGCAATGGGTTGAGAACACTGTACCGGAGTACGAAATTGAGTTTCTATTGCTTAACAAAGAAACCCCTATCCAGGAAATCAGATCATTTCTTAAGCCATTAAAAAAAGGAAGAGATGTAGGCTTAATTTCCGAAGCCGGATGTCCGGCGGTGGCCGATCCCGGATCACAACTTATTAAGATGGCACATGATATCGACATTAAGGTGTCCCCGCTGGTCGGGCCGTCCTCTATCCTGTTGGCACTTATGGGATCAGGATTTAACGGTCAGCAGTTTAGCTTCCACGGCTACCTGCCTATTGATAAAAACAAACGTCAGGCAGCCATTCAAAAGCTCGAGACTAAATCTCAAAAAAACGGCAGTACAGAAATTTTCATGGAAGCCCCCCATCGCAATGATGCCATAAAAAAAGATGTAATTCGGTATTGCCAGCCACAGACACGTTTTTGCACGGCTACAAATCTGACCCTGCCTAATGAGCAAATTATTTCGAAAAAAATTTCTGACTGGCGAAAAGAATTCGGACCCTCTATTAATAAAGACCCCACGATATTTTTGCTCTATGCATAAAAATCCTGGTCCTATACTACAGAAACAGGCTTTTAAATAACTATGTTATAAACAGATGCGGCTACGCTCCCGCATTTTCAAGCATATGTACGATGTCATCATAATGATGAGTACTGGCCTGATCTTTGGCTGACCAACCCCGATCATCAACAACATGTACATCGCTGTGATTTTGGATAAGCAGCTGCACAATCTCATCATGTCCATTACTAGAAGCCCAGTACAAAGCACTGGTTCCACGGTTGTCTCTCGCGTTAACATTGGCTCCATGTTCCAGCAATAACTGCACAATTTCAAGATGTCCGTGCTTGGCCGCTTTCATCAATGCTGTTCGATTATGACTGTCGGCTGTATCAACATTTTCTCCCTCCTCCAAGTGCTGCTTAAAGGCACTCAGATCTCCACTTTCTGCTGCTTCAAGAAAAGCATTTTCTTCCATATTTCCTCTCCTCTATAAATTGAGGTGGTTGTGTAAAATGTATTGTAATCCATTCAACGATCAGAGTCAACTCTTCAACAAATAATCGTTTACTTTTTTGTACTCAAACAGCAAAGGGTGCCCCATAGCACCCTTTCAAAATTGAAATTTGACGACGGTGTTTTTACTTCAATCCGAGTACTTCTCTACCCTGATTAAAGGTAACATCCACAGGGATAGACTGCTCGGACAGTCGATCCAAGGACTCCTGCAACTGATCACCAACCTGACCATATTTTTTCACAAAATCAGCTACTTCTTCATAATCTCCATCTCCCTGTAACGTCAGAATTTTATTCGACAGCGAATCAGTGGCTTCTGCAATTTTGTCAAAGTTTACACGATATGTTTTTGATTCTTCATCATAAGTGAAAGCTCCTTTTTCCTTAAAATAATTGAATCGAATAAGATTGGCTTTGCCATGAGCACTTGAGGAACCAAAACGAATAGAGCGAAAAATACTTGCCATAAAGGTTACATAGTTATCTTTAATAGAACCTTCAGTTACCATCTCGTCTTTTCGCAACTCAGAAACCATATAAAGTCCCAATACATCGGCTTTCCCCTCTTCCAGGGCCGAGGCGTGCTCTTTCAGTGCTTCACGAACTGTCCCCTTACCGGTAATCGTATTTTTGATACCAAGCCCATGCGCTACTTCGTGGAACATGGTATTACCAAAAAAGGCATCGAAGGTTAGATACTGACGCTGATCTTCGGCAATGAGCACATCCGAGATCGGGACCAAAATCTTATCGTACTTAGCACGCATCGCATTCTTAAGCTGCAACCGTCGCGTACCTTTTTCCAGCTGCACTTCCTCATCATTAGGCAGGTTAATTGCAATAGTTTTGGATCCGGCATTAGCATCTCCCGCATAGTATATTGCCGTATACGCATTCAGATCAGAATCGCGCCCCGGTGTTTCCTGTTTATATTTTTTGGAAACCGGAAGCCCCTTCTGTAGCTCAGGCAGTACCTTGGCATATTTCGACAACCGTTTACTCCACTCCTTGTCTTTGATCAGCACAAAGGTTTCATGGGCGGCTTTATATCCAAATAGTTGGTCTTCGTACGTTTCAATGGGCCCAATCACAACCTCAATAGTATTCCCTTTCATATCCATCCACGCCATATCACTGGCCCGGTAATCATCTGTCAACAATGCTTCGGCACGGAGATTAAGATATTTTTTAAGTCCTTTGTTTTCAGCTAATTCTGCAGCTTCCTTCAACTTTTCGGCCGCTTTCTTGTGTTGGGCTGCAAATGCTTCGTGATAGGGAATCGTTTTGAGATTTCCATCATCATCGCGGCGCACCAATGTATAAAGATCATCCTTGGCTTCAGAATCCCAGTTCTGAAATTCCTCTTTGGACATATCTTCAGGATAAAAGTTGGCTCCTTCCGGCTTAGCTTCGACTCCATCTATAAAAGGCTCGTTGCCATTCAGGCGATCCCAGGGACCATAATTAATTTCTGCAAAACGCTTTTCCTTGGGATTAGCAAGCTCCTCCATCAGCTTACTCTTATCTCCATAGGCTTCCATCCAAAAGACTTCTTCCATCGCCTTAGCAGCATCAATCAATAATGGAATCATCTGCTTCTGATTTTTACTGAGTTTCGAAAGATCAGCCTCGAGGCTAAACTCGGTATATTGATTCAACCGATCATCAATACTCATAGAATCAGAGGATTTATCTGTTGATTCTCCACATCCCGCTATAACAAATACGAACAAACAAAATGTGCAGATCCTTGTCATTATTTTAGATTTCATAATCAGTGGTAAGTGTAATTTTTAATGATTTTTTAGAGCTCCTTTGGGCAGTAAATCACGATTCTTAAGTTCTCCTAATATTAACTCAGTCATATCACTTTTGAAAGGAAATTCATAACGGATATCCAATACATACGCCTTGACCCGCAGCTTGACCACATAATTTTCTTCATGCACCTCGTTGAGTGCAATTACGGAAACCGGCTTTTGCAAATACACATAGCGTGATGAAACAGCAGCTTTATATGCAATGCGCTTCACCGTCTCCACATCAACTTCCATCGGCAGAAAAATCTCGGCCACGACCAGGCAGTCCAACGCACTTGCATTGGCGTTAGAAACAGCTTTATTCATCAGCTCTCCATTGGGGATCGACACGATAGAATCATCGGGGGTAACAATACGACTCGAACGCAGACCAATGGCAAGCACTTCGCCGTAATGGTCTCCCACCTCAATTTTATCTCCCACCTGGAAAGGGCGATCCAGGATAATCATAAATCCACCAAAAATATTCTTGAGGATATCCTGCGCAGCAAATCCCACAGCAATACCCACAGAAGCCAATACCGTTAACACGGTACTGATCGGCGGATTGATGATCCCGGCAATTATAATATAGAAAGCCAATATCCAGATAAAAAGTCGAAACACCGGTACCGTTCGCTTGATACCCAGCCGGTAATTGGTAAAACGCTCTGAAAGATTATCCAGAATAATTACGGCCAGCTTATTCACAAAATAGGTGATAATGAGCAGGAATATGACGGCCAGAATGGTGCCGTAGGAAATCAGCTTTTCTAATTCAGCCAGTGTGCTTGAGGTATCACTTTGCTCCGAAGCTGTAGTATCTTCGGAGGCTTGAGAGTTGGATGTAGTATCTACCTGAATGGGACCGATAATGGTTACGGTATCCGGTGATTGTTGCTGAATGGGAGCTGCATTCACAGCTGAAATACCGCCCAGCAATCCACTGATCAGTAAAAATAAAACCAGTATATATCGTTGAAAATCCATAGTGTTACACCAAGTGTATAATATTTCGTTCTTTAAGCACACGCACAATCTGCCGATACATCAAATGATTAATGCCATACGCGCCATCCTTTTCAACCAACAGACCACGCGATTGCAACCGATTTATCATCAAACGGCTTTCTTCTTTCGTAAGGTGCATAATCATAGACAGATCCTCATCGGAAATTGTATCATGCAATACAAAAGCCGCCAGCGTAAACAATACTTGCGGATCTAAGTCCTTAATCATCTCCACGGAGGTGACCTCCAGCGGCTGGATATAACAATAGGTATCGTCAAATTCACGGATCGACCGAATCCAAAAAATCATTGCTACTGAAGCATTCCCTTCAGCTAATTCTGTCAACTTTTCGAAGTAGTTTTCCTGCAAATATTCTTGCGCCTTCTCTTCATCATCCATTAATTTGCGGTAACTGCGTGGCTTAATCGTATCATCATCCACCTCGAAATGTAACGTATAACCGCTGGAGCGATGGCGATTCAAAATCACTCTTTTAATCTGATCCGCATCTAGTCTATCGGTTGTAGTGAGATGAGAGAAATAATCACTCAGCTGTACGGTTTTGTCTAAAAATCGCCAACTATATCGCGAACAACTAACTACCCAAAATACTTGGTTTTTGGTTTCCGAAATCAGGTAGCAAAGCTTCTCAATTACTTCATATCCATTTAAATTGCGTATAAAACAGTTCTGGATACATTCGATACAAATCACCTTGCGGTTTGACCACCCATTTATTATTTCCACAACTTCCTGAATTGATTGTGCACTCTTGATACCAAGCCCATCACCCAAAACTTCAACCAGCTGATCTTCGGTCCAGATAGTATCGTGCATAGTAAGCTGAATCAGCTGGTTATCCGAAATTTCTGCTTCCAGTGTCAAATTCAGGAAGGTCGATTTTCCACTGCCCTTTTCCCCTACCACAGCCAGTGTTGACGGGAACGACTGTTGCCACTGACCATAGGCTTTCTTAAGAATTGAGGCCGAATCCAGTGCCTGCACATAAAATCGCTGATCAGCTTTCGCATCAAAATTGAAGAGCCGACGATAAATATAGGGTAGCTCTTGCATTTTCTGGTCGGTCTCCGAAAGGTAGGTGGCTATATCGGCACGCTTGGTTTCTTCCATCTCCTTTTGAAGAAATCCCAAAAATATACCCAGCGTATGTACCGTAGATTTAATCTTTTTCCATCCGAATCGGCTCCATAATGCCAGATGATCCTGAACCTGGGCCATCCGAGAACGAATGATCGTCTGCCAACCGCTGGTTGTTTCTTTGGCCTTGTACTTAGCATTCAAGAGCTGCAATTCATTGAGATCTCCTTCGTGAACAAGCGCCAATAAGAACTCGGTAAATGATTCCTGACCCTCTTGGATAACATCAATAATTTCACGATGCTTTTCTTCCGACCGGCTTTGTAGCTCTTCAACAGTGTTCAACAAGCGCTCTAATGCTTCCCGAGCTACTTCTTTGGTATCTTCACCCTTCTCCCCCTGGTGATCATCTTCAACTGCCACGGCCGACTCCAGGTTCACGTCTATTACATTTGAGATATCACGTATATCCTCAAGTAATTCTGCAAGAAAGCTAACGTATTGCTGCTGCAATGGCTGTATCTTGCTTACCAGCTGCTCCCGTATTTGCCGCACCACCAACAACCGCCAATCAATTTTGCGAGAGTCAATCTCAGGAGGATTCTTTTCCAAATCCATATCATGTAACATAGTCTGCTCTTGCGAAGCCTGGTTGCCTCTCATCAATAAGTCATCATAGAAATGCTCCGCCTTTTGCGTAAAGACCTGCTGTTCTATGTCCTTTTTGAGACGACCAATTATCTGCTCGTCTACGTGTTGCATCAGCTGCTCTTTCAATTGATGAATTTGTCTCACAGATGTTTCTTTCTTTCCCTGCTGCAACAACCCATGTAAGTCATTAAGCGGATCGGTAACGACCTCTGAAAAATAGCTTTTCAAATCATTCCGTAACCGAGAACATCGATCAAAAATAGCATGGAGAATATTTAAAAGCTCGAGCATCAATTCAGTGCGTCCGTGCAAAAGTTGTTGTGATTCCGTCCACTTTTCTGCCTGCGATTGCAATTTTTGCTCCGTCTCTTTTCGGCGGGATAGCGTACGTGCTTCCCGATAATAAGCAGGACGACGTTCTAGGGTTCCCGTCTTTTCTACCGCCTGATTGATTTGGCTCTTCAGCTTATCAATATCATCGCCCATTCTCTGTCTGATTGCCTGTTCATGATCATCAAGCTTCTTTTTCAGTGTATCCGCAACTGTTGTCCAATCTTCCGTATTTCCCTTTTCTTCAGTGGTCTGTGTAACCAGCAACTCCTCGATTTCTGTAATAATCTCTAACTGTACTCGCTGGAGCTGCTGATGCCAGCTAGAAATAAAATCTACGTTATACAAGTGGTAGGCTACCAGTTGTTGCAATGGTATTTTCTGCTGCCAATTTTCGGGATTGGATCGAGCTATCCCTTTAACTCCTTTGGCGATTGCAACAAACAGTGAATCCTCATCTTGAGAAATAAAACGGTCATCATTCTGCTGCCAGTGTACATGTGAAGGAAGCGGTTCAGTAACTTCACCAACTGCCAATTGGTACACCTCCAATAACTGTTCGGTTGCCTGGTCATCCAACAGCTTTCCCAGTGCTCCCAGAATGCTGGCGACTCCTTCTTCAATTTTTGCCTGATCGTTTCCCTTGCGCTCCAGAGCAGAAAGGTATCGTGTTAACTGCCGGCGGTCACCGAACCATTCCTCAACGTATGCATCGAGTTTGGGTAATAATGTGTCACCCAGGGCGCTGTTTAGCTCTTTTTGAAATGTTTGACGATTCAACAGATCGATCGGTTTGTTTATTAATTTGGAGTAAGGTCAGCAAAAAATGGTGAAATACAAATTATTATCAACCGTTAGAACAAAAATTTGATCTATCTGCTTTTTATTCTTGCGCAAATATTAGTTAATTTCATTCAACAATTCTCTCAGCATTCAATTATAACTTAAGGTGATCTTCAAACGTTTAGCAGATAAACTTAACATGTATAGTTATAATCAGTTTTTAATACTGATAGTGCTGAACTGTCTTCTTTTGTTGCTCTCTTCTCCGTTACAAGCCCAAGAAAATGCCTTACAAAAACTATCCAGTGCAGAGCGCAGCGATGGCAAAGGATACGTGCTTCGCTATCACCTGAGCCAACAAGTGGATTCCTTTGAAGTCTATCAGCCCGATGTTGATCTTATCCAGATGACCCTTTACAGCAATGAGGTTGATACAAATAATATCGGCATTCCAAGTGATTCCCCTATTTTTGATGAAATCAGTTTTTATGAACTGCCCAATGGTGTCGGCGTAGATATCTATATTGCAAAAGATTATTACTACGACAGCAAAGCATATCATGATGCCAGCAGTAATGATCTACTACTGGCCCTGACCGAAACTGATCGAGAGGAATTAGAATATATCACCCAGGATTTGAAACCGCTGATGTGGTCACGCCTGACGATGGATTCTGAAGAGATGCTAGTCGAAAATGAATCTATCGATACGGCTAAAACGCTAAACGGTGACTATCAAAAGACTAAAGATAAAATTAAACTGGATGTAGTAGTTATTGATCCCGGGCACGGCGGACACGATCCCGGTTCCATCGGATATAAAGGCGTAAAAGAAAAAGATATTGTCCTCGACATCTCCAAAAAAGTAGGCGGATACATCAAGAAATATATGCCGGGTGTAAAAGTGGTATATACCCGTGAAAGTGATAAGTTTATAGAACTTGAAGAAAGAGGCAGCATTGCCAATCGCGCCGAAGGCGACTTGTTTGTATCCATCCACTGCAACTCTCACTCCTCTAGACAAGCTTACGGGACTGATGTATTTTTCCTGGGATTAGAACGTAGCCAGACTGCCCTTAAAGTGATGAAGCGAGAAAACAAGGTTGTCCGTGCTAATAATGATACTGAACAAAAAAAGCTAACACAGGAAGAACTGCTTATTTACGAGCTGGCCAACAGCGGATATATTGCCAGCAGTGAACAAATTGCAGGAATGTTTGAGAATCAGCTTGATAACCGCGCACAGCGCCACTCCCGCGGAGTTAAGCAGGCACGATTTGTAGTATTATACCATGCTTCAATGCCTGCTGTATTACTCGAAACCGGTTTTATAAGCAATCCCAGCGAAGCACGATACCTTACCTCTAATTATGGGCAAAGTATTATTGCTTCTGCAATCTTTCGGGCTATCCGAAATTACAAAGAAGATTATGACAAAAGCCAGCACTTTAACTCTAAATAATCATACCTGTTGACACCACTAATAATTGGCGTTGCCGGCGGCAGCGGATCCGGAAAAACAACTGTTGTTGAACATATTATCGAGACTATTGGCGCAGAAGACATACTGTTGATGCAGCACGATTCCTACTACCGCGACCTTAAACATCTGCCTTTTGAAGAACGTACGGAACAAAATTTTGATCATCCTTCTTCCCTCGAAACAGAGCTGATGATTCGGCATCTGAAAGCACTAAAAGAAGGATATCAGGTTAAAGTACCTATTTATGATTTTACCAAACATATTCGCAAAGAAGAGACAAAACTTGCGAAACCCAAGAAAATTATCCTTATCGACGGTATTTTAATCTTTAGCGAACAAAATCTGCGCGAGCAGATGGATATAAAACTTTATGTAGATACCGATGACGATATCCGCCTGCTGCGGCGCATCCAGCGTGATATTGTAGAACGAGATCGAAAACTAGAAAACGTACTTACCCAATACGAAAAATTTGTTCGTCCCATGCACCTAGAATTTGTGGAACCCAGCAAGCGGTATGCAGATATCATTATACCCCGCGGCGGAAAAAACGAAGTAGCTCTGGAGATGGTTAATGCCCTCATCCAGGATCGGCTCAAACCGTAAAAGGAATGAATACAAGCACATAATTGCTGATAATTTAAGAGTTAAAAAAATAATTACTGGATATGGATATTAATTCAAAAAAAGCAATCATCACCGGTGCCAGCAGTGGGCTCGGCGCCGCATTTAGTAAATCTATCATTGAAAAAGGTGGCACAGTCTTTGGGCTGGCCCGCAGCACTGACAAGCTTGAGCAGCTTCAGGACAAGCTGGGTACTGCATTCACTCCTGTTACGATGGACATTACCAATCATGAGGCCATCCAAGAATGGGTAACTAATACATTTTCTGATAAACATGCGCCCGACATTCTTATCAATAATGCCGGGCTTGGCCGTTTTGGGGATGTGGATAGACTGCCGCTGGATGAGTGGGAGGCAATGATCCAAACTAATCTATCGGGCATTTTTTATATGACCAGGCAATGCATCCCAAAAATGAAAGCTAACGACAATGTCTGTCATGTCATTAATATCGCATCTATTGCCGGCAAAGTCGCCAACCCTCAACTCACCGGCTACAATGCTTCAAAGTTTGGTGTTCGTGGATTCAGTGAAGCCCTGTTCCAAGAAGTGCGCTATGATGGTATTAAAGTAACTTGCTTTTACCCTGGATCCACAGCCACCGATTTCTTTGGCCAAAATGATCTGGAAACGCATGAAAATATGATGCAGCCGCAGGAGGTAGCTGATGTATTAATTAACGTGCTTGAAACACCAGACAACTTTTTAATCAATGATGTGACCATGCGTCCGCTTAACCCAAAATCTCCTAATGAACAATGATGGGCAAGCGAATCATCGTTTCTGCTGTATTGCTTTGGGCATTGGGGAGCTGCTCTTCAACACCGGAAAAACCAACAAACCTGATCCCTGAAGATCGATATATTACGCTGCTAATCGAAAAACAGCTGGTACGTACTTATACAGAATTCAATAAAACAGACAGTACCAAAATAGATTCTTTGGCCAATGCTATCTATGAACAATACGATATTACCGAAGAGCAGTTCCAAGATAGTCATCATTATTATCAACAGTTTCCCGAAGAACAAAAAAAGCGCATAAGTCGCGCTATCGAGCAGCTTAAACAAGAGCTGGTAACAGATCAAAAGACTGATAGTTCTACTTCCAAGACGGTAGATGACAGTGTCAAAATTAAAAAGCAGTAATCTGTCGTTTTCAGTCAAGTTGCCAAGAATACTGATTCTTATCCGCTGCTACTTTTTCTTCACGAATTAAATAACCCAACAATTGTTTAGCACGGGCTTCACTCCAGTCAAATGCTGCCCGAATTTCATTAAATGTTTTCCCATCTTCTTCCAGTAGCTCTTTCAACCTCTTTACATCACTTTCTGAAACGCTAATCTCCTGTGCCTCATTGGACAGACAGTTGTCACAGTGTCCGCATTCCTGTACTTTTTCCTCTCCAAAATACTGCCGGATATACACTTCCCTACATCCCTCCGTCTCGATATACCCTTTCATGTAATCCAACTTTTTTAACAAGCTGTTGCGGTGCTTTTCAAGCTCTTTTTTGCTTAATTGCAATTTCGACTGCCGCTCATCTACCAGTCGAACAAGTGGCAGTTCACCAATTAATTCAAACTTGAGCATCTGGTCGTGATCCTGCAGAACTTGTAATCCTTTTTTAACTGCATTAGGGGAGAGATTCAATTTCCGTTGAATATATTCGAATTTAAGATACTTCATTTCTCCCATGGCCTCTCCGCTATACTGCCTAAATAACGTATCCAGGAAATGAGATTTTTTTCGATTTTCCAGTTCTTCAATTTTATCACGAATATAATCAGCCCCTGTGATAAACTGCACACCAATCTGTGGAGTGATGTACTCTATTAGCTCAATGATTCCTAGCTGTTTTAATACCTTCAGTGATGACCGAATAATGCGCTTTGAACTGCCCGCACGCTTTTTAAGCTTTTTGATGGAGACCTCTTCTGATTCTTCCATCGCAGATCCTACTGCCAAATTCAAATGATCGCAAAGCACATCATACACATGCTGCAACTGTTCTTTCTCGGGATATGAGTCCTTAATACGTCGCTCAGCAATAATCGCATCTGATGGTTTAAATAAGAGCAAAGGAAAGCTCTCTTGCCCATCACGTCCTGCTCGGCCAGCTTCCTGATAATACGACTCCAATGAATACGGCATTTCATAATGTATCACATAGCGGCAATCAGCTTTGTCGATCCCCATCCCAAATGCATTTGTCGCTACCACCAGCGGTATTTCGCCGGTAATCCACTTCTGTTGAATCTCCTTCCGATCTCCCGTTTCAATCCCCGCATGATAAGCCTTGGTGTTAATACCCAGCCTTTGAGTAATCTGTTGAGATAATTCTTCACAATTCTTGCGGGTCCCCCCGTAAATAAGTCCCGATCCTCTGCCGGCTGCTTTTTTAACAGCTTGCAATAACTTTTGCTGCTTTTGCTCGGTGGAAGTTACCCACCATTTCAGATTGGGTCGCTCAAAGCCTTTAGACACAATTTCAGAATCTTCAAATCCCAAGCTCTGTTGGATATCATCACGGACTTCAGGCGTTGCCGTAGCGGTAAGGGCCATCCAAGTTATCTCATCTGCAATATCCTTTAAGGCCGGACGGATTTCGCGATAGCTGGGACGAAAGTCATGCCCCCATTCGGAAATACAATGAGCTTCGTCAATGGCAATCAAATCAATATTCAGCTTTGGCATTTCGGCCTGCCAGAGATCAGTCTGCAGTCGCTCGGGGGAACAGTATAGCAAATCGTACATCCCGTTTCGGGCATTGGCAAACCGCTGCTCAATCTCCCAAGATGATATCGTACTGTTCACAAAGGTCGCTGCAATTCCACGATCATTAAGCTGCTGCACCTGATCCTGCATCAGGGCCACCAATGGTGAGATTACCACCGTTAGCCCACCTAATACAGTTGCCGGTACCTGATAGCAAAGCGACTTGCCCCCGCCTGTAGGAAAAAGTACCATCGTATTTTGCCCAGCCAACACCGATTTTATGGCATCATCCTGCCCGGAACGAAAAGATGGAAATCCCCAATACTGCTCTAGGGATTGTTGTGCTTTGCTAAATAGTTCGGAGTCAAATTCCATACAGAAATGTATAACAGCAATTGGTTTTTGATAACATCTGCATATTCCAGCAAATAAAAAAGGCGTAGATTGAAAAGCACTGTTTAAAAAGTACCAATTATTTTCTTAATTAGTTGAAAGATAAAAAAATAACTCAACCTCCTATGCAAAAAATACCATCAGAAATTGCATCCTTAGTTCATCATATAAAACTGAATGAATCTGGATGGTGGGAACATGCCATACAAAATTTAATAATATCCATATTCGGTACAACTGGAAATAAGCCGTTAAAAGTAGAGCAGGTTTGTGAAAAATTAGGTGAAAAATACAATATTACTTTACAAAATGACCGAATAGAAAAACAAATAGAACGTTTAGTCAGTCAACAAAAGGCTGAATCATTAAAAGAAGAACGCTACCAACTAACCGAAGACTTACTTGCCACCTTCAAGGAAGCCTATCAAAATCAGCGGGAAATTGAAAAAACCACAAAGAAAAAATTTAAAAAAACAGTTAACGATTTTAGCCCTAGGTTAGGAGCTGAAAAAGTTTGGGAAGATTTCAATAAAAATGTTTTAATACCAATAATTAAAGAGATTGGCGCTAAGACTTATGAATTTATAGCAGGAGATTCAAAACTTACTCTGACCGATTATTCACATTTTCAATCTTTTCTTAATCGTTTTAAAGAAGATAAAACAAATTTAAAGAAGGCTTTAAATTTCTTTTTCTCTCAAGATGATGAAATCGTAAATGACTTTATCTTGCATCAGTTAAATTCTTATTTCTTCTTAGAAGCTACAAACTTAGATCAAGAAACAATTCAGAGGGTCTATGACTTATCAAAGTCACAAGCAAATTTAAAAATTTTTGTAGATACTAATTTTCTGCTTTCAATTTTAGATTTACATGAAAACCCTTCGGATAAAAGTACGGAATCCCTACTGGATCTCATTGATGAGATAAAAAATAAAGTAAGAATAAAATTTTACGTTCTACCTGGAACTATTAGTGAATTCAAAAATTTACTAGAAAGAAATCGAGAATCTCTAAAACGGATGAGACCTTCTTTGAACCAAATGAAAGCTTCTGTAAAAGAAGGAGCATTTTCTGGGGTTAAGAAAAAATACTTTTTAAAATGTCTCCAAAATAATACGGTTTTAGACATAGATGAATACTTTTCACCGTACTTAGATAATTTTACTGTTACAATTAGAGAAAACGACTTAGAATTATATAATCATGACTTTGATGAATATAACAAAAGACAAGATGTGGTTGACGACATATTAGATCAGAGAGACTATAGGCTAAGAAGGATTACAGGCAAAACCAAAGAAAAACGAGAGGAAGAAAAGCAAAATAATAAAGAGAAAAAGCAAGAGTTTGAGCAACTTGAGAACAAATTTTATTTAAAACTAAGACATGACTGTAAAATATGGCATATAGTAAAAGATTTTAGACCCAATTATGTTGACTCTCCTAAAGAAATTGAAAACTGGATCATTACTTTAGATTTCAATTTTCTAGAATTTGATAAGTTCAAACAAAAAATTGACTCACAAAATAATGTAAGTGTCTGTTTACACCCTAATGAACTAGTTTCAATGTTACAATTTTGGATTCCTAGAACTGATAAATTTGAAAAGGCAGTTCTAGGAAACTTTCAACTACCTTTCCTTTTCAAGGATTTTGATTTCGAATCTGAAAAAGTGAGTGAGGACATAATTGCTTCTTTATCTAGATTCAAAAATAGTGATGATTTGTCCTACGATACAGTTACCGAAATATTAACGAATAATGCTATTAGGAGTAAAATAAAATCTTCCAATTCAGTTGAAAAAAATGCTGAACTAATAAAAGATGAAATTCTTAGAAAATACGAGCAATCTAGTAAAAAGCTAAACCAAAAAACTAGTAAGAACAAAGAGTTAGAAGAACAGATATCAAATATTAGTCAAGAAGTAAAGGAATTAAAAAAAGACCTTAACGCTCACCTTGAAAGACTTTTTAAAGAAAAAGCTGATAATCAAGTAGAAATATTAAAAGGCAGGAAAGAAAAACTTAAAAACGAATATAATTCTTTAGATAACAGAATTGCAGATATTTTAGACAATAAGAGAACCGCTTCTAAAGAAATAAAACGAAAAAGTGCCAAATGGTTTAACAAGTTTAAATTTGCCTTTATAAATAAAGAAGATTGGGAGCAAAACATCCGAAATAAGTTCTATAATGCTGAAAAGCTTGAACAACTTAAAGACGAAAGGGCTGAAGTTGAAAATAAGCTTGATAATATCCCTTCTGTATCTGAGAAAGATAAGATTATGGTCCTTTGTGAAAATCAGAATCAAGAGATCTTTAACTCACTATCCCTTGATGAAGTCGATTTTATACCTGAAAAAGACGCTTACTCACTGTTCCAGAAAATAAGGAATAATATGAAATACCTTGGTATAAGAGATCGAGATTACTTAACCGACCAAGAAATTGATAGGATAACCAACAAATTCACAAACTATATCATTTTAGATTATTACTGCATTGAAAATTATTTATACCATCCAAAAAATCTCGAAGAACTAGATATTGAGAACCTCAACATAGATAAATACAAAGAAGAGCTAATACGCCAAAAGGAAGAAAAACGAGATGAAATAGTTCTCAATCTGAAATCTACAAGAAAAGGATATCCAGAACTAAAAATTCCTGGAGAAATACGTATGGATACAGAAGACAAAATTATCGATAATATTGATTCAAACAATATAGAGACTTTTTTAAAATCATTTAGCCTTAAAGATAAATTTGATAAAAGTTATTTAGCAGAATTTAATTTAAATAAAAATGTTCTTGCCTCAACTAATTGGTTTAGAACACAAATAGAAGAATTAATCTCATAATAAAAAAGCTCCGCAGCAGAGCTACGGAGCTCGTTCCATCTAAAACTAATTTCAAAGCCTGAAACTAGTTCAGGACACTAAAAATTTATACTTCTTCACCGGCAAAAGTTGCTTTCATATAATCACGGCGCATCTCTGCAATGGCGGAGATGGAAATACCCTTTGGACAAACAGCTTCACACTCAGCATAGTTTGAGCAATCTCCAAAACCTTCCTCCTCCATCTGCTCTACCATAGCTACTGTTCGCTTCTTGCGCTCAGGTTCGCCTTGGGGCAAACGATTGAGGTGTGCCAGTTTCGCCCCTGTAAACAATGAAGCTGAAGAATTGGGGCACGCAGCAACGCAAGCTCCGCATCCGATACAGGTAGCATAATCAAAAGCTGTATCGGCTACAGACTTATCAACAGGAATGGAATTGGCATCCGGGGCAGATCCGGTTTTTACTGATACATATCCACCCGATTCGATAATGCGATCAAAAGCTGAACGATCCACTACCAAATCTTTAATAACGGGAAATGCTTTAGCGCGGAATGGTTCAACGGTGATGGTATCGCCGTCGCTGTAATTACGCATGTGCAACTGGCAAGAACAGGTCATTGCTTTAGGTCCGTGCGCCCGGCCGTTAATCATCAAATTACACGAACCGCAAATACCTTCGCGGCAGTCGTAATCAAATTCGATTGGCTCTTCTTCCCCTTTGGCAATGATCTGCTCATTTAACACATCGAGCATTTCCAAAAACGACATGTGAGAGTTGACATTATCAACCGTATAATCAACTAACTTGCCGGGTTTATTGGGCCCTGCTTGCCGCCAAACTTTCAAGTGAATCGTAAATGTATCAGCCATAATATCTTAATTTATCTATTAGTTGTCATTCCAAGGAGAGAAGCGTCGATAGATCTCAAAGTAGAATCTGTTCTAATTTTGAGATACTTCGCTCCGGTCAGGATGACTTCGTCACTTATAACTGCGTTGCTTTAGTTCTACAAAATCAAATTCAAGATCTTCTTTGTGGAGTTCTTCGTTAAGCTCACCGTTTACGCCCTGGAACTCCCAAGCCGCCACATACGAATATTCTTCATCGTTACGAAGTGCTTCTCCTTCTTCGGACTGATGCTCTTCGCGCAAGTGGCAACCCGCTGACTCATCGCGGTGAAGGGCATCTTTGGCCATCAGCTCACCGAGTTCAAGAAAGTCAGCCACGCGTCCTGCAAATTCTAAATATTTGTTGTAATTAGATTGTTCTCCAGGCACACGAACATTATTCCAAAATTCTTCGCGCAATTCCTGAATCTGTTTGATCGCTTCCTTAAGGCCTTCTTCGCTTCGTGAAATACCAACTTTGTCCCACATAATTTGCCCAAGCTCGCGGTGAAAGTCTACCACGCTACGGTCACCGTCCACTTCAAAAAGCTTATCAATTTGTCCCTGGGCATTTGCAGCTGCCTCATCAAAGGCTTCGTGATCTTTACTTACATCTCCAAAATCCTGTTGGGCAATATAGTTGCCAACTGTGTATGGAATAATAAAGTAGCCGTCCGAAAGCCCTTGCATGAGTGCACTGGCCCCTAATCGATTGGCTCCATGATCAGAAAAATTCGCTTCTCCGGCCACAAACAGTCCTGGAATATTACTCTGTAAGTTATAATCCACCCAAAGTCCGCCCATGGTGTAGTGTACAGCGGGAAAGATCCGCATCGGCTCTTCATAGGGATTATCACCAGTAATATTTTCGTACATCTCAAAGAGATTTCCATATTTCTCAGAGATCGTCTGGCGACCTTCGCGCTCAATAGCATCACGGAAATCCAGATATACTGCTCGTCCTGTCGGACCAACGCCCATACCTTCATCACAAACAATTTTGGCGTTTCGGGATGCCACATCACGCGGCACCAAGTTTCCAAAGGCAGGATACTTTTCTTCGAGATAATAGTACCGTTCATCTTCTGGGATGTCATTAGGATGACGGTCGTCATCTTTCTCTTCGGGTACCCAAACACGTCCGTCATTACGGAGACTCTCACTCATCAGCGTAAGCTTGGACTGATAATCTCCTGAAACAGGGATACATGTCGGATGAATCTGCACGTAACAGGGATTCGCAAACCCTGCACCCCGTTTATGACATCGCCATGCCGCCGTCACATTTGAATTTTTGGCATTGGTTGACAGATAAAACGCATTGCCGTATCCGCCACTGGCCAGTACTACCGCATCGGCCATCCAACGCTCAATTTCACCGGAGACTAAATCGCGCGTAACGATTCCCCGTGCTTTGCCATCAATGACCACCAGATCAAGCATTTCGTGCCGGGTATGCATCTCAATTTTATCTTTGTGTACCTGACGCATCATCGACTGATAGGCCCCCAATAACAGCTGTTGACCTGTTTGTCCTCGAGCATAAAATGTTCGTGAGACTTGCGCCCCACCAAACGAACGATTGGCCAACAAACCACCGTATTCACGGGCAAAAGGCACACCCTGCGCTACCGCCTGATCAATAATTTCATTAGAGATCTGCGCCAGCCGATAGGTATTAGATTCGCGAGAGCGATAATCACCGCCCTTAATCGTATCATAAAAAAGACGCCAAATGGTATCTCCATCATTGGGATAGTTTTTGGCTGCATTTATTCCACCCTGGGCAGCAATACTGTGGGCGCGTCTTGCTGAATCCTGGATACAAAAACTTTTTACGTTATACCCCAATTCAGCCAAGCTGGCGGCAGCAGACCCACCGGCCAAACCGGTACCCACAACAATAATATCGTGATTACGCTTGTTGTTGGGCGAAACCAGCTGAATGTCATTCAAATGTTTAGACCATTTATCTTCGAGTGGTCCGGAAGGAACTTTTGAGTCTAAGTTCATAATCTGATCAAGTTAAATTATAGAACGCTAATAACACTGATGACACAGATCCAATCCACTTAGTCTATTTGATCTGCGTACTGTATTTCTAAGCAATTAACATACCCTGTCCGCCGGTGAAGTAGATATAAAGCGGAATAAATAGAAAGCCAACGGCCATCAAAATGGCAAAAATAATACCTGCTGCATAAATAATACCTGACATTTTATTGTGCTTCATTGTCAGCGATGTGATGGCACTCCAAAATCCATGCCCCAAATGAAAACCAAGTAAAATCATCACAGCCGTATATCCGAATGCGTATAACGGTTGTGTAAAAGTCGCAATTACTAATGCCTTAAGGTCTCGCGCTTCGTGCCCGTTGAGCATAATAGTGTCGGTGGCACCAAACTTAAACGTGTCAATATGAATCACAATAAACACAAGGAGTACGATACCGGTAAATATCATTGATTTTGATGCCCATGTCTGATGACTGGGACCACCCTTACTGTTGTATACCTCATAGCTCTCGGGACGAGCTTTACGACGGTTCCACCAAATAGAAATTCCTATATAGGCATGCAACAGAAAGGCAATAACCAAGCCGGCTTCAAGTACATACAATATCCAGCCCAGACTTTCGAGCGCATAGGTATATTCGTTGAACGCCTGTGCATCCCCGAAAAGCGTAAGATTACCAATCAGATGAAATATGATAAAAAGAATCAGCCCCAATCCGGTAACAGCTGTCAAAATTTTACGACCGACCTGGGATTTTAATGCTCGTATAATTGAAGGCATTGTATAAAATAAATTTTTCCTAAGTATTTTGTACGCTGCAAAAAACACCAACGTGCGGAAGCTCGTTCCGAAGGGTGAAGATGTGGTGAAATACGTAAAAAGGCAAGGGTTGGTGATCGACTTTTCAATTTAAAATCTTATTCAGAAGTATTCTAAATTGTTATTTTGGCTTTCGACCTTATTACCGGTTAATTGACGATAGTTAAACGAATATGGTAGTTAATCTTTTGTATGAGATGGTTTTTAATCCTTAAGATAATATCATTCCTCCCTCTTGGAGAAGAGAAATTGAGGAAGATTGACCAACTACATGGTCATACCAACATTCTTATCTGCTAAATGCGTTTAATTTGTTAATCCTCTTCAAAACAAGAGATGTTGAAAACGGTAAAAACAACAACACATAGTAAATTCCGTGAAAAGGGATCAAAATTTTTGGGACACCTGTTTCCAACAGATTCCGAAAAAGCATTTGAGAAACGGCTGAAAAATATTCAGTCCCAATATCCCGATGCTACTCACCACTGTTACGGATGGCGGCTGTATCCCAATAACATCAAAGAGTTTGCACAAGATGACGGCGAACCCGGCGGTACGGCAGGTCTCCCGATCTTAAACCAGCTTAAATCTTTTGAAATGGTGAACTGTGGGTGCATCGTCGTTCGGTATTACGGTGGTACGAACCTCGGTACATCAGGGCTCATTAACGCTTATGGAAAGGCTGCAAAAAGATGTCTCAGTCAGGCATCATTACTACAGCTTGTACCTACAGCAAATTTCAAAATTAACTATCCGTATGATCAACAAACACACATTGAGCAACTTAAAAACCAATTTGATCTAAAAGAGATTGATGCCCAATACCTGGAAGAAATCACCCTTAAAATAGCTTGTAGATCGAAACAGGCCGATGATTTTCTGGCCGCTCTCAAGCAGCTTACCCACAAAGGAGTTGAGGTCGAGTCGTTGGGCCGTGGATTTATAATTATGCAATCCTAAATAGCAGTATTTTTATCTGAAAATCTATCCTGTACTCCGTACTTTAGGCTATCAAGTCGAGTTTCATTTTTTGAACTTACATAATCACTGAAGATTTACAGAAGTGCACGGATTATTCAGTCTCTGTGGCCTCTGATATTGCATCAAAAAAATAGAGCTATGAAAATTTATACAAAACGAGGAGATTCTGGAGACACCTCGCTTTTTGGTGGAGACCGTGTTTCCAAATCCTCAGAGCGTATCAAAGCGTATGGTACCGTCGATGAACTAAACTCTGTCGTGGGATTGGCTGCCAGCTATGAATTATCCGAAAGGGGTACAATCTTACTGCGCAGAATACAAGAACTGCTATTTACTTTAGGCGCTGACCTGGCTACCCCTCCCTCTTCAGATACACGTATTGATCGGATAGCACAAGAAGATATCGATTTTCTGGAAGAGGCTATTGATGAGCTGGAAGAGAATCTGGAAACTCTGAAAAACTTTATCCTTCCCGGCGGATCGCAGCCGGGTGCCACCCTTCACCTTGCACGTACTGTCTGCCGACGTGCTGAACGTGCGACTGTTGCATGCCATGAAACTGATGAGATATCAGATGAATGTATTAAGTTCTTAAATCGCCTTTCTGACTTTTTGTTTGTGATCGCTCGGCATGAAAACAAAGAAGCAGGCATTCGTGAAGAAACCTGGAAGCCAGAACGTAATGAGCAGTAACCAGTTAACCGTTAATAGTTTTTAAAACAAGAAATTAAACCTCATGTCATGCTAATTTTATTTTAGCAATCTGTAATCCATAGATCCTGATCTCGAAAATTCGGGGCAGGATGACATTAAATATTTACCAACATGTCATTAATGATTTCTGTCTCCGGTATCCGGGGCATTTTTGGAACTGATTTAACGCCCGAAAACCTTAGTCAATTTACAGCTGGGTTTGGCAGCTGGACGGGCACGGGCAAAGTAATCGTTGGGCGTGACACACGCGTAACAGGGCAAATTTGCGAGGATATTGTAGTAGCTACACTGCAATCTGTAGGCTGCGATGTAGTAAAGGTCGGCGTTGCCCCTACCCCTACTGTGGCTATGGCCGTTCACAAACACGATGCTGATGGCGCAATTATCATTTCAGCCAGCCATAATCCTGAAAACTGGAATGCGCTTAAATTGCTTAACAGCAAAAGCGAATTTTTGGATGCTGAACAGGGACAGAAAGTAATTACTACCAGTAAAGAACAGACATATTCTTACAAAAAATTTGACGAAATTGGCTCAGTTAAAACTGATGAAGATGCGCTGGACTATCACGTTCAAAAAATATTAGAACTGCCTTATATTGATCGTGATTTGATTGCATCAAAAGACTTTTCGGTAGCGATTGATCCTGTTAATGGTACCGGTACTATTGGAATTCCTGCTATCTTCGAAGCCCTGGGCGTGGAAAATATTCATTCCATCAATGATGAACCCAATGGACTTTTTGCTCACAATCCCGAACCCCTTCCCGAATATCTGGAAGATATTTGCAACCTTGTTAAAGAGCATAGCTGTGATATAGGCGTTGTCACCGACCCCGATGCGGATCGACTGGCACTGGTTACCAACAAAGGCAATCTGTTTGGTGAAGAATATACCCAGGCTACCGCTTTCGACTTTTTATTAGGTAAAAAATCAGGACCCTGCGCTACCAATTTGTCCTCATCACGGGTGGCCGAAGATGTAGCCCAAAAGCATGGGCAGCAGTGCTACCGATCCTCAGTAGGCGAAATTAATGTCGTTAAAAAAATGCAGGAAGTGGATGCTGTAATTGGCGGCGAAGGAAACGGTGGCGTCATCAATCCGGACCTGCACTATGGTCGCGATTCAATGGTGGGAATAGCTATGGTTCTACAGTTGCTTGCAGAACGCGATATCACCTCCGAAGAATATCGCAATACTCTGCCGGATTACGAGATGCGCAAGGATAAAATACAACTCTCTGATGTCGATGGGGATGCCATCCTGAAAAAGACTGAGTCGATATATACAGAATATAATCCTGACACCACTGATGGGGTAAAAGTCGATTTTGAGGATGGATGGGTACACCTGCGAAAATCAAATACTGAACCCATCATCCGCGTCTATTCAGAAGGCACCTCAGCCCAAAAAGCAAAAGAGCTGGCAGACCGGGTGGTGGCAGCCGTTCGGTAAAAAAGGATTATGAAACCTAACCATATATTGTGATTCTGTCCGAATCATTCTAGATCAGAGTCTAACTATACACCTACTAACATTTATATCCGAATCCTGACGAAATACTGAGACAAGCTTAGTACATAGCTCAGAACAAAAAGGGAGTTTTATTAAGCACTCCAAGAAATTTTATCACCCAGCATACTTTGTTATCTTTGGCATCACTTTTTAATCTTTATACGAGCATTCTTTTATGATTCGATCGATGACCGGCTTTGGACGTGGCGAAGCTTCTACTGGAGGTATTGCTGTTACTGCAGAGGTCAAAACAGTAAATAGCCGATATCTGAACATTTCTTTCCGTACCCCTAAGTACTTGCAAGACAAAGAACTTGAACTCAAAGAGCTACTGCAAAAGCATATTGAACGTGGTAAGGTTACGCTGTCGATTAATGTTGACAAATCTGATATGGGTATTCCCGAGGTAACTTTTAATGAAAATCTGGTACAGGGATATCGTTCGATGCTCGACAGCCTGCGGGAAACAGCTGATATTGAAGAACCGATCCGGCTGGAAACATTGCTGGAATTTAGCGATATCTTCGAGTCCCGTGAGCAAGATGAGGAAATGACCGAACAAATTTGGTCGCTCACTCAACAGGCCGTCAAGTCTGCCACAGAAGGTTTAGTTTCAATGCGCAAACAAGAAGGTGGACAGCTATATGAAGATTTGAGTAGCCGCATTGATCACATTGACAAGATGCTAGCTACTATACAGGATAAAGTAGATGGTCGATCAGCTGAAATTAAAAAAGACTTGCAGACCCGTATTAATGAGTTGATTGAGAGTGACAAGATTGATGATGATCGCCTGGAAATGGAAGTCGCTGTACTGGTGGACAAAATGGATATCACAGAAGAGATCGTACGTACTCGCTCACATATCAAATTTTTCATCGAGACACTAAATGATGAAGAGTCTACCGGACGAAGGCTCAAATTTTTGAGCCAAGAAATCAATCGGGAAATTAATACTATAGGCTCCAAAGCCAACGACTCTGAGATTTCCCGGTATGTAGTACAGGCCAAAGAAAGTTTAGAACAAATCAAAGAACAAATTCAAAACGTTGAGTAATAACCCCACCGGCAAGGTAATTGTGATTGTAGCACCCAGCGGGGCAGGCAAGACAACGCTGGCTCAGCGACTCCTTAACGATTTTTCGGATATTAAATTCTCCGTTTCCGCCACTACACGCCCCCCTCGAGAAGATGAAATACATGGAGAAGACTACTATTTTTTGAGTGATGAAGAATTCGATCAAAAAATAAAAAATGATGAGTTTTTAGAGTGGGAGTCTTACAGTGGCAACCGCTATGGCACCCTCCAATCTGAAGTTGATAAACTGGTGGAAACTGGGTATTTTCCGTTGCTTGACATTGAAGTACGCGGTGCACTCAATGTGGCACAGATGTACAACAGCAATGCTGTTTCCATCTTCATAGAACCGCCCTCGATGGATGTACTTGCACAACGATTATCCGGCCGGGGCAGTGAAACAGATGATTCACTCACAAAACGATTAAAACGCGCCGAAAAAGAGATGCAATATGCTGATCGTTTTGACCATATTGTAATTAATGACGATCTGGATACAGCGTATAGTAAAATTGCATCAATCGTAGAACCTTACATCACTGAAAAAAGCTGATTATATGCCTATTAAAACGCTCGATATTGAAAAACTAAATAAGGATACTGGTAATCAATACGAATTGATTAGCATCATGGCAAAGCGGGCCCGGCAGATTGCGGCCAACGAAAAGTTAGAGCTGGATGAAAAGCTCAAATATTTTGAAGGCTTTGACGACGACGATGATTTCACCTTCAACGAGGAGCAGGAGAATATTTCAAAGGAATTTGAGAAGCTTCCCCACGCTACTCAACGTTCTATTGATGAAATGCGACGCGGCGAAGTGTACTTCCGCTATCCTGAAACTGAAGAATAATTTATGTTATCCGGCAAACGGATAATTCTCGGTGTTACCGGTGGAATAGCAGCTTATAAGGCTGCTATTCTTTTACGTGCCTTCCAAAAATCCGGCGCCGATGTACGCGTAACAATGACACCTAGTGCCACTCAATTTGTGGGCGTTGAAACATTCTCCGCCCTCTCTAAACATGACGTTGCTGTTAACATCTTTCCGGAGAATCGTCCCACAAGCGAATCATGGACCCAACACATTAGCTGGGGCGAATGGGCTGACCTTTTTGTCATAGCTCCCTGTACGGCAAATACTCTGGCAAAAATTGCTCACGGGATTTCTGACAATATGCTCACTGCTACCGTGCTGGCTGCGCGCTGCCCCTTACTTCTTTGTCCTACTATGGACGGTGAAATGTATCAATCCCCGGCCGTGCAACAGAACTTGAAAGAAGTACAACGTCACGAAAATCACTTGTTGGAACCCACGGAGGGTTATTTAGCCAGCGGATTAGAAGGAAAAGGGAGACTGCCGGAAACAGATGACATCCTGCAAAAAAGTAACAGCATAATAAGTAAATCACGTACTAATGGCCCATTGGCAGGTAAAAAAGTATTGGTAACTGCCGGACCTACCCGTGAACATATCGACCCGGTGCGCTTTATCTCCAACCCCAGCTCGGGCAAAATGGGAACAGCTATGGCAGAGGCCGCGTTACAGATGGGGGCTGACGTCACTCTTATTCACGGCCCTGTAAATATCCCTCTTCCGGAAGGCATCGACACTGTAGAAATTGAATCAGCGGAAGAGCTGTTCAAGCAAGTAAAAGACCACGCAGATGCTGATGTCGTTATCATGGCAGCTGCTGTTTCAGACTTCCGTCCTGCCAGTTATAATAGTCAAAAGACAAAAAAAGAGGACGCAGAATTTTCTCTTGGCCTTACTCAAACAACTGACATTCTGGGATGGCTGGGGCGACAAGATCTCCCAGGCCAAATACGGATTGGCTTTGCAATGGAAACAGAAAATCTGCTAGAGAATGCTAAGACCAAACTAAACCATAAAAATGCTGACTGGATTGTTGCTAACTCTCTCAACGGCGATCAGTCAGGCTTTGAATCTGATAAAAATACCGTACATCTACTGGGAACTGAAACGGAACAAACATTTTCTGGTACTAAACAGGACGTTGGCCGCGAAGTCTTGGAGAAAATTTTTAATTCTCAATAACATCAGTGTGTCGGTTGCTCCCCTTTCTTTTAGCTTTTGTGAAACTGATCTCAAACCAAGCGCCTTTGTTATTATCTTCATAACGAAGATTACCTTTCAGCTGATTTGTTAATTTACTTATCACGTTCATTCCAACAGTAGATTGATCTTCAACTGAAAAATTATCCGGAAGTCCGACTCCATTATCCTGTATTTCAACAGATATCAATTTCCCGGTTTTCTGCAGCTCAATTTCAATCACTCCGCTTTCTTCGTTAAAGGCATGTGCATAACAGTTGGCCACTACTTCGTTAATAATGATAGTTAGCGGTACAGCCTGGTTAATATCCAGCGTCACATTTTCCTTAGTTGTTTCAATGTCAATATTTTTACTCTCTTCACTCCTGCTTTTTTTAATCTTGTTAACCAAGTTATCAATGATCTTTCCGAATAATATTTCTCCAAAATTTTTCGATTCATAAAGCATCTCATGTACCAACGCCATCGATTGTATGCGAAGATAGCTGTTTTCCAGTTCCGCTTGTGTCTGTTCATTATCAACTTGTAAGGCCTGCAGCTGCAAAAATCCGGATATAACTGCTAAATTATTTTTTACTCGATGATGCACTTCGCTAAGCAAAACTTGTTTTTCGTCAAGTGATTTTTGCAGCTTCCGCTGGTTCTGTTTTTGCTCAGTAATATCCACATAGATCCCAAATCCACCAATCGCTTCTCCATCTACGTAAACGGGAACGGTGCCAAACAACAGATCACGCTCCTCATCATCTTTTGTAAAACGGGTAACTTCCTTGTACAGCTTATCTTCAGCAAGATTCCGCTCAGATAAATCGGCCGATATTTCATCCTGTTGGGGAACAATAGCCTCATTAAGGTCTTTACCCACCAGCTCTTCTTCGGTAAACCCAAACAGGCGTTCAAAACTATCATTTACCATAGTTACCTTGTTATGACGGTCAACTTTGGCAATAGCCGCCGGAGTATTAAAGAACAGGTTTTTGAATAATTGTTCGCTTTTTTTGAGTTCTCTTTGGGCCTTTTTTTGTTCTGTTAAATCCCGAATAATAGCCTGTATATAAACACCTTCGGCCAACTCCAGCCTGTTTAAACTAACCTCTACATTGATAGGCGTACCATCTTTTTGATGATGTTTCCACTCAAACACCTGTGGCGTGCCGTCAAGAGCATTCTGTATTTTTCGGTCTGCTTTTTGAGATGATTTTTGTCCGTCAGGTTGATGTTCGGGAGAAAAGTCAAGAGGCGTATGACCTATAATTTCTTTTTTGGTATTACAACCATAGATTTCTAAAACCTGCTGATTACATTCAACAAACTCTTTGTCCTTTATTAGGAAAATGCCGTCATTCGCATTTTTAAACAGTCGATGATATCGTTCTTCCGTCTTTTTGCGATTAGTAATATCCTCCATCAGTGTCAGTATCGATACAATATCATCATTTTCATCACGTAGCGCCGAGGCATGGATCCGCAAATCAACAAGCGTGCCATCACGGTGGTACATTTTACATTCAAAATTGGTTCTATCTCCTCTGCCGGATATCAGATACCTCATACTTTGTTCAACTAGCAACTGATCACGACCCGAAAATAAAAATCCTTCAGGGTTATTATCTTCTACAAAATCTTTTGGAAAACCTGTTATTTCTTCAGCCCGCTTTGACCATTCCTGAATTTTAAAATTCACATCCCATTTGACCAAAGCCAGCGGGCTTTCCTCCACAAGATGATTCAACTCCTGAAAAGCTTGTTCGGCCTTTTCTTCTGCCCGTATCCGATCTGTAATATCGTGTACAACAACTAACCGAGCTTTCTTGTCCTCAAATGTATATGCATCAGAGGTTATATCAACATAGAATATTTCACCTTCTTTTGAGATATGACGAATAGATTTGGTCTTACTGGATTCTTTATTATCTAGTATCTGCAATACCTCCTCAATTTTTTGATACTCATCCTGTGGATGGATATCAAAAATCGTTAATTCTGCAACTTCATCTTTTGTGTACCCATACTTCTGAGAAAAGGCATCATTGGCCGTCAGTATCTGATAAGAATCAGCTTGATAAATAAGAACCGGATTAGGATTCAGATCAAATAAAAATCGATCCATAGTTGTTGAATAGTTTTAACAACAAATTACGATACAACCAACATGTTTTTCAATTTATATATTTAAAACTAAAACTCCCATTTATACGTCCGGTGGGTCTTATAATGATGGCACCCCAAGGCTTCAAGGCTACGCTGCATCAGCCAGTTCTTTTCGCTAACCCAACCGCCTTCAAGATATTCCAGTGATGGCACAGCCTCTCGGGTATGCTGGATACCGCGGGTAAAAGTAAGGGCCTCAAGTCCCATTTTTCTATACTTGGGACGAGTGCCATACACAAGCGTTCGTAATCGCGTAGCGCGCCGCTTAAACCAAAAAAGTTTGGGATAGTGCCACCATCGCAATTCTCCATTGGTTTCTTCAGATACCTCATTGAGATCTGGCACGCAAACGATAAACGACGCCGGTTCTCCATTAACAAATGCTATGATCACACTCTCAGGTATTATCACCGGCTTTAATTTATCAACCATCTCCTCAATCGTATCACTAGTTAGTTCAGTAAACTCCCCCTCTCGCTCGGTAATTTCCTGATTACTCCAGGCCTCATTATAAATCTGGCGGATATATTCCCCATCCCGATAAATATTTTTTAAATCAATGGAACGCCATTCCACCGAATCTTTATTTTCAATACGATTTGTGATGCACTGCATACGATCGGGAACGGGCATATCAAAACGGCGCTTATAACTCCAGTGGTCATCAAGCTTCTCGGCGCCGGTCTGCTCAAGCAGTGTTTTATAGTAAGGAGCGTGATAGAGCATCCCATAAACGGGCGGATCATCATAATTTTCAACCAGCAGGCCCCAATATGTATCATTTTCACCAAAATTTATCGGTCCCCGCATAGCATTATATCCCCGTTGGCGATGCCAGTCTTTTGCAAAATCGATAATAGCCTGTGCCAACTCAGTATCATCTTCCATTTCAATAAAACCGATACCTCCCATCACAGGATCAAGTACATTATCGCGCTCGGGTGTATTCATTACGGCAAAACGCCCCACTGTTTGGCCAGACTTTTTCACAACAAAACGTTCACATTCTCCCTTTTGAAAAAAAGCGTTTTCCTCTTCATCAAATATGTTTTCGATCTCAAATCGAAATGGTGGTATCCAGGTTGAGTCATTCTCATAAATTCGAAACGGCAGTTCATGAAATTCATCAACCAGTTGCGGAGATGTTACGGCTTCAAAATTATATGACATTATTGAGGTAACCAGCTAATTTAGCGATGCAGTAACATCGATAGTTTCATTGAAATTATGATAGATTTAAAGTCACAGATCAACTATTATAACACGGCTTAAAGGTCAACGCAATATCTATATCTGAATTGAAGGAACAAAAGAAAAAACTGATCGTAGCGGCACTGTTATTGCTATCGTGCCTTATTTGCGGATATCTCCTTATATCAGCCGATTATAGAGCCTACCGGCTTAAACAGATCTCTACGGCCGATTCGCTAATCCAAAACGTAATATCAGATTTTGATATCGGCGAACAGCAAATTAATATTTCATCAACCCGCGTCGATTCGAATTTTAAGCGAAAGACCTATCGGGTGGGCGTTCCCTATCAGTTTTCTAAAACACAATTCCATGCTGAGCTTAATAACCTGTTTTATGCCTACGGCGTCCAAACCCCAACAACCGTTGATTTTCCTCAAGAAGATTTCACTATCCAGCTACTATATAATGATACGGTTATACGCACAATTTTACTGCAAACAGATCCAAAATTGGCAGCAGCAAATAAAAAACAAATCAGCCTGCTTATCACTTTCGACGGGATACCCAGTACAACAATATTAAACCAGTTAAAACAACTCGGTGAGCCAATCCCTATCGTATTGAAAATCACCAATCCTATGCAAGCCAACCAGATGAGGGAAGAAATAGCTTCCAATTATGACCATATAATTTACCGGCTCTACAACGATCAGGGAACAGATCTTTTAAAAACCAATCAACGAAAAGCAGTTACCAAACTTACTCAACTGCAAGAAATCTTGCCTAATGCCACAATGCTTTTTTATTCACGTGCCGATCAACAAAAAAAGCAGCAGACAAAACAGCTTCTTACTCAGTCTAACATCACTTTTGTGGACGCTACGGATGCACTCATGCTGCATGAACGGATGGGCAAAACTTCTTTTGTACAAAGCCTGGAACAATTACAACTTAAAGAGTCTGCGTCGATGGCTGTTATCAATGGAACCCGAGAAACCATCGACTGGTTAAACCAACAGATACCGAGGCTTAAAAAAGCCGGTATCACAATAACAGCACCTCCTCAAGAAAATAATTAGGCATGATAGAACAACTTAATGCTGATAAATGGCTTAAAAGATTTGAACTTGATGAATTTCCGGAACCGGAAGTCATTACACTTCAGCATCCGATATTACTCTGTCACGGCTATGGTGCCATTGCTACGCTGGTAAAACCCTCTCCGCTTTATGATGTTTCCATGCTGCTGCGCTCGCACAATGTACTGGCTTTTGCGCCCAATATTGTACCCTATGCCAAGATAGAAACCCGAGCTGAAAGCTGGGTACAGGTGATCGAAAATCTAGCTGAAAAATCCACCACCGGCAAGATTAATATTATAGCACACAGTATGGGCGGGCTTGACATCCGCTATGCCCTTTCCAAACTCGGCATCGCCGAGCATGTGGCCTCTTTTACCACTGTCAGTACTCCGCACCGGGGCACAAGTCTGGCAGAATTGACGCTTAAAACGCCCAACGCTATTCGGGATAAAATGGCTGATTTTCTTGACTGGATGGGCGACCGCATCTACCCCAAAATAAAAAGCGATTCGGTAGGATCGGCAGAACAGTTAACCCGTCAGTATGCCAGCGAAGTTTTCAATCCCGAGATCAAAGATGTACCCGGAATCCCTTATTACTCATATTCTTCGGCGGTAGGCAAAGGAACCCAAAATCCTATACGAGTAATTGCCCGCTATCAAAACAAGCATATATTTGAAGAAGAAGGCCCCAACGACGGCATGGTATCTGTCAAAAGTGCAAAGTGGGGTGAACATATCAAAACCTGTGGTCTTTCGCACCTGGAACAGCTGGATATGCGGTTAAAAGATGATCGAAAACCGATCTACAAAAAGTTTTGGGTAGATATAGCTAAAACACTCCAAAAGAAAGGACATTGAAATTTTACGGTAGAAAAGTACGCTTATAACTTAATATCCTTACTTTCTTTAAGCAGCGAATAGGCCGTCATATCATACTGAATGGGCGTAAGCGAAGCATAACCTTTTTCCAGGGCATTTACATCAAGGTCATCTCCCTCATCAAGCAGCTCAAGCTTACCGGTTAACCAGTAGTACGAACGATCGTTGGGATCAACGCGGCCTTCAAACTCTTCAACATACCGACTATTAGCCTGCCGTGTCCATTTGATGTCTGTCAACGGACCCGGCGGTACGTTTAGATTAAGCGTAATCCCCTTGGGCAGACCTTCGGTAAGCACAAAATTTATAACCCTTCGTGCAGCTTCTTTTGCCCCGCTAAGATCAGCATCTTCATCAAAATCAGTACAGCTTACGGCAATCGATGGATATCCCAGAATGGTGCCTTCTGTTGCTGCACTAACCGTGCCAGAATACAAAATATTTACACCTGCATTACTGCCATGATTAATTCCACTTACCACCAAATCAGGCTTTTGATCCATCAGCTGATCGTGCCCTAGTTTTACTGAATCTGCTGGAGTGCCGGTTACTGCCTGTCCACTAAACTGACCATCAATTTGAAAAGAGCGTGATCGCAATGGCGTATCAACTGTAACAGCATGACCAACGGCACTTTGTTGTCGGTCGGGCGCAATAATTTCTACCTCTCCGAACTCATCTGCCACTCCAGAAAGGGCTCGTATTCCTGGAGAGAAAATTCCGTCATCATTACAAACAAGTATTTTTGGATCGTCTTTGGAATCACTCATATTGCTCATCTTTATTAGGAAAATCTCCAGTTTTAACATCCGAGATGTATTGCTGAACAGCTTCTGTCATCGTACTGTCCATATCGGCATAGCGGCGTAAAAATCGCGGTTTGAACTCTTTGTTAAGCCCCAACATATCATGCGTTACCAGCACCTGCCCATCACACTCAGCACCAGCTCCAATCCCAATAGTGGGAATACTAAGTTCTGATGTTACTTTCGCTGCCAATGGTGCAGGAATCTTCTCTAACACCAGCGAAAAACAGCCAGCCTGTTCCAGCGCTTTAGCGTCCTCAAGAAGCTGTTGCGCCTCCGATTCCTCTTTTGCTCGAACTTGATAGGTTCCAAATTGATAAATGCTTTGGGGCGTTAATCCAAGGTGTCCCATAACCGGTATGCCGGCCTCTACAATTTTGGCAACCGTATCCACAACCGGCTTTCCGCCCTCCATCTTGATTCCATGAGCACCCGCTTCTTTCATCATGCGACCGGCATTGGTGAGTGCTTCGTTAGCCGTTACCTGAAAGCTCATAAATGGTAAGTCAGCTATGACTAATGCCCGTTCTGCTCCACGTACCACACATGAGGTATGATAAATCATTTGTTCCATGGTCATGGGCACCGTCGTCTCATGCCCGGCCATAACATTACCGGCCGAATCCCCTACCAGCAACACATCAATACCTGCCCGATCTACAATTCGTGCCATAGTGTAGTCATAGGCCGTGAGCATGCTGATCTTTTCATTATCTCCCTTCATGTCCACGACCGTCTGGGTCGTCACTTTTTTGGGTTTTTCGGATGTATCTTGTGTACTCATTTATTCTTCATTTGGAACTATAGCCGCTGAGGCTTCCAGCTCACATACTACATTATCTTCTACCTTGGCCTCTCCTTCCATAGTTATAAAGTTACGACGTTGATTAACAAGTTCAACTTCCATTACAAGTTGATCACCGGGTACAACCGACTTTCGAAATTTTGCTCTATTAATGCCGGAAAAAACAATTAACGAATTTTCGGGATCATCAATATGTGAATGCATAAGCATCAAGCAGCCACTTTGAGCCATTGCCTCTACTTGCAATACGCCGGGCATCATGGGGCGACCCGGAAAGTGTCCGTTAAAAAACTCTTCGTTGACGCTCACATTCTTTATCGAAAGTATACGTTCCTCTTCAACCTCTAACACGCGATCTACTAACAAAAACGGATAGCGGTGAGGTATTAATTGTTTTATTTCTTCAATCTTGAGTTGGTCCATGTGCTTGTGTATCTGTTTTCAAAAAGATATTAATATAGCAGAATTATTTTACGGTACCTACATAAATATAGGCAATGCCGGCGGTAAGTTTTTCTGCATCGTGAGAGCTAAAAACAGCGGCCTCTTCCATAAGCGAAACAAACTTTTCACCGGCGGGAAATTCAGCACTCGTACGTGGCAAATAGGTATATGCTTCGCGATTACCACTTATCCATCCGCCGATAGCGGGCATAATATGCTGGCTGTATAATTCATAAGGATACTTCATCAGCCCTTTGGGCTGTCCAAACTCCAACACTACCACCCTACCACCTGTTTTTACAACCCGAGCCATCTCACGTAGCGCCCGAATCGGGTCATCTACATTACGGATACCAAAAGCGATGCTTGCAATATTAAAACAATCGTCGTCATACGGCAGATTCATGGCATCAGCCACTTCAAAATCAACATCTAAATTCCGCTGGGATGCTTTGGCTGGAGCATGTTCAATCATCTCTTTACAAAAATCTGTACCAAGAACTCTACCATCAGCACCCACTTGCTCTTTGAATTCCAGCGCCAAATCGCCGGTACCGGTAGCACAATCAAGCACGACATCCCCTTTGCGAGCGCCGCTCAATTCTACTGTTTTAGAACGCCACAGGTGATGCACTCCGAATGAAAGAATGGAGTTAACCCGATCGTAATCATCGGCGATATCAGCAAACATACGCCGTACTTTCTCACTCATAACTATATCTATATTGTTCAATTTTCTGTATCTATACCCCATTCTGCAAATGGTCGGTATAGTTTAAATATATGGGTTCAAACCTGTCCCCATCCCACTGTAGATGATAAAGTGCCCCATTGGTGTGAGGCACGCGGTGCATCCCCTGCAAACCATACTGCAACCAGTGCGAAAGTATAATACGAATCAGCCGACCGTGCAGTACAAATAGTAAATTTGTACCGCTATGCTGATTGACAATTTTCTTCATCTTACTATCAGCTCGCTCCAAAACTATCCTCGGACTTTCACCTTCTTGGCAAGCATAATCCACATTACCGGACCGCCATTTCTCATGGAGTTCCTGCAACTGCGATTCAACCTCGGAGGCCGGACGTCCTTCGAACACGCCAAAATCCATCTCATCTAAATCGGCATGCGATTCTAGTTCTATCTCATGTTGCTCTGCAATCAACTGAGCCGTTTCTTTCGATCGTTTTAGACTGCTGCTAAAAATGCGGTGCAAACCGATACCATCAAGATGATCTGCAATAGCACGTGCTTGCCGACGACCAGTATCATTAAGAGAAATGTCAATGCCCCGTCCCTGCATTTGGTCACAACGATTGTACTCTGTTTGACCGTGACGTGCTAAATAAATATTTGAGATGCTCACTGTTAATCCTTTTTAGCTTTCCTGCTCGTTGCCAGTTCTACAAATTTTTGTTCCATATTCTGTACTCCCTCTGGGGATTTGTCATAGTGCATAGCATACTTTGTTAGAACCATCTTAAAGACTCGGTCATTTAATGAAAGTTCATCAGAGCTACCTTCATCTATCTTATCCCAAAGCATTTTCAGGAGTCCTAATTTCATTAGAAAAAAGAACACCAGTCCTACTCCCGCAGCCATATATTGTCCATCCATTCCAAGAAAGCTGATGACAACCAGCGAAGTTACCAGCAGATATCCATCGGTGTTCATCAACTTTAAAAGCTTACCAAGATAAATAGTTACAAAAGCACTTTTAGACCGATACCAGAAAAAATGAAAAGCTATAGCCACTGTTACAGCTAAAATAGGATGTATAAAAATAAGAAGCCCAAGCAATATAGTGAGTGCTAAACTATCGGCACTGCGTACCCAGGCAATGGCTTCTTCGACCAGTAAATCCAGAGAGCGCTCATCAAGCAAGCCCGGCACAAACTCTTCAATTTGATCGGAAGTGGTATGAAACCAGTCTCCGGTTCGGGTAACAATACCCAATTGGGTTTCTAAAAAGACAGCATCAGATCGAGATCGGTTGTTTTTCATAGCTCATAAAATATCCTTCTTTTAGCAAAAAATGAATTTTTACAGTCGCACCGTTATGCTTGGGCTATTGTCAATATAATAATACTTTCCGCTTCTGATTTTAACAGGGTCTGAGCCAGCTCAAATGTTGTAGCTCCGGTCGTAAAAACATCATCTACAATAACAACAATCTTGCCGGCAAAGGCTGATTTGTTTTTGACGGTAAAAGCATCGCTAATATTTTGTAGTCGTTTTTCGAGAGAGAAACCCGTTTGTGTGCGTGTATTTTTGGTTCGCACTACATCTTTAATGTTACAAATATTGAGCTCAGAAAAAACTGATCCGAATCCTTTTGCAATTTCAAAGGCTTGGTTAAATCCACGATACCTAAATTTGAGATAGTGCAAAGGGACGGGCAAAATAACTGCATTTTTCTGCTGTAGTGCCTCATTTATATGGGGATGATTTTGTACCCGCTCCCCCAGCTTGCGTCCCAAATCAACGCCAATAGTGGTAAGCCGATCGTATTTAAGCTGATGCAGCAAATGCTGCAAATCTCCTCCTTTGTCAAATGCCCATAATGCATGCTGAAATAAAACTTCTTCTGGTAGCAAGGTATCACTCGAAGCTTGCTCATTATTGGGATTTGCATCCTCAAAACGGTCCTCAAGACAAAATGAACAAATCTGTCGCTGAGCCTGTGTATTTTCTCGTCCACAACACACGCAAACATTGGGAAAAGCTAGCTGGGACAAGTTTTGTGATATTTTTTGGAAAAAATTAAGCATACTTTATAAAGTAAGATCACTTAGCGGGGAAAACCTTACAACTGATTTACTCAAAAAATTTTTGGCAACCGCTATATTTGTTTAGATTAACAGCAGGATTTTATCTTAAATTAGCCATTTTTTATGGAGTCACTTGGAAATGACTTAGCACGCATACGAAAAGAAAAAGAACTTAGCCTGGACGATATTAACAAGGCTACCAAAATTCCTCTGCATATTCTGCGATCTATCGAGGATGATTCTATTTTTTCTGATCTACAGGAAAGTCCAACCTATATTCGCAGTTATATCCGGAGTTACGCCAAAGCACTGTCGATTGATGAGCAAAAGATTATTTATGCGCTCGATAAAAAAGAAAAGGGACAGTATAGCGGATCTCTACAAAAAATACTCGACGATAGTTACGATCAAAAGGAGAAATCGACCTTTGAGCTTGATGAAGATAATTCTGATTCTTCTGTTGAATCGACCGACAATGCCGAAGAGCAAATGATTCATGATCACTCACCAGAGTTTAAATCCGATAGCAATGACTCCTCAGATTCTGAAAGTGATCATCCAGAATCCGAAGAAGAAGTCCCCACTGTTCAAACGGTAGATTGGGCCGACATGGGTCGTCAGTTCCAGCCACTGGAATCCACAAAATCGAAAGTTTGGATTTTCATTATAGGCATTATAATTGTCGTTGGAGCAGTCATTTATTTCTTCTTTTTTAATAATCGCTTTACAACTTCTGAGGATACACCTTCAACAGCTCAAACTGAAATTACAACCGACAATACTGACGAACCCGCTGACTCTCTGCAACTTAACGTTATGCCTTCCACACCCGCCGATTCGGTTACGGCAATAAACGATACTTCTAAAGTTCCCAATCCGGTACAAAACACTACGCTTAGCGAATTGCCGGATACATTACATATAGTACTCTATGCTGCTTATGGTAAGCTCGAGCCGGTGCGTGTTTTTACTGATGTTATGGATGATATTAATCCCTATTGGCTTGAGCAGGGAGAAGCATATAAATTTAACTTTATAGATGAAATTCAAATCCGCGGGCAGTACAGCCGAATGGAACTGTTACTAAATGGACATCCCATTGAAAATTTACGTGAGCAGTTTTATAATCCCGACACTCGTCTTTTAGAAATTAACCGCTCGTATTTTGTCGGTGATTCCACATGGCTGAAAGCTGCACCCGATTCACTGCCGATTGATGCCCCTCCCCCTTCTGTTATTAAAGATCGGCCAACGTTTAACTAATCAATTGATTTACCTTTTTGTTTGACGATGGATAAAAAACAGGCTCAACAGCGCGTTCATGAACTGCGTAACCTCCTTAAAAAAGCAAATAAAGCATATTATCAAGATGCCCAACCATTTATATCCGATAAGGAATTTGATGCATACCTTGATGAGCTAGAACATCTGGAAGACAAGTTTAACCTTTCTAAACCGGATTCACCTACCCAACGTGTAGGCGGTCAGCCCAGCAGTGATTTTGAAACAGTGGAACATCCCACTGATTTGCTAAGCCTGGACAATACCTACAACGAAGAGGAACTTAACGACTTTAACCGCCGCGTTCAGGAAGGATTGGGACATACCAATTTCTCCTACCTGGTTGAGCTAAAGTTTGATGGAGCAGCACTCCGACTACGATACGAAGACGGCAAATTGGTGCTCGGCGCCACGCGCGGCGACGGTGCCCGCGGCGACGATATTACTCGAAATGTAAAGACCATCAGGGATATTCCTCTCCATCTAAGTGGCGATTATCCGCCGGTAGCAGAAATACGAGGAGAAGCATACATGGAGCAGGAAGCTTTCCAACGCCTTAATGAGCACCGGCAACAGCAAGACCTCAATGCCTTTGCCAACCCGCGTAATTCTACAGCCGGATCCCTCAAAATGCAGGATCCGCGGGAAGTTTCTCGGCGCCCTATTCGTTTTTTTAGTTTTGACCTGCTGACCGAAAGCAACAAATCTATGACACAACTTAAAAAGATGGAGCTGTTGTCAGAGTTTGGGTTGCCAGTATGTAAACACTTTCAAAAATGTACCAACATTGAGCAGGTACATGATCTAATTGATGAATGGAAAACACTGCGAGATAATCTCCCTTACAAAACCGATGGAGTAGTTATCAAGGTAAACGAAGACAAGTTTCGTGATTCGCTGGGGGCCACTTCCAAAGCACCGCGCTGGGCTATCGCTTTTAAGTTTGAAGCGGAACAAGCCACTACCGTAATTGAAAATATACGCCTACAAGTTGGGCGTCTGGGCAAAATTACACCCGTAGCTGATCTCAAAGCTATAGAACTTGCCGGTACCACTGTTAAACATGCATCACTACATAACGAAGATGAAATTCACCGGAAGGATATCCGGGTCGGTGATCGCGTCATTATTGAGAAGGCCGGCGATATTATTCCACAGGTTGTTGAAGTGGTCAATCCTGACAGGGACAATAGATCATCAAAATTTGCGATGCCACAAAATTGTCCCGCCTGCGGCGAAAAACTAACCAGATTGGGTGAAGATGTGGACTGGCGGTGCATCAATCCCGAATGCCCGCCTCAAATTCGTCAGCGTATTGAACATTTTGCCTCTCGCGATGCTCTTGACATTGAAGGTTTGGGAAAAGCTGTTGTCGATCAGCTTGTAACACAAGGACTTATTAGAACCTACGCTGATCTTTACGAGCTTGAAAAAGAGCAATTGCTCCCTCTAGATCGTATGGCCGAAAAAAGTGCCCAAAACTTGCTCGATGCTATTGAAAGTAGCAAACAGCAACCGTTGGACCGAGTTATCTATGGGCTGGGTATTCGTTTCGTGGGCAAAACGGTAGCACGCGACCTTGCCAATGGATTGCAACACATGGATGCACTTATGACCGCTGATATAGAAACGATTACAAACATTGAATCAATAGGTCCTAAAATAGCAACATCCGTAGTTGAGTTTTTTGAACAGGATCACAACAAACAAATAGTTAATAAACTACGTGCACAAGGACTTAGCTTTGAAGTAGAGCAACAGAAACAAGCCTCACAAAAACTGGAAGGCAAAACGTTTGTATTAACCGGTAGCCTACCCTCCCTCACTCGCAAAGAGGCTACTGAAATCATTGAAAAACACGGTGGCAAAGTTACTTCGTCAGTTAGCGGTAATACCGATTATCTACTAGCCGGTGATTCTCCGGGTAGCAAATTAGACAAGGCTAAGGAACTTGGAATTGATCCTATTGATCAGGATGATTTTAAAAACCTGACCGATGAAACATTTTAATTTTCTACCTATGACTCGGAGTACAATAAATTCTCGGCTGTGATTTCTTAAAAGCTATTTTGAATAGTGAGTTGTAGCCAACAAGATTGTTTGGTAATATAACTTCCGGTTGGTATCATTTTATGATCGGGGAACTCTTGGCATTTTACCCCAGATTGCTCTTGAACTATATTGAATAAAATTATGAGTATTCTCGAAAAATTAGGTCTGGCTCCAAAAAAGCAGCGTGGCGCTCCCGTTATCGGCGAAAACAAAAAGGAGCAAGAAGAAGCTTCTTCCCTGAAATATAACCGCTACATCCGGGCCTCTATTCTGTTGGTTTTTCTGGGCGTACTTGTTATATCTGTTCCTCAAAGCTCATTTAACGATTCTACAAATTACAAGATCGATGAACCCTGGAGGGCTGATGACCTCACGGCTCCCTTTACTTTTCCAATCAAAAAAAGTGCAGAGGAAGTTGAAAAAGAACGAGAGGCAATTCGTAAATCCACACCTCCAATTTTCCATGTTGATAACAATGCCAACGTGCAGGTTCAAAATCGGCTGGATTCCCTTTTCCAATATATAAAACCACTTGCCACCACCTATGAAGAGTGGCAGTCTGCTAAAAAAAATGAAGAAACTGATGCCAGCCAAGACAGCATTCAGGTTGCACAACTTAAAAAGCGGGTACCAGTTTCTCTATCTGATGAAGGATGGCAAACCCTATTAGAAAATTATGATTCCATCCAAAGTCAAAACCGGTCATCGGGCAATGAACAGTCCTTCACTGATCCAAATCTAAAAAATCAGCTTTCGTCATTAACCTCTACCCTTTTGGATGACGGAATCATCAACAGATCAAAAAGTGAACTTGATACGGACGAAATTACTGTTCGCGATTTGGGAAAAAGTACGGAACGGACATTAAATTTAGTGAACGTCCGTGATATGGATGAGGCCCGTGAATTCGCCCAATATCGTATTTCTCGGAACTTTTATGAAGCATTGGCCCAAGTAGGTGCCCAACTTTTTAACTACATTATTCAGCCCAACTACATCTACAATAAACAGGAAACAGAAAATAGAATTAATGAGGCAATAGCTGATATATCCACTTCCAAGGGGGCTGTTGCTCAGGGACAAGTTATTATACGCCGCGGTGATATCATCACCCAGAAAAAATATAATATGCTACAGAGTTTGGCTCAGGCCCGCTCGAAAAATGCTACAACGCTGGAACGATGGCTAGGATACGGTGGGAATATCATAGCTATTATTTCTATTCTCACCATTTTCTTTTTCTACCTGTACCTATATCGTCGTTATATTTTTAGCGACAACTCTATGTTGTTGTTGGTTCTTATTGCCATGGCTATCATTTGTGTGGCCTCTTCAGTGGTTTTCCAAATCGATAATATCTCCCCATACATTGTACCAGTAGCTATAGCCCCTATCATTTTAACAATTATTTTTGATTCTCGCGTAGGACTCATGTGTACCGTTACCCTGGGCCTATTAACCGGACTTATTAATGGTAGCAATTTTGAATATGTAACAGCTACAATTGTAGCATGCAGCCTGGGATTATTTTCAGTTCGCGATATTAAAAACAGGTCTCAATTCTTTTTTACGACGCCAGGCATTGTGTTTATTTCTTATTTGGCAGTGATTATTGGCTTTAGCATGAGCACATTTGACGGGTGGGGTGAGCTGGGAACCCAAGTACTTTATGTTGGCATTAATGCAATATTTATCCTATTCACTTATCCTCTTATCCTCCTGTTTGAGAAAACATTTAACGTTACCACAGACTTTACCCTTCTTGAGCTAAGCGATACCAATTTGCCGCTGCTTAAACAGCTGATGAACAAAGCACCCGGTACCTTTCATCACAGTCTGCAGGTATCAAATCTGGCAGAAGCAGCAGCCGGCGCTATCAGTGCAAACAGCTTGCTTTGCCGAGTTGGCGGTTTGTATCACGACATCGGCAAAATGGAAAACCCCGGCTATTTTACGGAAAACCAAACAGAGGTGAATGAACATGAAAAACTAAAACCCCGAATGAGCGCGCTTGTTATAAAAGCTCATGTATCTAACGGGGTCAAATTGGCTGAAGAACATGGACTACCTGATGTTATTATCGATTTTATTAAAACACATCATGGTACTTCACTCATTAAATTTTTCTGGGAGAAGGCCAAAGAAAAAGCCGATGCTGACAAAAAAGAAATTCGGGAAGAGGACTTCAGATACGATGGTCCGCCGCCCCAAACAAAAGAAACAGGCATTTTACTGCTTGCCGACTGCGTAGAGGCTTCATCACGCGCTATGAAAGATCCCAATTATCAAAAGCTTGAGAATCTTATTGACAAGATGGTTGATGAACGCGTAAATGAAGGACAGTTAAGCGAAACACCACTTACCTTTCAGGATTTACGTGCTATTAAAAAAACATTTTTGAATATACTGGTAGGTATTTATCACAGCCGCGTTGAATATCCCGATGATGAGCAAGAAGAAGAGCAGGATAAACAAAAACAACCCATTGACTCTGATGAGCAGATTCCCCGTCATCCTGAGCCTCCTGAAAGCCCACCACCTGTAGATGAATATTATAACTCTTAATCGGCTATGCATTACGAAAAAGAGCTCAAGCGATACCTGCAGTTTATAAAGCTCGAAAAAAATTTATCGGAAAATTCTATCTCTTCCTATAAAAATGATCTTAGGCGATATCTGAAGTTTGTTTCCAACGATCTTCAAATCCAGGACCTGAGCGGCCTTACACTACAGCATATCGAAAAATATCTTAAAGAACTTACTGCTATGGATTTGGCTGTCAGTTCGGTAGCACGTAATATTTCCAGCATCCGTAGCTTTCACGAATTTGCCGTAGTTGAAGGCATGGCTGATGCTAACCCCGCAGAGCTAATTGAACTGCCCAAAAAAGCTAAAAATCTGCCAGAGGTACTAAATCAAGAAGAAGTAGCTGCCATTATTAGTACTCCCAACCGTGAAAATGATGCAGGTATTCGTAATGCGGCTGTATTGGAAACGCTCTATGCCACCGGCATGCGGGTAAGCGAACTCGTAGGACTGGAACTTGATAACTTAATTTTTGAAATCGGCTTTATTCGGGTAATCGGTAAAGGAAACAAAGAACGATTGGTACCTGTTGGAGAAGCTGCCCAATCAGCTTTGGAACATTATATTGAAGTTATACGACCTAAGTTCCAAAGTGATGAAGATCCACAAAAAGCAAAGAACAGAGTTTTTTTGAGTCAACGGGGCAACCCACTTTCGCGCATGAGCATCTGGAATATTGTAAACGATGCTGCCGAACGTGCCGGTATCGAAAAAAATGTGTATCCACATATTTTTCGCCATTCTTTTGCTACTCACCTGTTGGAAGGCGGTGCGGACTTACGTGCTGTACAAGAAATGTTGGGACATTCCTCAATCATTACGACTGAAATTTATACCCATGTTGACCGCTCACTACTTCACCAAGTGCATAAAGAATTTCATCCGCGGGCATAGTACGCAAAAAAGAAATTAACTATGCCGCTCCAGAACAAATCACAAACAAAGGCACCACAGTAACAGAAAGTCAGCGATTTTCAATTTATTTGGCCCATTTTTGCTTTGGTTTACGCATATAATAGTAAACCAGGACAAAAGGCTTATCAATATGGACCAAATACGTTGGAAAAAGATTGAGGGAATTATTGATGAAGCTCTGGATAAGGATACCCCTAAAGAGCAAAAGAAAATCATTGATAAATACTCCGATAAAAATAAACAGCTTCATCAAGAGCTCCTACTATTTTTAGAATCTATACATGAAGCACAAGAAGAAAATTTCCTCCAGAAATAATAAAAGTATATCATCCTCTCCCTAATTACCCCAAAATTAAGCGACTTCATTTATTTTTCTATATTTTAATTTAACGAACTAATTGCAATTGAAGTCGTTTCCAATGAAAAATATCGTTCGAAGTTTTTTTCTTTTCATCTTTGTATTAACGATACAAGTTCAACCGACTGCTGCACAAACAGGATCGTCAAAATCGTATAAAAATGCTGTAGTAGTTACCGCTGATGAACGCGCCTCACAAGTAGGACGTAATATACTGCAACAAGGTGGTAATGCCGTTGATGCAACCGTAGCTGTACAGTTTGCTTTGGCTGTTACCCTGCCTCGAGCCGGTAACATTGGAGGTGGTGGATTTATGATGCTCCATATGCAGGACGGGACGAACCGAGCCCTTGACTTCCGCGAAAAAGCCCCACTTAAAGCTTCCGAAAACATGTACCTACGTAACGGAAAATATGTGCCTAAGTTAAGTCGCCAAGGAGTATTAGCTGTAGGTGTGCCTGGTGTGGTAGATGGTATGGTTAAAGCCCTTGAACGGTATGGCCGTTTACCTCTGGAAACGGTCATGCAACCAGCTATAAAATTGGCACGTGAAGGTTATAAATTATCATGGAGCCAAGCCAATGATCTTAACAACAGCGCTGATGCATTTAAAAGATATCAGGGATCTCAGCGGTATTTTTTAAAATCAGATGGCAACAGATGGCAAGAAGGGGATCTTTTCATTCAAAAAGACCTAGCCCAGACACTCAACCGCATTGCCAACCGCGGCCGTGACGGCTTCTATTCTGGACGCACTGCTGATTTAATTGTAGGAGAAATGCAAAAACACGGCGGACTCATTTCGTATGAGGACCTCGAAAAATATAATAGCGTATGGCGTGATCCCATTACCGCTTCTTATGCAGGCTATAGCCTAAATATTATGCCTCCTCCCAGCAGCGGCAGTATTGCCATTCATCAAATTCTGGATATGCTTCGTCCTTATGATCTTAAAAAGCTGGAATTCAACTCTGCTGATTATGTACACTTAGTAACCGAAACCATGCGCCGTGCTTTTGCCGATCGCGCTTACTTTTTGGGGGACCCTGACTTTATAGACATTCCACAGAAAAAGCTGATGAGCAAAAACTATAACAAAAAGCGAATGCAAAATTTCCAACCCACCAGTGCCACTTCCAGTAATGAAATTGGCCACGGGGATATTCCATCCTTTAAGGAATCCACGGAAACTACCCACTTTTCGATTGTGGATAAGAATGGTAATGCCGTTTCGGTGACCACCACTCTAAATGGCAACTACGGCAGCAAGGTAGCCGTCAATGGTGCAGGTTTTTTCCTGAATAATGAAATGGATGACTTTACAGCCGAACCGGGTGAACCCAATATGTTTGGGCTTATCCAAGGCAAAGCTAATGCTGTAAAACCTGAGAAAAGAATGCTGAGTAGCATGTCTCCTACTATTGTTACCAAAAATGGGAAAGTGCGCATGGTGCTAGGCGCAGCAGGCGGACCAATGATTATTACAGCAACACTGCATAACTTTTTGAATATGGCCGTGTTTGGAATGGATCCACAACAGGCAAATTCAGCTCCTCGGTTTCATCACCAGTGGAAACCGGACAAACTTTTTTATGAAGAGTTTGGGATTAGCCCCGACACCCGGCAAAAGTTACAAAAAATGGGGCATACGATTACTCCCACTGACGGCATTGGCAGGGCTCATACCATTTTCATTGATGAAGATGGGCGCAAGTTTGGATCACCGGATCCGCGTGGCGACGGTACTGCAGAAGGATACTAGATATAAAATAATATTAAATCCCAGAATTACATCTAACCTACGACACTCCATAAATACATCGTGGGATTCATTACCCAAAAAGGCATCATCGAACCACCCTTTACGAAAAATTTAAAAAAGCTTTCAAGGATTGAGAAGAACCGCTGAGGACACGGAGCTATTCGCTGAGGGACGCCAGCCATTTCAAAGAAGCGACTAAGCTAATCGAGGATTAAATCAAAGATTATTCAACAAGAGCTCTCTGTCGGTACCTCTGTGTAAAAGCATCAGCTAAGCTGTTCCAAAATTTTTGAGCCTTCTATTTTGCCATGTGATGCGTGCCATACAACCTCTCCTTCATCCAGTAAAATAACCTGTGGTGATTCGTGACGTACATTCAGCTTAGAGGCAACACTATCTGATGCTGATCTATTTTTTACGACATTAAGATAATGCATATCAGCATGCTCAAGCAGTTGTTTAGAAGATTGCTCCAGATTACCCTTGGCCACAAAACAGACACTGCAACGATTGCTGTGTTTATAAATAAGTTGTGGACGGTTTCCAGATTTATCCACAATCGATTCCAAATCAGAAGGTTGAGAAATAGTATCCCAAATATCATCCGAAGATCCCGAAAAAGTATTGCTTATTGCATCAAATAGTCCCATAAAGTATTGCTTTTTTTCTCACTATGGCTTAACGTTTTGTTAAAAATAAACCGTCTTGTCTGTTAGTCAAATAGAAATATAGAACATATAGTCCACCCGTCGGAATAAATTTTGGTATTTCAGTCACTGCTATTTATTTATAGATTGCGTTGCAGGCATTATTAACAGTGACACAAAATATTTCAAATGGGTGAAAGAGAGAAGTCAGATGTAACCCAACTTCTGATTAAAATGAAACAAGGTTCAGAAGAGGCTTATGAAGAGATATTTCCTATAGTCTATTCTGAGCTAAAACGTTTGGCACACTCCAAGCTTAAAAAAGAACGTGACAACATCACGTTCACAGAAACTGAGCTTGTTCACGAAGTATATTTAAAAATGGTTGACCAAACGCTCATTGATGCCAACGATAAAGATCATTTTATGGCTATTGCCGCTCGTTGTATGCGGCAAATTCTCGTTGACCATGCTCGAAAGAAAAATGCTGAAAAACGAGGTAGCGGTCAGCAGGATGTTACCTACATTGACAAACTGCTAAAAGCCCATCACGAGGCCGAAGAATTGGTTGAACTCGATGATAAGATTAAAGAATTGGCAGAACTGGATCAACGTATGGCCGACGTCGTTACCCTGCGCTTTTTTGGGCAAATGACCGTTTATGCTACCGCCAATGCACTGGACGTTTCAGAACGAACGGTAAAACGAGATTGGGCCAAAGCACGGGGTTGGTTATATAAAGAGTTGAATAAATGAGGGCTTTGTAAAACCTCCCTTGAAATACAATAAATCTTATTTATGGATCAGCAGGAATGGAAAAAAGTTAACGATATTGTAGATACGGCTCTGGAGATTGAAGGGAAAGAACGCATTTCATATATCAATGAACAGTGCGGCGATAATGAAGAGTTGCGTTACCAAGTCACCGAACTTCTCAAATCTATTGAAGAATCAGATACCCAAGATTTTTTAGAAGGAACTCAGGCCTTCCCTGCCCACTTGGCTGCCGACCTCTCCGACGATAAAGAGCAGCCGCCTGCCTCTTCCATGGTCGGCGAAACCATAGACCAATATCAAATTAAAAAGGTAATCGGTCACGGTGGTATGGGTTCTGTCTTTCTCGCTGATCGGGCTGATGATGCTTACCAAGGGAAAGTAGCACTTAAGATTATGCGGCAGGGCATGGACACCCCCTCTAACATTGCACGCTTTGAACGCGAGCGGAATATCTTGGCCATGCTCGACCATCCCAACATTGCACGATTACTCGACGGCGGCCTAAGCAATCATGGACTGCCCTATCTGGTTATGGAGTATGTGGACGGTATATCGCTCTTCAAGTATTGTGATAAAAATAATCTTTCTGTAGAGCAACGTCTTAATCTATTCAAAAAAGTTTGCCGAGGCGTCCGTCACGCTCACAAAAATGCCGTTATCCACCGTGATCTTAAGCCTTCTAACATCCTAATAACCCAAGACGGCGACGTAAAAGTGCTCGATTTTGGAATCTCCAAACTGCTGAAAAGCGGAGACTTCGATAGCACTCAGCTTCAGACTCAAACCGGTGCACGCATGCTTACATATGGATATGCAGCACCTGAACAAATTGAAGGTGAATCTGTTACCACTTCCACCGATGCCTATTCTCTGGGCATCCTCCTTTATGAGTTGCTGTGTGGCGTACATCCTTTTGATTTGGATGATAAAGGCTTAACAGAAGTTGAAAACATTATCCGCCAACAATCTCCCACTCCCCCTTCTACAAAATTTGATCAATTACCTAAAGAGCAACAAAAACAACTGACGGACAGACGGAATACCACTCCCAAAACACTTACAAAAATATTAAACGGTGATATTGGAGCTATTACCATGAAGGCACTGCGCAAGGAACCGGAAAAACGTTACCGGTCAGCTGATAACATCCTTGAGGATCTGAAAAGACGAGAACAAAGTCTGCCGGTTATTGCCCGAAAAGATACCGTTCGATATAAAGTTGGCAAGTTTGTTCGGCGCCATAAAAACGGTATAGCCATAACTGCCGGCGTATTATTATTCACTATTGCCCTTAGCACTTTTTACGCCTGGAAAATTACTGAGGAACGGGACAAGGCACAAATGGAAGCCCAAAAGGCACAGCAGGTAAGCAGCTTTTTGACAGATATGTTTCGGGCAAGCGATCCGACTTTCAATCCAAAAGATACCGTAACTGCAGCCACTTTTCTTGAGCGAGGTAGTGAGCGGATCGGTCAACTTGAAAACCAACCTGAAATCCAAGCTAGCTTGTTATCCATCATTGGACAAGCGCATAGCAATCTTGGAAGATTTAATAAAGCTAAACCTCTTATAAAAAAGAGTCTAAGCCTCCGAAAGAATACCTATGGAGCAACCAGTTTTGAATACGCAGAAGGTATTTCAGAATGGGGTATTTTGCAGCGTCAATTAGGCAACTTTTCAAAAGCAGAGTCGCTTCATCGAAAAGCACTTAAGATTAAAAAGAGCACCGTTGGTATTCATAATATTGAAACTGCATCTACCCTAAGCGATCTGGGGTTAGTATTGGACCAAAAAGGCAAATATAAAGAAGCAGACTCTTTGTACAGAGAAGCCCTAACATTAGAAAAACAAATTCTGGATTCAGAAGATCCTCAGCTGGCAGAGTTATTTAATAACAGAGCTGGAGTACTAAGCAAAATGGGTCAAACGGAAAAAGCAGAGAAATTCTTTCGAAAAGCTTTATCCATTTGGAGAGACAATTATGGAGAGGTTCATCCAAAAACTTCTACAGGATATAATGACTTAGCCCTAGTTCTACAGAAACAGGGAAAAATTGCAAAAGCTGATTCCCTCTTTCAAAAAAATATTTCGATTGACAAAAAACTCTATGGTGATTCACATCCTTATATTGCACAATCATATAACAACATGGGGCTTTTGTATGGTCAAAACGGACAGCTTGAAAAAGCCAAACCTTATCTTGAAAACGCCTTAGCATTACGTCGAAAAATTTTAGAGAAAAATCATCCAAGATTAGCAGAAAGCTTAAATAATTTAGCTCGCCTTTATATTGAAATGGGGAACAATGAGGAAGCTCGATCTTTAGCCGAAGAAGCATTAAAAATTGATAAAGAAAATTTTGGTGAAAAACATCCATACGTCGCTGGAGACTTATCCAATTTGGCTCTTATAGAAAAGAAAACAGGCTCATATATTTTAGCTGAGCAATATCTGCGAGAAAGCTTATCAATATTTGAAAAGGCTTTACCTGCCGGGCACCCTAAAAAAAGCGGTGTTATGCTAGAACTCGGAGCTGTCCTTACACTTAACAACCAAGCGATTGAAGCTATACCATTGGTACGTAAATCGCTAGAAATAAGAAAAGAAACATATAAGGAAGGAAGCTGGCGCATTGCCTATGCACAAATAATACTGGGAAATGCATTTACCCAAACTAAAGACTATGCTAAATCTGAAAAGTTTTTAAAGCAAGGGTACCAAACACTTAAAAAAGAACGAGGTACAACTAGTCAAGAAACGAAAAAAGCACGGGAGTATCTTTTTCAACTTTACGAAGCTTGGGATAAACCAGAAATGGCAAAAAAGTATAAAAAATAAAACCTACAGCAGTTTTAATCCCGCTGTAGGTTATATTAAAAGGGCAATTTCAACAGTCAATTATTGCACCGGACTCCAATTTGGAAACCGCTCTTCGGCACTGTTATTAGAGAGATTAACTAAGTTACCAGATCCATCTGCATTAATTTTATAAATTTCGTCATTACCGTCGCGGTCCGAATCAAATACTATTTCCGTTCCATCACGCGACCAGCTCGGATATTCGTCACTGGCTGAATTATTTGTAATACGCTGAGGATTTGTTCCATCAGCATTCATAACATAAACTTCTTTATTCCCGTCTCGGCTGCTGGTAAATGCAATCTTACTGCCATCTGGTGACCACTCAGGATGAACATCATAGGAACCATTATCTGTCAACTTCTGAATATTACTCCCATCTGGATTCATCGTATGGATTTCAGCATCACCGTCGGCATCGCTGGTATAGACAATCTTAGAGCCGTCCGGCGACCAGCTGGGGTCTTCATCATTAGCACTATTGTTCGTCAACCGCTGTTCATCATTACCATCAGGGGCAATAGTATATATTTCTTCATTACCGCTTCGGTTGTCCCCAAATACAATACTGGAATCATCGGGAGCCCAACTGCTGTCAAACGTATCTCCAGAAGAACTTGTGACCTGTCTAATATTTGACCCATCAGCATTAACAATAAACAGATTAAAGTTTTGATTGCGATAACTGGAAAAAAGTACGCGAGTTCCTGAATAAGAAATCTGTGGTAAATAATCCGTTTCAACATCATCAGTCAATGCTTGTTGATCCGATCCGTCAGGATTCATCAGATAAATATCTGCATTATTTGAACCACGTGTGGTTTGAAAGGCAATCCGACCATTAACTACCGCCTGGCACTCCACGTCAAAAGAGGTGGAGGTGGTATCCCCGGCGGTAATGGTTACCGTTTGGGAGTTGCTCCCGTTTTTTACCGCACAGTTGCCGGCCATGCCGGACAATTCGGTATTCACGTCCCCTTCGGAGAGACCCGCCAGGATTACGCTGCCTGACGACGACACGCTCTTGCTGGTGCCACCCGCACTGACGGTGTAGCCGTCGCCGTCAATGTCATCACCGGTGCTGCTGGTGGTCACTTCCACCGCCCCGGTGGTGGGCTCGTCATTATTATTGCCATTGGTCGGGCCGTGGCCGTCATCACCGCCGCAAGAAAAAATAAATAAGGTTGAAAGAAATAGAATTGATAATTGTAATAATCGTTTCATAATCAATAAATAAGAGTTTGTATCAAAGTTAACTGTTGTGATCTGCTGTCATCACAGGTCCTTATACACATCGGCGGCGGGGTACCTCTAAGGGAATTACCTGCCCAACAAAGCCAACGAAATACTACTTCTACATTGCAACATGCGTGTTGGCCAGCAAACATAGGACAAATTAATTTCATCATAACCCCCGGCAGGTCTGATCCATAATAAAACCCGCAGCGGCTGTGATGCCACTGCGGGTAAAAGTCACTATTCGGAAAAATACCCGTCGTTTACTCCATCGGGCTCCAGTAGGGAATAGTGTCGGTGGCGCTGTTAGCCGTCAGGTTAGTCGGCATTCCACTACCGTCAGCATTAATTTTATACACTTCCGTATTCCCAGCGCGGCTGGAGGTAAAGGCGAGTTCGCTTCCGTCCGGCGACCAGCTGGGGAACTCATCCGACCCCGGGTCGTTAGTTACCTGCTGCACGCCGGTGCCGTCGGGGTTCATGGTGTGAATTTCTAGGTTCCCTGAACGGTCGCTGGAAAAAGCAATCTTACTACCATCCGGCGACCAGCGGGGCATACCATTATCGTCGGTGTCGGTGGTGAGCTGCTGGCGGCCGGTCCCGTCGGGGTTCATGGTGTAAACCTCAAAATCCCCGTCGATATTGCTGGCGTAGAGAACCTTGGATCCATCCGGCGACCAGTGGGGCCAGCCATCCACCGCACTGTTGTTGGTCAGCCGCTGCTCGCCGCTACCGTCGGCTCCGATCGTATAAAGTTCGTCATTCCCGCTGCGGTCATCTACAAAAGCCAGGCTGCTGCCATCCGGCGACCAGTTAACCACTCTATTTACAATCACACTTGCTCCCGAGGAGGTCAGCTGCTGGACGTTCGAACCATCGGCATCCATCACATACAGGTGGGTCGTAGAACCCCCGCGGTCACTGACAAAAGCAATCTTGGTGCCGTCGGGAGAAATCGGTCCGGCTATTTCACCGGCGGAGTTGTCGGTGAGTTTCGTCGGGGACGAGCCGTCGGTATTCATCAGGAAGACTTCCCCGTCCCCGTCCCGGTCGCTGGTAAAGGCAATCTGGCCGTCGGCGACCGTCTCGCAGCTCACGGCAAAGGAGGTGGAGGTGGTATCCCCGGCCGTAATGGTCACCGTTTGGGGATTGCTGCCGTTGACCGAACAGTTGCCGGCGATCCCGGACAGTTCGGTATTCACGTCCCCTTCGGAGAGGCCGGCCAGGGTTACGGTGCCCGAAGCGGACACGCTTTGGCTGGTCCCACCGGCAGTGACGGTGTAACCGTCGTCGTCAATATCGTCACCGGTGCTGCTAGTGGCCACTTCCACCGCCCCGGTGGTGGGATCATCATTGTTGTTACCATTGGTCGGGCCGTGGCCGTCATCGCCACAAGCCGCCACCAATAGGATGGTCAAGAATAAAGTCGCTAGTTGTATTGGTCGTTTCATAATGGAATAAGAGGTTTATTTAAGTTAATTGTTGTGATTGGATATCATCACAGGTCCTTATACACATCGGCGGCAGGGGTACCCCTAAGGGAATTACCTGCCAACAAAGCCAACGATAGTCTACTCCTACATTGTAATATGCGTATCGGAAGAGAAAAAGAGGACAAATTAACTTCGTAGCACAGCTGGGAGACACAATCGATAGTTCTATTACCACAATAAAATGTAAGCGTCCAACCTGTACAAAAGTGACATGCCGGCGGGATGGGAATTAAGGTTCGAATAAAAAACCTTGGCAGATTCTGGACTCTGCCAAGGTTCATACATAGCGTTAAAACTAACCAGTACTATCTATTAAACGGGAATCGCCTATACTTCTTCCAATGGTTCGCGCTGGGTTCGAAATACCTCTTCCAACTCATCTATACCTAAACTTCGACGAACTAGTTTGGTTTTGTCATCCGTCATATCAACAATAGAGGTTGATTTAGAAGGAAGTGTTTGCTGGTCATCAATCACAACATCCACCAACTTTTCAAACTCACGCAAAAAAGGTTCACGGTCATAGTCTTCCAGCGATTTATTATTCATGGACGGCTTTTTAGCAGTAATACCTAACATAGGATTCCCCAACTCTCGAACCAGCCCCTCTGCAATGGGATAGTCGGGTACCCGAAAGCCTACGGTTTTTTTCTTGGGATGCACTAGCAGCTTAGGCACATCTTTGGTAGCCGGTAAAATAAACGTATAGGGACCGGGGATCATCCGCTTAATCAGCTTAAAATTATGATCAGAAATATGAGCAAATTTGGCAATGCCGGAGAGAGAGTCACACAAAAGGGTTAAATGATCATCACTATCCATTTTTCGGATGTTACGTATGCGCTCAATACCCTTCTTATTATTATAGTCGCAACCAATGGCATATTGGCTATCAGTAGGGAAAAGTACAACAGCACCTTCGCGAATTTTATCAGTAATTTCAAAAAGTCGTTTTACATGTGGCGTTTCCGGATGAAGCTTAATACGTTCTGCCATGGATATACCTCAATAATTTTTGTAATTACGATTCCTAATATCCCAAGTACAGGGAATGATCTTTTTTAAAAAGTTGTGATAATAAACGAAATGAAACAATAACTATTCTTGTCATTATTTTATCATTTTTAAACACTACTAGTTGATGTATAACACTTTGGATTTAGATAGTCAATACAATTTCCAATAATCAAAAATTAAAATCATTATTCTTATGGATACTTCAGCTCAAGCACAATGGTTGGGGCACTCAGCATTTAAACTTACAAGTCCCAACGACACCACCATTTTAATTGACCCTTTTCTTTCGCAAAATCCCACCACCCCCGATGCTCATAAAAAGCAGGAGGAGATAGATTATATTTTACTTACACACGGACATGCTGATCACGTAGGCGATACTCTTGATATTGCCGCCGATACAGGATGTACGGTAGCTGCTCCGGTTGAACTTTCGCGTCTGCTGGTAGGCAAGCATGGGCTGGATGAAGATCAAGCCATTGAGTTTAATAAAGGCGGTACTGTAACCTTTGATGATTTTTCCGTAACCATGGTTTCAGCCAACCATAGCTCATCTTTCCAAGGCGATTATGCTGGCGAACCTGCGGGACTGGTTATCTCTTTTGATAAGGATATCACCTTTTATCATCTGGGCGATACTAATATTTTCTACGACCTTGAACTCTACGGCGAACTCTATGAACCGGATGTTCTTGCCGTACCTATGGGCGACCACTACACTATGGATCCTAAAGAGGCGGCTATGGCCTGCGATCTGATACAAGCCGACTATGCCGTACCAATTCATTATGGAACCATGCCTGTGCTCTCCGGTGATCCCAAAGATTTCAAAAAACTTACCGAAGAAACTTGCGATACCGAAGTTTGGATCCCAGAAGCAGGACAAAATTTCTTAGCGTAATAATTGGAATAATCGGTATAAGTTCTAAAACCCACCCTCTTAAACACTTTCTTTATTTCCCCTTCGTAAGGGAAATATTTGCTCTATAACTTAACTCCACAAACTCCTCCTTTCTAAAGAAGGGGGAGTTATTTCTTAAAAGGGTTTAATATTATTACAAATCTACGAATAGGCCCGGAGCATAAAGAATACTATTACTCCCGTCACCGATACATATAACCACACCGGTAGTGTCACTTTTGAAACTTTACGATGCAATTTCAACTTCCCTGAAAATGCCAGGTAAAAACTGGTCAATATCATAGGCATGACTAACGCCGAAAGAATGATGTGCGAAATCAGGATAAAAAAGTAAACCGGCCTGATAAAACCCTCTCCCGTAAATGGCGTGCTGCCATGAAAATTATGATAAATCATATAGCTGATCAGAAAAAAGGTAGAGGTTACAAAAGCTGTGAGATTAAATTTCATGTGCCGGGAAAAATTCCGATCTAAAATAGCTTTGTATCCAAAAAGTAGAAGTACGGCACTAGTACTATTTAATAAAGCATTGAGGGCAGGCAGACTGGTAATCACTTCCGAACTGTAATCACTACCTCCTTTAAAGTAAATCAGCCATACTAAAAAACCGAAAGCCGCTGCACTTATTAATAGTATTACGCCAATGGCTTTTACTAGGCTGATATTTTTAAGTAAATCTATTGTTACCGGTTTATCAGAACTCATCAAATATGTAAAAGTTATTTCTTTCAGAGACCCTTGCTAAATCCAGCATGTTATCCTGAATTCAGTTCGGAATTTTGGGTTAAATGCTAATAATTGCGATGGTGTGGCAAGGCTGCTTTCAGTTTCAATCATACCGAAGGTAATAATAATTATAGAAATTTAGCAGTGCTCATCCGCCAATACTACTACCTATAAATAGCTTATCTGATTTAGAATGTTGATTCATTAACACTGTCAAGTTTTCACCATTTTTTGTAAAATATTTGGAAATTGAATTAAGCATTTTTAAAAAATAGATTATATCTTTAGCATGCTTTTGTTAAAGGCTTAAGGAAATCCAATCTATTTAGAATCATTTTAAATATATCGTATGGCTTTTTTGCAGGTTATAAAATAGAGTGATTTTCTGTACCTTCAGTCTGATATTTTTTTGTAGATCATATTACAACAAGGAACGATAAATTTTTTGATCAGTTATGGCTCAGATTTTTCCCAAATGGGCAGATGAAGTGCCGCGGCAAATATTGCTCGGGCTTATTATTTTTGCAACCGCAACCGTAGCGGGTGTTTGGTACTTTTTCTCTCCGGAATATACCGATGTAGGTTACGCTCCCGAGCAGCCGATCGCTTACAGCCATAAAATTCACGCAGGGAAGTTAGATATTGATTGCCAGTACTGTCATACTAATGTTTTTAAATCAAAGCATGCAAACGTTCCTCCCACTCAGACATGCATGAACTGTCACAATCAAGTTGATTCAAATAATCCCGAAGAAGTGCAGAAAATTCGGGACAAATGGAATTCAGACGAATCTATTGAGTGGGTTCGAGTACACAACCTACCGGATTATGCTTATTTCAATCACGCTGCACATGTTAATGTTGGTGTAGGATGTGAAAGCTGCCACGGGCGCGTTGATCGCATGGAGGTTGTTCAACAAAAAGAACCATTGAGCATGAGCTGGTGCCTCGATTGTCACAGGAATCCCGAAAAGAGTGTGCGTCCGGTAGAAGAAGTGACAACGATGGGATACGAACCCAAGAAAGAACAAATAAAAATGGGCCGCGAGCTTGTAGCCAAGAACAACATCAACCCCCCAACCTACTGTCAAGGTTGTCACTATTAATTAATAACGAATCTGAATTAACGCAACGGTAACGGAATGAGCGAAGATGTAAAAAGTCCTAATTACTGGAAAAGCCTGGGAGAACTGGCAAAAAATGACGAGTATCAAAAGTACGTTGAGCGCGAATTCCCTGAAAATGCTACGGAGCTCAATGATGAGGTTTCCCGACGAAGCTTCTTGCGCGTTATGGGAGCTTCTATTGCGCTTGCTGGATTTGCGGCGTGCCGACGCCCCGTACAAAAGATTATGCCGTACAGTAAAATGCCGGAAGATATAGTACCCGGCAATCCGCTGTATTATGCATCAGCCATGCCTTTCCAGGATGCACTGAACGGTATTGTTGTTGAAAACCACGAAGGGCGTCCCGGAAAGATTGAAGGAAATGAAATGCATCCCGCCAGCAACGGCAACACTAGTATTTATGGGCAGGCGGAAATTCTGAACATGTTTGATCCTGACCGCTCGCGCTATGTTCGCAAAAATGGCGAGCGTTCTTCGGTTAGTGCTTTTGCAGAATTTTGTAGTAATCACTTTTCGAATACGGAGCAAAACATTGCCTTTGTTTCAGAAGCAAATTCTTCACCCACGTATAACAGGTTGAAGGAGCAGGCAATGGATAGATTCTCGAATGCTCAGTGGGTCACCTATGAAGCATTCGGTGAAGACAATGCGCTGGAAGGCACTAATATTGCTTTTGGCCAGCGCCTGAGGACAGCCAATCACTATGATGAAGCAAATACAATTGTCAGTTTTGATGACGATTTCTTAAATCCCGCTGCTGATAAAAACAGTGTAGCCAATACCAAGAAATTTACTGATCGGCGGGCTGTTACCTCTACCGAGGATGACATGTCTCGGTTATATTCCATAGAAAGTACTTTTACATTAACCGGCTCCAACGCAGACAATCGCCTGCGAATCAAGTCTGGCGAAGTGGAACTCTTTATATATGCGCTGGCAGCCAAATTGGAAAAGTCTGTAAATGGGTTATCAGCTTTTAGCGGATATTCCAACAAATTTTCTGACCACGAATGGATTCCCGTGCTTGCCGAAGACCTGTTGGCAAATCGCGGTGAGTCTATATTAACAGTGGGACGAGATCATTCTCCCGAATTGCACGCCACTGTCGCAGCCATGAATGCTGCCCTTGGTAATGACGGAGAAACAGTTACGTATCATGATGTGCCACATATTGACGACCAAAATAACCAAGAAGCATTTGCCAGTCTGGCTGAAGATCTCAATAACGGCGATATTGATACAGTAGTACTCGTCGGCACCAATCCTGTATTCTCAGCTCCGGCTGACCTAAACTTTGATGATGCGATATCTCAGGCCGGACAGGTTATTCACCTCTCTGATTATTATGATGAGACTTCAAAGCTGGCCAATTGGCATATTAACAGAGCCCACTTTCTTGAGGCCTGGGGTGATGGATACTCTTACACGGGTACTCGTTCCATTATTCAGCCGCAAATTGAGCCACTGTATTCCGGTGTCAGCGAAATCGAGTTTTTGAGTACCATCCTGAACGGTAATAAGCCCAAAGGATATGATCTTGTTCAGGAAACATGGAAAGATTTTTACACAACAAACTTTCAAAAACAGTGGGAGCAAGCCCTGCATGACGGTATCGCAGGCGAAAACACCTTTCCACTTAAATCAGTAAGCATATCAAACGAATTCAGCTCACAAGCCGACAGCTTCTTAAACAATGCTGAAACTTCTGATGGTATGGAGCTGGTAATTCGTGCTGATTCTAACGTATTTGACGGGCGATTTGCCAATAACGGCTGGCTACAGGAACTCCCTGAGCCCATGACGAAAATTACTTGGGACAACGTCGCGCTGATGAGCAAGAAAACAGCCGACGAACTGGGTGTTAAAGAAGCCGGACTAGGCAAATCAGAAGTTGAAGTAATTGCCCTTACTGTTAACGGCACTACGGTTGAGTTGCCAGCTTGGGTCCAACCGGGACATGCTGACGACAGCATCACTATTACCGTTGGGTATGGACGTGAAGGTATCGGCCGGGTAGCAAATGAGACCGGTGTTGATACTTATCCACTGCGCACCACTCAAAATATGCACTTTGCGAGTGACATTTCCGTGGAAAAGACAGGCGAAATGTACGAAATTGCCTGTACGCAGGATCATAACACTATGGAAGGTCGCTCACTGCTACGCCATGCCACTCTTCAGGAATATCGTGAAGATCCCCATTTCTCTAGCTATGAATCTTCTTATGATGCAGAAATGCCGGGTCTTGCCTATGCTGAGGAACACGGAGAAGATGAACCACTTTCGATTTTTAATTCTTACGATGAACAGGAATATCCTGACGACCAGCCGCAATGGGGTATGTCTATTGATCTTAATGCCTGTACAGGCTGTGGCGTTTGTACTATTGCCTGTACTGCAGAAAATAATATCCCGGTTGTTGGTAAGCGCGAAGTAAGCAACGGGCGTGAAATGCACTGGATTCGAAACGATCGCTATTTTGATGGCGATGTTAACAATCCCAAAGCATTGCATCAGCCAGTGCCTTGTATGCACTGCGAGATGGCACCTTGTGAGCAGGTTTGTCCAGTAGCGGCGACCACTCACAGCGAAGACGGTATGAATCAAATGACCTACAATCGTTGCATTGGCACGCGTTACTGCGCCAATAACTGTCCCTACAAAGTTCGTCGTTTTAACTTTTTCAATTACTCCGAAGAGTTTCTAACAAGTGGTGACGATCCGGAAATCGTACAAATGGCGATGAATCCGGAGGTTACGGTACGCTTCCGTGGTGTGATGGAAAAATGTACATACTGCGTACAGCGCGTAAATCGTGCCAAAATTGAAACTGATATTGAAACGAATGGCGAGACGCAAAAGCCCGAAGACGGTGCTGTAGAAACTGCTTGTCAACAAGCATGCCCCGCTGACGCAATCTACTTCGGCGACCTTACCGATCCGGACAGCGAAGTGGTGCAAACAAAGAAGAACAACCGTAACTACCTACTACTAGAAGAACTCAATACGCGGCCACGTACGTCGTATTTATCAGAACTTAGTAACCCCAATCCGAAATTGGCTTAATTTCCAACAATTTTACGATGAGCACAGATTATCAGTACGAATCTAAGCCGGCACTTATAAAAGGTGATCACTCTTTCGGGAGTATCACTGATATGATTGCCAAGACACCCCTGTCGCCCACTCCTAAATTGTGGTACTTGGCATTTGGTCTTTCCAATGTACTTCTCATAATATTGCTAGGTGCAATTGGATATCTTGTTTGGGATGGCACAGGTATTTGGGGGCTTAATAATCCCGCTGGATGGGGTTGGGCTATTATCAACTTTGTTTGGTGGGTTGGTATTGGTCACGCAGGGACCTTAATTTCTGCTATACTTTTTCTCTTTCGCCAAGGTTGGCGAACGGCTATTAACCGTTTTGCAGAGGCTATGACCATCTTTGCTGTAATGTGTGCGGGTATTTTCCCGGCTATTCACGTAGGACGTATCTGGGTCATCTACTGGGTCTTCCCTATCCCCAATCAAATGGCAGCGTGGCCCAACTTCTCGAGTCCCCTTTTATGGGATGTCTTTGCCGTAAGTACCTATTTTACCGTTTCGCTGCTCTTCTGGTATGTTGGGCTTATTCCCGACCTTGCTACACTGCGCGATAAAGCCAAGAGCAAAATCGCTAAAATTTCGTACGGTATAGCTGCTCTGGGCTGGACAGGTAGTTTTCGCAACTGGTGGCATTACGAAAAGGCATACATGATTCTAGCCGGTCTTGCCACTCCCCTCGTACTTTCGGTTCACACTATTGTATCTTTTGATTTTGCCGTTTCTGTCATTCCGGGTTGGCACAGTACTATATTTCCACCTTATTTTGTAGCTGGTGCCATTTATTCTGGTTTTGCCATGGTCCTCACCCTGATGTTGATTGCCCGAAAGATCTATAAGCTCGAGGATATCATGAATATTGACATCATGGAGAAAATGAATCTCGTGATGATGGTAACAGGTAATCTGGTAGCTTTTGCCTACCTGATGGAAGGATTTATCGCTTGGTATAGCGGGTATATTTATGAACAAGGTATTTTCTGGCTCTATGTCGTTGGTCCTTATGCTTGGGGATTCTGGATCCTGATGTTCTGTAACGTTATTACTCCACAATTCCTCTGGTTCAAAAAAATACGGCGCAATGTAGGACTAACATTTGTGATTTCAATAATTGTGAACATCGGCATGTGGTTTGAACGATTTATGATTGCCGTTGCTTCACTCTCTACCGATTTTATGCCCTCATCTTGGGATTATTTTTCACCCACATTCTGGGATATTATTACCTACATCGGCACATTTGGATTGTTTTTCACCTTCTTCCTGCTCTTCCTACGGTTCTTGCCTATGGTTGCCATTGCAGAAGTGAAAGGGGTAATGCCTCAGGCCGATCCCCATAATTACGATGAGGACTCCAAAGAATTTGATGCATCTAAAACCGAACCTGTTATGGTTCAACAAGAACAAACTGTTTAGGATCTGATATCTATGGAAGCAGACAACAGACAAATTTACGGCGTATTAGCTGAGTTCCGCAATCCAAAGGAGCTTGTTGATGCGGCAGAATCAGTCAAAAACTCCGGCTATTCGGATTTTGATACCTATGCTCCCTTCCCCATCCACGGGATGGAAAAAGCAATGGGCGTCAAAAAATCACCGCTCGGCTGGATTGTATTATCCGGTGCCTTAATTGGTATGGTTGGTGCACTTGCCCTTATGGTTTGGGTGATGGGCTATGAATATCCCATGAACATCAGTGGAAAGCCGTTCATTAATATTCCCATTTATGTGCCTATAACATTTGAGCTGACTGTTTTACTTGCGGCATTTGCCGCTACCTTTGGAATGATTGGACTCAATAAACTACCTCGATTCAATAATCCTCTGTTTAACGTTGAGCGTTTCGAGAAAGCTTCGGACGACGGATTCTTTGTCTGTATTGAAGCTTCTGATGATCTTTTTGCTGAGGAAAAAGCTGAAAAACTGTTCCGTAGTAACGGAGCAACGCATATTGAAACTGTTTACGATTCGGAATAATTCACCACAAAATTTTTAGTTTGCATAACGATCCGATGAAAGCTTTTAAGTACTTACTTTTTGCAACCATTTTTCCCCTGGTTCTCATTTCTTGTCGCGGAGAAAAGTTTGAAAACCAGCCGGTTCATCCAAACATGAACATGGATCAACAAAACCGTTTTGAGCAACAGGAGGAAAACAAGTTTTTTGCTGACAATCGAGCTATGCGTCACCCAGTAGAGGGAACTATAGCTCGAGGCAAACTCAAACAGGACAAACAGTACTACCAAGGCATTAACAAGGACAGTAGCTTTGTCGAAGAAATTCAGGTAGATGTAACAAAATCCTTTATCTATCGCGGTAAAGAGCGATATGAGGTGTTTTGTACGCCCTGTCACGGTATTAGTGGCGATGGTAATGGAATTATTATGGCTAACAATTATGGTTTTGTACCGGCACCCAGTCTCCATATCGATCGCCTGAGAAACCAAAGTGACGGCTATATTTATTCTGTCATTACAAATGGCATTCGAAATATGCCAGCATATAATCATCAAATTTCTGTAAAAGACCGGTGGGCAATTGTGGCTTACGTTCGCGCATTACAACGCAGCCAGAATGTGCCAGAAGAAGAAGTTCGAGAAAATTATGATGTAGATATCGCCTCGATTAAAGAATCTCACAAGCAAAAGTTGGCTAAAGCTGAAGCAAAAAAAGAATCTAAATCTGGTGGGGGCGAAGTTTCCATAGAACGGGGCAAATCCATAGCCTCAGCCAATGCTTGTGAAAGTTGTCACTCTACGGATGGATCACGACTTGTCGGTCCAACATGGAAAAACCTTTATGGTAATGAGCGAGCACTTGAAAACGGTGAAACTGTAGTCGCTGATGAAGAATACTTACGCGAATCTATTGTTGAGCCGGGTGCCAAAATTGCAAAAGGCTTTCCACCATCAATGGTTCCTTACGACCACCTTAGCGACAGTAAAATTAATTCGCTCATTGCATACATAAAATCACTGAGCGACAATAGTGAATAAGATTTTTAAAACGTATTAACGACCATAATTAACTTGGTTCCATTTTATGAGCAAGCCCAAAATAACTGATACACTGCAATTTCCTGCTGATTCAAACATTACCCAGTCGTTGTTTGGCGTGGGTATTGTAGGATTACTGGCTACTGGTGTAGGATATTTTCTAGAACACGATCAGTTTTTCTTCTCCTATTTGGTAAGTTTTTCCTTCTTTTCGAGCATAGCACTGGCCAGCCTGTTTTTCGTAATGCTCCAGCACCTGACGCGATCAGAATGGAGTACAGCACTACGACGTATTCCCGAGACGATTTCTTCAAATCTCTGGATTTGGGGCCTATTTATCATACCGATATTGCTGGGTATGCACTCTCTGTATCATTGGACACACCCCGAAGCAGTTGCCCACGACCCAGTACTGCAAGGTAAGCAACCATACCTCAATAGCACCTTCTTTATTATTCGACAGGTAATCTATTTTGCTATCTGGAGTTTTTTGGGTTATAGAATGTATCAAAAGTCGGTTGAAATGGATAAAACTGGCAACTGGGGATTACAAACACTTCTCCGCCGTACTAGCGGTCCGGGCATATTTATTTTTGCAATTACGCTGGCCTTTGCATCTTTCGACTGGCTAATGTCACTTGATCCACACTGGTATTCCACAATCTTTGGCGTTTATTATTTTGCTATGAGCTTTCAAGGGTTGTTTGCTACCCTCATCCTTATTGTAATGTACTTATGGAAAAAGGGATTATTAACGAATACCCTGGAAGACGGTCATATTTATGATTTGAGCGTGCAGTTGTTCGGTTTCACCGTATTTTACGGATACATTGCTTTTAGTCAATTTCTCTTGATCTATTATGCAAACATTCCTGAGGAGACGGTATGGTACCTGGAACGACTCAGTGGCGGGTATGAATATTTAGCTTATTTTTATCTTTTTGCACGATTTGTCATTCCCTTTATAGCACTGCTTTCTAAAGGAGCCAAGACAAATCACAAGATTGTCAATACAGTGTCGGTATTAATACTGGTTGCCCACTTGGTAGAACTCTACTGGATTGTAATGCCAGTATTAAACCACCACGGTTTCCATTTAAGCTGGATGACAATCACAAGCTTTATTGGTCTTGGCGGTATTTTTATGGGTCTCTTTTTCTATCGGTTTAAGCAGAATAAGATGATCCCCGTCAAAGATCCAACACTTGCAGAATCGCTAAACAAACATTAATCAATAATTATCTGAACGCAGTTAGGGTTTGCCCACTGCGATCACAAGCTATACACCCTATGGCAAGCGAAGAAAACAATTATACTGCCGCTTTTAAGAAAAAAGTTGCACAAAAGGCACTAGATCAGTCCAAAAAGAATCTGGACAAACTGTCCGAGAAATATGATGTCCCTGTTTCAGTGATCCTGATGTGGACAACTGAGTATGAAAAAGGTGGCGAGGATGCTTTTGATACCATCCAGGAAGAAGAAAAGCCTGTTGAACAACAGGTTACTAATGTTGATGTTGAAATTTCTGACCAGAGGGTTGCTGACTCAGTTGAACACGGAGTCATGGACGATCGGCTTAATTATAAACGGCTGATCTGGTGGAGTGTTTTAGGTACAATTCTTGTTATCATATTTGTAAAAGCTCTCTTTGAGATGTATCAATATAATGAGCGATTAACCAAAGAGAATGTATCAGCAGACAGTGAATACTACCAAGTAAGCCAAATGAAAGAAGAAGCACGGAATCAGCTTGATAATTTTGGTGTTGTTGATTTAGAAAATAAAGTCTATCGAATTCCGATCGACAGCGCAATCAACGAAATTGCTGCCGATCAGTAACAACTAATGCAACATAATGAAATATGTTGGGCTAATAGCAATATTGAGCCTGCTTTTACAACCAGTAGGATCTTTTGCTCAACTAAATAAACAAAAGCCGAGTAATCTAAAGGATGTAGGCGTAACCGAGCAGCTGGGTGAACAAATTCCGCTCGACTTACGGTTTGCCAATGCCAAAGGAGACTCGCTGACATTAAAAGAATTATTTAATGATGGAAAACCGGTGCTGTTGAATCCGGTATACTATGAGTGTCCGCAGCTCTGTTCCATGGTAAAAGAAGCCATCTTTAAAGGTGTTAACGACCTTAAATGGAGCCCCGGCACCGAGTACAATATTGTGACTTTTAGTTTTGATCCCAGTGAAACGACAAAGATGGCTGCTGAAAACAAGAAACGATTTTTAAAAAAGCTGGACAGAACAAATGCCGAGAACGGCTGGCATTTTCTAACTGGCAACAAGAAGAATATTCAACAACTTATTAAAGCTGTAGGATTTGATGTACGCAAGCTGCAAAACGGGCAGTACGCTCACGGGGCATCTATCATGTTTTTGAGTCCCGATGGAATCATTACGCGCTATTTGTATGGACTCAAATTTGATGAATTTAACATGCGAAACGCCCTATACGAAGCCGCAGATGGTAATATAGGTAGTACCTCCGATCAGGTGTTGTTATACTGCTACCAGTATGATGCAGACTCTAACACCTACGTGCCCGTGGCATGGAGAATTATGAAAGTGGGCGGCTTTGCGACCATGATAATTCTGGGTATATTCCTCGGTTTTATGTGGATGCGACACCGATATTCTAATAACGAAAAGCAAATAACAGATACGAATGGACTGGCTTAACGATCTCCTTTTACCTCCGGCAAAATCAACGCTGGCCGAACAAACTGATACGCTGTTTTGGTTTGTTCATCTAAGCAGTTTGGTATTAACGGTCGGGCTAATTGCCGTAATCGTTTACTTTGTAATTAAATACCGACGGCAGTCAGAAGATGAAGTAACTCCTGTCATCACTCATAACAATGCCCTAGAAGTTACTTGGTCAGTCATCCCACTTATCTTAGTCCTTATCGTTTTTGGATGGGGATATGAAGTCTTTATGAATCAACAAGTTGCACCGGATGATGCCTATGAAATTAATGTAACCGGCCAAAAATGGGTGTGGCAGTTTAAATATGAAAACGGTGCACGTTCTAATGGTAAGCTTCACGTCCCTGCTGACCGGCCGGTAAAGCTTATTATGAGTTCCAACGATGTTATTCACTCCTTTTATGTTCCCGACTATCGTCTCAAGCAGGACGTAGTACCGGGACGATACACCGAAATGTGGTTTAATGCACCTGATACCGGACGGTCCACTGTCTATTGCACTGAATACTGCGGTACCGGTCACTCCGATATGCTTGGAGAAGTGATTGTACACAGCCAAGAAGAATTTGAAACGTGGCTGGCTAATAATTCCGGCGGTGGCAGCAAGCCCGAAGATTTGGCACCCGAAGAATGGGGTAAACAGCTAGCCAAAGAATATGCCTGTACAACATGCCACTCACCAAGTGGAGAAAAATTAACCGGACCAACCTGGAAGGGTAAATTTGACAGTCAGGAACAACTTTCTGACGGTTCATCCGTCACTGTTGACGAAAACTATATCCGGGAATCTATTTTAGAACCAAACGCCAAAGTTGTCAAGGGATATCCTGCGGTAATGAATACCTACCAAGGACAACTCAACGAAGAACAAATTAGCGCGATTATCGAATACATTAAAACACTGAAGTAATATGGATACTGCAGAAACGAATGAAAGTCTAAAGAAAATTCAGGTAGAACGGTTCAAGCCGGAAGAAGATCCGGAAAGCAACTATCTGAACGAAGAAACCGGTTTGTGGTCATGGCTTACCACTGTTGATCACAAGAAAATCGGTATCATGTACCTTGCGTCTATCACCTTCTTCTTTTTCGTAGGTGGTATTATGGCTTTGCTGGTACGTACTGAACTATGGACCCCCGCCAAGACTTTTATCGAGGCCAACACCTACAATCAGCTGTTTACACTGCATGGGGCCATTATGATTTTCTTATTTCTGGTACCCTCGGTACCAGCAGCACTCGGTAACTTTGTGTTACCGCTGCAGCTTGGAGCCAAAGACGTAGCTTTTCCCAGGCTAAACCTGCTGAGCTACTACCTATATCTTGCTGGTGCTACAATTTCAATATTTGCGATCCTCAATGGTGGTATAGATACCGGGTGGACATTCTACACCCCGTATTCCTCATCAACGGGCGGTGCGGTAACAACCATGACTTTTGGTGTATTTGTCATCGGATTTTCGTCTATTTTAACAGGCGTTAACTTTATTACCACCATCCACAAAATGCGGGCACCCGGCCTCACCTGGGACAAACTCCCGCTCTTCTGCTGGGGTTTATATGCAACAAGTATCATTCAAATTCTTGCTACTCCGGTACTTGCAATTACGCTAGCGCTTGTTGCCATGGAGCGCATTCTCGGAATCGGAATTTTTGATCCTGCACTTGGCGGTGACCCGGTACTCTATCAACACTTTTTCTGGTTTTACAGCCACCCGGCCGTATATATCATGATTGTTCCCGGCTTTGGTGTAGTCTCTGAAGTGATTACTACATTTACCAGGAAGCACATTTTTGGATACTGGGCAATTGCTATTTCATCTTTAGCCATTGCTTTTATTGGGTTCCTTGTTTGGGGACATCACATGTTCGTTTCCGGGCAGGCATCGCTGGCCTCAATGGTATTTTCCTTTTTGACATTTCTCGTCGGTATCCCAACGGGAATCAAAATGTTTAACTGGACTGCTACCCTTTATAAGGGTTCGATTGATTTAAAATCACCTCTACTCTATATCTTTGGATTTTTCTTTCTGTTTCTCGTAGGTGGGCTCACAGGCATTGTTCTCGGTTCTATTGCATTGGATGTGCACCTGCACGATACTTATTACGTAGTAGCTCACTTCCACTTTGTGATGGTAGGTGGTATGGTGATGGCTTTCTTGGCTGGTTTACACTACTGGTGGCCTAAAATCACCGGTCGCATGTACAATGAACTAATGGCAAAAATTGCCTGCGGTATCATCTTCGTTGGCTTTAATGTTACCTTTCTTCCCCAGTTTGTAATGGGATCACAAGGTATGCCCCGACGATACTTTAACTACATTGAGCAATTCCAGCCGTTTCACCAAGTTTCGACCATTGGTTCTTACATTCTTGGTCTTGGCTTTCTGATGGTCTTCTACTACCTAATGAAATCATTATTCGACGGTAAGAAGGCTACCCCAAACCCCTGGGGCAGTCGAGGACTTGAATGGCAAATTAACACATTACCGCCACTACATAATTTCCATCATACACCCGTTATCATTAACGGTCCATATGACTATCATAAGCCGATGGAAGAATTTCAGCTTGGCCTTGCTGATTCCGGTAATGGACACAGTCACGCCGAAGACATAGAAGCAGAAGGCAAAGAAATTAATGCCGAATAACTGATAACTTAATTTCCAAAATAGTATAATCTGATTATGGCAAATCATTCATCATCCGCATCGCACTCCAGATTTATGCAGCATCATTTTGTGGATGCCGACCAGCAGTTCGACGCTGCTAAAATGGGAATGTGGATATTCCTTGTAACGGAGATTCTCTTTTTTGGAGGACTTTTTGCAGCATATATTGTGTACAGGCTCTGGTATCCCGAACTATTTACGCTAGCCTCTGAAGAACTTAATACTCTCTGGGGTGCTGTTAATACGGTAGTACTCATCGGCAGTAGCCTTACAGTAGCAATGGCCATTAAATCGGCACAGCTCAATCAGAAAAAAAATATTGCAATTAATCTGGGCATTACCCTGGCCTTGGCCGCTGTATTTATGGTAATTAAATATTTCGAATGGACACACAAATTTCATCTCGGGATATTTCCTGGAAAATTTTATGCGTTTGAAGGGATTGACCATCCAAAAGCTAACGTGTTTTTTAGCCTTTATTACCTTATGACCGGTCTCCACGGTATTCACGTTGTTATTGGGATCGGATTGATGGTTTGGCTGTTATGGAGATCCATGAAAGGACACTTTAACAGCGAATATTATACACCAGTCGAAATAACTGGCCTTTATTGGCACCTTGTAGATATTATCTGGATTTTCCTCTTTCCACTTTTCTACCTAATTGACTGATAACTCTAAAGCATTTGTACTCATGAGCGGACATCATATATCAACAGATAAAACTCTTCTTGGCGTTGCCGGCGCATTATTCATTCTTACTATTCTCACTGTTGGCGTGCACTATATTCATATCCCTGAGCCATGGTCAATTATTGTAGCCATGGGCATTGCTATATTTAAAGCAACGCTGGTTGCTGCATTTTTTATGAACCTTTACTGGGATGAACGATTTAATACCATGCTCTTTATTGCTTCTATCGCCTTTTTTGGACTACTTGTGGGGCTAACCCTCCTTGATACTCTATTCCGACCAGAAGTGATGCCTGCATTTTAGAGCAACAAACCAATTTTTGGTTGAAAAGGCTCTGCAAAAACCAGCAGCTATTCTAGACCAAAGGAAAATCTGCAATTGTTAGGATCCCTTCTGGAAACGGAAGAAGAGGATCAGAATCATCTTTCAGTTTGATTGTTATCTACAGCCGATTGGCAATAATGCTAATCGGCTTTTTTATTAGAATTAACTAAACTGCTTTTTCTATCACGAAGATAAAAAACAGAACGATAATTGAAGATTATCCTCAGGTTTGACTTATCCCTCGACAGGAACTTCATCTGCATGCAATACCAGCAGAAGGAATAAAAATTCGAAAGCTACCAGAAAAGCAATACCTGTTAGGTGAACAACCTGATAAACAGGCGGCAATCCAAGGTAATACAGTCCTATACCTGTAACTATCTGCAAAAGGATTAGCCCAAAGATGATAAGCCCGATTTTACGAATTCTTGGCGCGTCAGTTACCCACCACCGGCTAATATACAATATCCCACCTCCTGCAATCAGTACTAGCCAAGAAAAGCTTCGATGAATATTATCAACGACTCCTACTTCTGATATCCAAGTATCACGAGGGGGAGAAACGGTCATATTCTTTAGCACATCAATTGCTTCACGTACCTGCGTACCTAATCCAATCTGGATAAAGCTGCAAAAAAATAGAATGGCTACCATTACCAAAAGCCACTGTCGTTTTTGGTTAGGCAGGGTTATTCTAAGCTCATCTACTGATGCTCGAAATACTCCATAAATAAGTGTAACCATAATAAGCATCGCAAGCAGCATATGCAGTGTAATCAGCCATTCCCTTAAGCCTGTCAGCACCACTTGCCCGCCTAGCCATCCCTGCACGAGTACCAGTACAAATGCAGTTGCTGAACTATACAACACTTTGGGTTTATCTTTTCGATATCGGAATGAAAGTGCAAAAGTAACTGTAATGAGAAGACCAATGATAACCCCAATCAGACGATTAACATACTCCGTCCACGTTTTGAAAACATTAAACTCTGACAGATCGTAATTGTTTGGCAGTTCTGCTGGAGATATAGGTGGCATCCACATACCAAAACATTTAGGCCAGTCGGGACACCCCAATCCCGCACCTGAAGCACGAACTAATCCGCCAACGAAGATGAGGAAAATCGTTGCTGCTACGGTACTGAGTGCAACTTTCTGATAGGTATTCAGTTTCATAATAAATCTTTCAGGCTTAGCCGATGTAATTACAAATTCTGTTGTCTCAATTGAACTTAAAGTCCAGTAGAATAAGTCCAATTATAATAGAAATTATGTCTCTGTGAGAATAACAATTTAGGAGAAAAATCCATAAATTGAGCATGATTTAAAGTACTCTCAAAGCATGAATATTCGCACAGATACTACCCTTTTAAACGCTATCAATACGGAAAAGCTTACAGCTTATTACGAGCTGACAAAACCCGGCATTACTTTTACTGTGTTGGCCAGTATGCTTATCGGTTTTATCCTGGGATCGGGAAGTGAGATTAGCTATATGACCATGTTGCATGCCACAATTGGTACTTGGCTCATTGCATCAGGCACAGCAGCACACAATCAATTTTTGGAGTGGCGTTTTGACGGCAAGATGAAACGCACTCAACAACGACCCGTGCCGGCAAGTAAAATTAGTCCTAAGCAAAGCGTTATCTTCTCTTTGGGATTAATTTTTGGCGGACTCATCTACCTGTTGGCCGTTGTTAATTTTGTCGCCGGGATCGTATCCCTTCTCACCACATTGATATATCTCGGCATCTATACGCCCATGAAGCGCATCTCCGTTGTTAACGTATTTATCGGAGCTATCCCGGGTGCACTACCTCCTGTTGGCGGATGGGCGGCAGCTACCGGACATTTGGGCAGTACCACGATGTGGATTTTGTTTACCATTGTATTTTTGTGGCAGGTTCCTCACGTGATGGCTATTGCCTGGGTCTGTAAGGATGACTATTCTACCGCCGGATTTCAGATGCTACCTAAAAACGATGGCAAAGGATTTAAAGCTTCAGCAATGATTTTACCTTGTCTTATTGCACTTCTCCCGGTCTCTGCAGGATTATATCTCGTTGGGATGAACAGCTGGCTCTATTTGGTAGGCGCTATCGCCAGCAGTCTTGTATTTCTCTACTATGGTATCCATTTTGTTTTTAAACGTAACAAATCATCCGCCAAAAAGTTGATGTTTGCTTCTTTTGGTTATCTGCCTGCAGTTTGGGCCTTTGTAATTATTGATCTGCTGTTACTTTAAACTCGTAAGGGATATCAATTATGAAGATCAGCTACCTAATTTGCATAATTTTATTTGTGGGGCTGATTAGCAGTTCGTGCCAGCTAAATCTTAATGACGACGGAGATGATGGCGGCAGACCTGATACTGCCAGCGTTTTTTATACAGCAACCGATAGCCTGCCTTCCAATCTTTCAGGAACATCCAACAATGCTTCAACCGCTGATCTTGACGGCGATGGTGATCTGGATATTGCTCTTGCCCTGCCAACTGCACGAAATCTCATACTTTTTAACAATGGCAATGGGACATTCTCTACCTCCATTATCTCGTCTCAAGCCAATAATTCCCAATCTGTCATTACCACTGATTTTAATAGTGACGGGCGCACAGATATTTTCTTTGTAAATCTTGCAACTAACAGCACGCAAAACAGCGAGTTGTATATTAATAGTCAGAACAATTTCTCAGATCTTAGTAATCAAATCCCTGTTAACGGTGCTTTTACATCGGTCGATTTAACCGACTTTAATGATGATGGGCTGCCGGACATGCTCATTGGTAGCGAAACACAAAATAGCCTGCTGCGCAATAATGGCAACGGCTCTTTCGATGACTTATCCACGCAGCGCCTTCCACAATTTACCGGCATCACCAGAGATGTCGTCTTTGGTGACATAACCGGTAATAATCTTGAGGATATCATCATTGCCAATCAAAATAGCAATCGTGTTCTCATCAATACCGGGTCCGGCTTTTTTACTGACCAGTCGGGACGGTATCCATTTTTAAATCAAGTCGAAGAAAGTCGTGATGTAGAACTGGCAGATGTAGATGCCGATGGTGACCTTGATCTCTTTGTAGGCAACTCAAACCTACAAGGAGGGGCCTCTTCACAAGATCGATTGCTTATTAATAAGCAAGGTAGCTTTGTGGATCAAACCACAGATCGTCTCCCTGATTTGTCGTCCAATACTTTTGATACTGAGTTTGCCGATTTTGACGGAGATCGTGCTATTGATTTAGCTGTAGGAAATTACGACGGCGGGCTTCGCCTGCTTCTTAATAATGGCAACGGTTTCTTTAATGATCAGTCCGACAGCTGGATTCCTAAAAACTTCTTCCCACTTACAACTGATATTGAAATCGGTGATTATAACAACGATGGTTCTTTCGATATCTATGTTGCCGTACGCAACGGTACCGACCAACTGTTGTTACAACATAGCCAATAGTCATAAAGCATTTTACCAATTCGTACTTATCTACTTAATACAATATTGGTATATATATTTACCCATGAACAACATTATAATCCTTGACAATAGTTTCCAGAAAGGCTTTTGGATTCTGATCATCAGCCTCCATTCCCATCTTTTTGCAAACAGCATTGCGGGTTTTTAGCAGTATATTACGTTGTGTGCCGCGATCATATTTGTACCCATCGCGCAGTACCTCTTTCACTACCGAAATATCACTGTCATCAAGTGCCGCCGCCTGTGGATATTTCGGTGTATAGCCCTCTTGAATATCAGCATATAGAGTATCATTAAGACCTGTGTTATTCTTTGTTTTAACTACTGCTGTTCCTGCTGCCATATCACCCAGCCTTTGTCCCTCACCGTTAATAATAATCGAAAAAAAGGCAATTAGACCTGATGTTACTGTAATTTCAAACAGCCGAAATATCCATCGGAGCAAATAACTACCCAATGTGCCAGGTGTCCCATCCGTTTTGATAACACGAATATTCACGGCCTTCTTACCAATGGATTGCCCATTAAAAAACAGTTCAAATAACAGGTGATAGCTCATGGCCGGTAGTACGAAAAAAAGTATAATAACCCATCTCTGACCAGAAGCACCGCCAAAAACGAAGGGGATACTAAAAATAAGAAACAAGCCAATTAGAAAAGAATCGATCACAAATGCTCCTACTCTGGGACCTATACCAGCTGGCTCATAGTCAATCTGTACGTGTTGTGAGGTCTCAATATTCAAATTTTTCATCAAAGATTTACTCTTGAAGCCATAAAATATTTTGGCTAATCTGATAAATTCTCTTTCTTAAAGAAGAATATTAATTTATTACTTAGATCCAAATCATTTTCGGGTTCAAATATAATTAGACGGGAAGAGAAACAGTATGAGAGAGGTTAAATTTCTTCGGGAAAATGCCGACAAATGGGAGGAGTTTGAGCAACTTCTTGATCACCCCGACAAGGCAGATGCTGACGAGCTGGCCGACCTGTATGTGCAACTTACCGACGATCTCTCTTGGGCTCAGACCTTTTATCCCCAAAGTAAAACAACGGCATACCTTAATCAGCTGGCTTCCCGTGTTCACAAACGAATCTACAAGAATAAAAAAGAAGAAAAAGGACGTGTTGTTAACTTTTGGAAGAACGAATTACCCACTCTTTTTTATAAACACAGGGTAAAACTGGCAGCAGCCTTCCTGATTTTTATAACGGCTATTGCTATTGGTTCCATCTCTTCCGCCAATGATGCCATGTTTACCCGCATGATCATGGGTGATCAGTATGTAAATATGACACTGACTAATATTGAGCAAAATGATCCTATGGCAGTATATAAAATGGATCACTCGATGGATATGTTTTTAGGCATCACCTTTAATAATGTACGCGTTTCGTTTGTAGCGTTCCTTGGGGGCTTGCTGGCTTCGCTGGGCACGGGAGTCATCCTTATGAAAAATGGCATTATGATTGGTGCTTTTCTCTCAATGTTTTTTAGTCATAACTTACTCACTAAATCTCTTTTAGTGATTTTTATTCATGGCACGCTCGAGCTTTCAGCTATTATTATTGCCGGTGCTGCCGGATTTGTAATGGGTAACGGCCTGCTGTTCCCCGGCAGCTTTAAACGCAGCCAATCATTTAAGCGAAGCGCCAAAGAGGGGCTCAAAATGACTGTTGGCCTAATTCCATTATTTGTCATGGCAGGACTTTTAGAATCATTCGTTACCCGTTACACCGCAATGCCGATTGGGCTGAGCCTATTTATTATTGGCAGTTCATTGTTTTTTGTACTCTGGTACTTTGTGTATTATCCCCATCAAATGTTCAATAAAAAAACTTCTAGCAATGGCTAATAATTTTGAAATTAAAAAAGTACAAGATTTTGGAGATCTGGTTTCTGCTCCTTTCTTCTATATTCGGGAACATTTTCGATCGCTGGGCAAAAGTATTCTCTATTTTGTAGTACCATTGATTGTTGTAGCCGGTATTGCCGTTTCACAACTCGTAACTACGCCCTTTAATATGGACCCTGAAGATATAGAGTCAGGAGCTTACATCGCCGAGGTAATTGCGTCTTCACTTTCGGGTTCAATATTTGGTATGCTGGCCATGACGGCCCTAGCCGCAGTCGTATATCACCACATAAAACTAGTCGCAGACGAAACAGTCGATAATAATTCCATTGAACCTCAAGATATTTGGCCGGGCGTTAAATCTGATTTTCTAATGCTTCTGCTAATTTCCCTGGCCATTGGACTGGCGACCGGCATTGGCATTATCTTTTTTATCCTTCCGGGCATCTTTATTTCTATTAAACTTATTCTTACCACTGCTGTATATGTAATGGAAGATGTTGATTTCGGAGATGCCTTTTCACGCTCTTGGCATTTGGTAACAAACTACTGGTGGTACACTTTCGGGCTAGTCGTTATTATGTATCTTTTTTCCTCCCTTATGACTAATGCCATTACTTTCCCGTTTATAATTGTTAGCTTTTTCTCGGGATTTTCAGGCTTGGAAGATCCTGAAACCATGGAACAAACACTGGGACCTATTTTTTCCATTTTTTATGGCCTAACTACTTCTCTTAGCTATGTTTTCTACACCATCGTGTATATTTGCTTGGGGATGCACTACTACAACCTCATAGAACGTAAAGAAGGCAAAGAACTAACCGAACGTATCCAACAAATCGACGACTCAGCTGGAGCTGAAAGCTAACTACCCCATTTTGCATCTATACCGCCTCTTTTTCATACTTTTTTTGTTTGCATTGCAACCTTCAGTTCTAGGTGCACAGCAAACCATACAAACCGACTCTACAGCGGTAGAGGTACGGCAACCTGCACAAGAAGATTGGGCGGAATATAGTAATGACGAAGCATTTAATTATGGGCGAACACCTAAAGAAGAACAATCACTGCTGAATAAAATTAAAAGCTGGATTGGCGAACAGCTCAATAAATTTTTTAGTAATGCTACCATCCGCGGTTTACTAAAAATACTTTTATATGTGCTGTTTGGCGGTCTTATCATCCTTTTGATAAACCAATACCTAAAAGGAAATCTCCGGCAACTTTTTGCAGGTAGCACGGCTGAGCGTCCCCAAGAATTTAGTATCAACCAAGCTGAAAATGAAACACACAATTGGGACCGGCTGGTCACCAAGGCTATTGATAACCAACAATACCGGTTAGCTATTCGATATTTATACCAGCAGAAACTACATCAACTGCAACAAGGTGGGTATATAGAATGGAAACAAAATAAAACCAACCACGATTATCTTCACGAAATTAAGGAATCACGATTGCGTAATCTATTTCGTGAAGTTACCCGCTACTATGAATTTACCGAGTACGGCGGCTTTTCAATTTCTGGTGATGATTTTAAACATATGCACAGCCGATTTAAAGAAATGACAACACAAATGCAGTCTGTAGAGTGAAAAAGAAACATCTATACATAAGTATTTTAACCGTTTCTCTTCTGGCCTATTTTGTGTATGAATGGAGTCAGCCCAAACCCATCAACTGGACAGAAAGTTATTCAGGTATCTCTAAAATACCATATGGGTGTTTTATTATGCGAGATAAGTTGCCTCAACTTTTTCCTGAGGAAGATCTCCGCTACCAAAATAAGCCTGTTTACACCACTGACGACTCACTTAAGGGCAAGAACATCATTTTCATTAATAATAAATTTAGTCCCGACAAATTTGAGACTGAAAGATTAGTCCGGCAAGTGAAAGAAGGAAAAAATATCTTTATTTCTGCTTACCGAATTCAGGGTACATTAGCCGATACGCTCGGAATTTCACTATCTGAAGCTCCTATTTTCGAAAACGGTCTTAAACTCTTGCAACAAGATACCGTTCATTTTTCTTTTACAAACAAGCGGCTGCAAAAACCTGGGGGCTGGGGGTATTCTAAACAACTTGCAGAATTCCATTTTACTGATTTTGATACTGCAAACACCACCGTATTGGGCACCACCGAAAAAGATCAGTCAAACTTTATTAGAATCAAAAACGGGGATGGAGCTTTTTATATTCATACTGTGCCTTATATTTTCACCAATTATTATATGCGAAATTATAGTCAGGCAACCTATGCCTTTCGCACTTTGTCATATCTGCCAAAAGCTCCCACAGCATGGGATGAATATTACAAGGCAGGCCGGGCTACAAACAGCTCTCCGCTCCGTTATATCGTGTCCCGTGATTCTCTAAAATGGGCATGGATTACCACACTTTGCGGACTGTTTTTATTTATTATCTTTCGTGCAAAACGACGTGAGCGCATCATCCCAATAATTGAGAAACCCCAAAATACGACGCTGCAGTTTATTGAAACCATTGGTCGATTATCCCATCAGAGCGGCAACCGTAAAGAACTGTCGGACAAGAAAATTATTTACTTGATGGATTATATCCGCGAAGAGTTGAATGTGGATGTCGGACGTGAACATCCCAATTTTGTACAGCGAGTAGCCCAGCGAACTGATACAGATATTGAAACAGTACAACATCTCTTTGAGCAAATTACAGCTATTAAAAAGAAACAAGATATTTCTGCAAAAGAACTTTGGAAGCTGAATAACCAAATTGAAACCTTTTACCAACAATCATCACGATGAATAATACATCTGAAGAATCAAACACCTTTGCACCTTCATTCGAAGATCGCACCGATCTTTCGGGCATCCAAGAAATGGCTGATCAAATACGTGCAGAAATCAGTAAAATTATCTTGGGCCAGCAGAAAATGATCGACCTGTTAATTACGGCTCTGCTGGCTAATGGACACGTACTTATCGAAGGTGTACCTGGCGTAGCTAAAACGTTGTCGGCCAAACTACTGGCTCAAACCATTTCTACGGATTTTTCGCGCATACAGTTTACCCCCGATCTTATGCCCTCGGATGTAATTGGCACTTCGGTTTTTAATCCCAAAACAACAGAATTCAATTTTAAAGAAGGTCCGGTTTTTGCCAATGTAGTGCTCATTGACGAAGTAAACCGTTCGCCCGCTAAAACACAGGCTGCTCTTTTTGAGGTGATGCAAGAACGACAAATATCTGTTGACGGCACTACTTATACAATGGATGAACCTTTCATCATCCTGGCAACACAAAATCCTATTGAGCAAGAGGGCACATACAAGCTGCCTGAAGCTCAACTTGATCGTTTTCTGTTTAAAATTGAAGTTGGATATCCCGAATCGAATCACGAAACGGCAATTCTTGAAGGTGCCCACAAACGAAACCATAAAACAAATCCCGATCAGCTCGAGGCCGTAGTTGAGTCTAAACGTCTGATCAAAAACCAACAAAAAGTAACCCAGGTTCATGTTGAAAAATCGCTGATGCAATATATTACCCAAATTACTCAGCGCAGCCGTAATCACAGTGCCATCCACATGGGAGCATCACCGCGGGCATCTGTATTTTTAATGCGTGCTTCACAGGCCTGGGCCGCTGTTATGGGACGTGATTTCGTAATTCCAGAAGATGTACAACAGATGGCACCTCCGGTCTTACGACACCGGCTGATACTGACTCCCGAAAAAGAAATGGAAGGAACCAATGCCGATGAAGTAATAAGCCGAATTTTAGAACAAATTGAGGTACCGCGATAGTCCGTTTCCTCCGAAATATCTACCTAAAAGACCGACTCTTTACCCTGTTGGCCGTTATAGCCGGTATTTTTATACTTGGCTATTTTTACCCCCTGCTCTATGCTGCAGCAAAAATGCTGTTGCTGGCTATGGGTATATGCATCGTCATTGACAGCCTGATGCTCTTTCGATATAACCAACCGGTACAAGCAGGTAGAAACTTACCAAAACGACTCTCCAACGGGGATCCAAATCACATTTCGATTACACTGTCCCACGTCTATCCGTTTCATGCCTCATTTACAATTATCGATGAGCTTCCGTTTCAATTTCAGCGGCGCAATCATCACTTCGACTTCAAAGCTGATGCCCACAAATCTACTGAAATAAGTTATGAGTTAACACCTACCCAACGCGGTGAATATAGCTTCGGTGCTTTAAATGTGTATGCCTCATCACCATTGGGACTTGTTGAACGCCGACTCCGTTTTAATGAAGAACAAAGTGTGCCGGTCTATCCATCTTTCATTCAAATGCGTCAGCTGGAACTAAAAGCTATCTCGGATCAACTGCAGGATGTGGGCATCAAGAAAATCAGGCGTATTGGTCACACTATGGAGTTCGATCAAATCAGAGAATATGTGCGCGGTGATGATGTGCGTTCTATCAACTGGAAGGCCACGGCACGCGCTAATGATTTGATGGTAAACCAGTATCGGGATGAACGATCGCAGCAAATATACAGCGTCATTGATACCGGACGTGTTATGAAGATGCCCTTTGAGGGATTAAGCCTGCTGGACTATGCAATTAACAGTAGTCTGGCGATCTCGAATATTGCACTCACCAAACATGATAAGGCGGGCTTTGTTACTTTTGGCGACCACGAAAATATGATTGTGCCTGCCCAAAAGAAACGGAGCCACATCTACCGCATCCAGGAGGCCCTTTACAATGTAGAAACTAATTTCATGGAATCGGATTTTAACCGGCTCCTTACCTTTCTGCATAATAAGGTCCACCAGCGCAGCCTGATACTGCTGTACACTAACTTCCAGACGCTCAGCAGCATGAAGCGCAAACTGCCTGTGCTAAAACATATTGCTTCTAAGCATTTACTGGTGAATATCTTTTTTATTAATACTGAGCTGGATGATCTGCTTGATAGTACTCCAGAGGATGAGGAGGATATTTATATAAAAACTATGGCTGAAAAGTTTGCCTTTGAAAAAAGAAGCATCGTGCGCATCTTAAATCAGCATGGCATTCAAACGATCCTCACACGACCACAAGACCTTTCGGTCAATACCATTAATAAGTACCTGGAGCTTAAGGCACGGGGATTAATTTAGAGGAGGAAGAGTTTCCCTTCTCTACTCTCATCCCCTTCAGTCGGCCGACGAAGTATAATTATTCATAAATCGGTGGATATTGGGCCGGATTAGCCTCACTCATAAGCGCATATATCGCCTCAAAGATATCCTCTTCATTAGGCTTGGAAAAGTAATCACCATCAGAACCATATGCTCCACGATGTGCTTTAGCGGTGAGACATTGAGGTTCAGAATCCAGATAATAATACCCTTTCTGCTCCTGAAGTACTTTGTTCATCATATAGGCCGACGCGCCGCCCGGCACATCCTCATCCACAAACAAAATGCGATTCGTTTTTTCGAGCGATGCTACAATATCTTGGTTGCGATCGAACGGCAACAATGTACGCACGTCAATAAGCTCAGCAGAAATGCCAACTTCTTCAAGTTCCGGAAGTACCGATTCACAAATGTTACAAGTAGATCCATAAGAAACAATAGTAATATCACTACCTTCTGAAACAATATTGGGAATACCGAGCGGCACCGTAAATTCACCCAGATTATCCGGCATTTTTTCCTTCAGGCGATACGCATTGAGCGGTTCAATCATCAGTGCAGGATCATCACCCTGCAACAGCGTATTGTACATGCCTGCCGCTTCCGTAAGATTGCGGGGCACGCACACATGTAGCCCCCGAACTCCGTTGATAATCATACCCATGGGAGAACCGGTGTGCCATATTCCCTCAAGACGATGCCCCCGCGTACGGACAATCAGCGGTGCCTTCTGTCCGCCCATGCTGCGGTAGCGAACAGTGGCAAGGTCATCACTTAATCCCTGAAAACAGTACAGCAGATAATCGAGATACTGAATTTCGGCAATGGGTCGGAGTCCGCGCAGCGCCATCCCAATGCCCTGTCCTAAAATAGTAGCCTCACGAATGCCGGTATCGCGGACACGCAGTTCGCCATATTTATCCTGCATATTTTCAAGTCCTTTATTTACATCACCCAGCTTACCGGTGTCCTCACCAAAAACGAGCGTCTCAGGATATTGTTCAAAGAGCTTATCAAAATTATCACGCAATACAACACGTCCATCTACTTCTTCGGGATCATCCGAATAAGTAGGTGTCACTTCTTCTACATTAAGCGGTGAATCTGCTGTTTCACTATACAAATGCGTATCGTACCGCTCTTCATTTGCCTGATTACTTTCATCCAGCCACTGCTTTAGCTTATTCTTGCTTTCCAGCTGCTCATCACGGACAATGCGAAGGGCTTTACGCACTCCTGAAACAATATATTTGCGCAACGGAACCATCGGTGCCTTCATCTCCTTTTTAACCTCTTTAAGCGCATCAGCGTGCGAACTTTCTGAAGATAAATCATCTATAAGTGCAGTAGCTGTTTTGAGCTCTTCTTTGAGCTCTCCCTTAAAGGATTTCCATGCTGCTTTCTGAGCATCTTTTACCTCTGATTTGGCAGCCTCTTCGATCTCTTCAATTTCATCAGCAGTAGCAATATCTTCGTCGATCAACCACTGACGCGTTTTGTTGATACAGCAGAATTCTTCTTCCCACTCCAGGCGTTCATCCGACTTATATCGCTCATGCGAACCTGAGGTAGAATGCCCCTGTGGCTGCGTAACTTCTTTTACATGAATAAGCACCGGAACATGTTCTTCCCGTGCAATAGCAGCAGCTTCTTCATAGGTCTTCATTAGCGCAGGATAATCCCAAGCATTAACGGTCAGAATTTCCAGTCCCTCTTGATCTTCAGTACGCTGAAAACCAGCCAGAACATCAGAAATACTTTCTTTGGTGGTCTGGTATTTGCGCGGTACTGAAATGCCATAGCCGTCATCCCATACAGAAAGTACCATCGGGACCTGCAGCACACCGGCAGCATTGATAGTTTCCCAAAAGACCCCTTCCGAAGTACTGGCATCACCAATTGTGCCCCACGCAATTTCACTACCGTCATCTGAAAACTTTTGAAATTCTTCTTTGTCCAACAGCTCATCGTGATTACGATAAATCTGTGAAGCTTGTGCTAATCCAAGCAGGCGTGACATCTGTCCGGCGGTGGGGGAAATATCGGGAGACGTATTTTTCATCTCTGTCAGATCCTTCCAACTGCCATCATCATTGAGGCTTCGTGTGCTAAAGTGGGCATTCATTTGGCGACCGCCGGAATTCGGTTCTTCTTCGATATTAGCATGTGCATACAGCTGAGCAAAAAATTGCTGTATAGTTACTTGATCAATAGCCATCATGAAAGTCTGATCACGGTAATATCCAGCACGGAAATCACCGTTCTTAAAATACTTGGCCATGGCAATCTGGGGAAGCTCCTTACCGTCTCCAAAAATACCGAACTTGGCCTTTCCGGTAAGCGTTTCTTTGCGACCGATATAGGAAACTTCACGGCTCTTTACCGCCAGTTTATAATCTTGGAGAATTTCTTCCTTGCGATTTTCAATATCAATTTCAGCCTCAGACTGTGTGCTTTCTTTTGTTTTTGTAGGTGCCATAATATCCGTTGAATTAGCGCCGCTGACTAATACAGCAGCAAGTACTAAAATTGTTTTTAAAAATTTGAACTAACGTTGGCTATTTTATTCCGAGGAAAAAGCGACGAAGAACCTTAAACATAATCACAGTTCGTTGCTTTATTAATCTGATCAAAAATAGTACTGCAATTTAAGATCTTTCTCCACCTGACGGGAGTCGGGATAGTATTATAGTTTTACAAAGCCTTCCACTCTTATTCCATAAAACCGCCCTTCGTCATCTTAATGGGATCTAGTGCTTCATCCAATTCTTCATCGCTCAAATCTGTCATCTCACGAGCGACTTCTTTCACAGGACGCTCCTCTTTAAATGCCTTTTTAGCTATTTTGGAAGCTTTATCATACCCGATAAGCGGATTCAATGCGGTAACTAATACCGGATTTCGTCCCACCATATCAGCTACCTTGTCTTTATTAACAGTTAGTCGAGAAACCGATTTTCGAGCAAAATTAGCGACGGCATTTCCCAGTATAGTAATAGATTCCAACAGATTATGTGCCACTACCGGCAGCATTACGTTAAGCTCAAAATTACCGGACTGTCCCGCTACAGTAATGGCCGAATCATTACCAATAACCTGAGCACAAACCATAGTTATTGACTCTTCAATCACTGGATTTATCTTGCCCGGCATAATTGATGAGCCCGGCTGTAGCGCTTCGAGTTTAATTTCGCCAATGCCACTATTGGGACCGGAGTTCATCCATCGCAGATCGTTACCCATTTTCATAAGTCCCACTGCAATGGTTTTGAGCTGACCACTCAGTTCTACCGGGGCGTCAACTGTTGCCTGTGCCTCAAAGTGATCTTCAGCTTCACTAAAATCAATACCCGTTTCTTCTGACAATGATGCCGCCATCTCGGCTCCAAACTTCGGATTTGTGTTTAAGCCTGTTCCTACCGCGGTACCACCCTGCGGAAGTTCTGTCATCCGTTCCAGCGCCGACTCCAGTCGTTCAATGTTCAACTGCAGCTGACGAGAATAACCATCAAACTCCTGCTTGATGGTTACCGGCATCGCATCCATCAGGTGGGTACGACCTGTTTTCGCTACATCGGAAAATTCGTTGCCTTTTGCCTGAAATTCTTCTTTAAGTTCTTTAAGTGCAGGTATGAGAGTATTTTTTACAGCTAATACTGCTGATAAACGAATAGACGTCGGAATTACATCATTAGAACTCTGCCCATAATTGACATGATCATTAGGATGAATATCGACCTCTACATCATCATCTTTTATCTCATTGGCACGACGAGCAATAATCTCGTTAGCATTCATATTGGTGGAAGTACCGGAACCCGTCTGGAAAATGTCGATAGCAAAATCTTTATCAAATGCACCTTCAGATACCTCTTGCGCAGCCTGCTTTATAGCGTTGGCTATCCCTTCATCAACTTCGCCAAGAGCGGCATTGACCTTAGCGGCATGCTCTTTAACCATACCCAAGGCTTCAATGAAATTTCGGCTGAATCGAATATCACTTACAGGAAAGTTATCTATCGCTCGCTGGGTTTGTGCGCCATAATAAGCATCTTTGGGAACATTAATTTCACCCATTGAATCTTCTTCAACACGGTAATCGCTCATACATCCAAAATTTAAGTCAAAATTTGTTCATCATACTTAATGATAATAGGTGCTCATCAAGCAGGTTGAAAGTACAAAATTTTTGATAAATTTCGGAGTATAAAAATTGGCTTATTACCATCAAGAACCTTACCGAAGTTGAATAACAATCTTCTTAAACAGTAAACTTTAAAGCTCACTACTGTACATCCGGTAGGTCTTTTCAATATGAGCACCAATTTTTTCGGCAACCTGTATCATTGCTTTATTGGATTCTAAAACCCAGCTCAGCTCTGATGAATGGTATCCAACCTCTCTACCGTTAACAATGGCCTCTTTGTGAAGAAGTGCATCTATACCCTTACCCTGATATTTAGGTAAAACGCCCATCAAAGCTGTACGAATCTGATCAATATTTCGCCGGTGCCATAACAGTTTAAAAATACCCGTCGGAAAGAGCGTACCATCCATATGCCGGAGCGCTTGGTTTAAGTCGGGAAGTGCAATAGAAAAGGCAACTGGCTCTCCATCTACCTCGGCAATATGTGCTACCTTTGTAGCTAAAATAAGTTTTAAGTCTTGGGCCAGGTCGGCCAACTCTTCTTTCGTAAGAGGAATAAATCCCCAATTCCCCGACCAGGCTTCGTTAAAAATTCGTCGTACAATTTCGACTTCCTGGTCAATCTGACTTAAATCGATTTCTCTAATTTCAAGAAGCGGCAGGCGACGGCGCACGATTTCTTCGGCCCGGTACATACGATCCAACTTAACATTTTCCTGTGTGGCCCTAAAAGCATACATATCCATTTCTTTGGCAAGACCGGCATTTTTAATGAGCTTATTGTAATATGGTTTATGGTAAGGCATCATAATACTGGGATAGTACTCAAATCCATCCACCAAAATACCTATCTCATCCATCATACTGGGATTAGCCGGCCCCAAGATATCGGTATACCCCTGCTCACGAAGCCAATCTCCGGCTACTTTAAATAACAAGTCTGCCACTGACTGATCATCAATACACTCAAAAAATCCAAAGAAACCAGTATTACTGTCATGATGATTATTGTAGCGGTGATCACAAATAGCTGCTATGCGACCACATATCTCACCATTTTGTTCAGCAAGGAAAAGGGCAATTTCGCCATTTTCATAAAAAGGGTTTTTTTCTTCATCAATAAGTTTTTTCTGCTCCATCTTAAGTGGAGCTACCCAGTACTCATCTTCAGCATAGTGCTGATAGGGAAAGTCGATAAACTGCTTGCGCTCTTCCTTAGAAGTTGCAAGTGTAATTCCATTAGTACGATGAGAATGTGCCACAGTCTAATTGTCCCCGAGTAGTGAATGACCGTTTTGATCGATGATACCCTGTTCAATCCCCACTTTGCGGAAAGCTTCTAAAATGCGATTGAGATGGTCTTCGGTGTGCGTGGCCATATAGCTGGTTCGAACAAGCGACTGTCCCTCGGGGACTCCCGGCGGTACTACTGCATTTACGTAAACTCCCGCCTCAAAGAGCCCTTTCCAAAATTCGAAACACTCCATCATTTCACCAATAACAACTGGAATAATAGGTGTTTGGGAACTCCAAACATTGAATCCCATATCTTTGAGAGAATTACGCATATAATCAGAAATTTCTTCCAGCCGCTCGAGTCTCCAGGTCTCATCCTGCAAGATCTCAAGCGCTTTTAGTACCGTAGCCACATTAGCAGGTGGCATAGATGCACTAAAAATGTGCGCAGGAGAATTGTGCCGAATAAACTCAATTACTTCTTCATCACCCACCAAAAAGCCACCGAGGGATGCAAATGACTTAGAAAATGTTCCGCTAATCAGATCAACCTCGTCCATCAGACCATGCGTAGAAGCCGATCCCCGACCGCCTTCACCCACTACCCCAATGGCATGAGCATCATCAAGATAAAGGCGAGTATCAAACTTCTTCTTTAGTTCTACTAGTTTAGGAACTTTGGCAATGGTCCCTGACATTGAGAAAACGCCGTCACTGACAATAATCTTGCCTGCTTTTTCATCAGCACGATTTAACAACTTTTCCAGCTGTTCCATATTGTTATGCTGATATCGCATGGTCTTGGCATTAGAAACAAGCGTGCCCGTAACAATACAAGCATGATTATCTTTATCTGAAAAAATAACGTCACGGCGACCGGCAATTGTTTGTATAGCACCCTCGTTGGTTTGATAACCGGTACTAAAAAGCACGCATGAATCTTTGCGCATAAAGTCTGCAAGCTTCTCTTCAAGTTCGAGATGCAGATCCAACGTGCCATTTAAATAACGCGATCCGGTGCAACCCGTTCCATAAGATTTAAGAACCTCACGTGCCGCTTCAATAACACGAGGGTCATTGGTTAACCCCAGATAGTTATTGGAGCCAGCCATAATTACTTCACGTTCATCAATCTGAACGGTAGTTCCATCCGTGGCCTGCAGAGGTTTAAAGTAAGGATAAAGCCCCCGATCTTTGATTTCATCCGCTTTGGTGAAATCGTAAGCCTTGGAGAAAATATCTTTTGTTCTTACATCAGAATTGGATTCGGCCATTCGCTCTTATTTTCGGCTTTTTTGGAGAGTGCTTATCATTGTAAATATACTTCCATATTAAACATCAATCAAATTATGAATAAGATAATATTAATTGATATGCCTGCTATGGTGGTTTTGTACTACAGTTTCTAAAAAATCGACGTATTCTTGGGCCACATGAGACCAACTAAACTGTTCTTGTACATAGGTACGTGTTTGACGAGAAAAATGTTCCAATTGTCCCTCCAGCATACTTCGTACTTTTACTGCAAATTGCTCCGCATCAAGTGTAGGAACCCGATACCCGTTTTGGCCCTGCGATATAACATCTTTAATACCTTCAAGATCTGATGCTACAGCCGGTGTCCGTGCCATATTGGCCTCCAACAGCACAATGCCAAAACCTTCCATATCTCCTTCAACGGGGATATTGGGCATCACAAAAAGATCAGCAGCAGCATAGGCCTGTTTTAATACTTCATCGGGCTGGCGTCCCAGCAAAAATATGCGGTCGCTATATGGAACCTGTTCCGCCAATTCTTCAATACTTTCAAATTCGGGGCCGTCACCCACAGTCACATAAATAATGCGGTCATCAAGCTTTGACATAACCTCCCGGATAAACCATTCATGCCCTTTACGCTTTACTTTTCGTCCTACGGTAAGTAACATAAAATGATTATCAAGCGGGATACGAAAATTTTGTTGTAAACGCCGGCGGGATTCTGCCTTATCGGGAAAATTATTTAACGCTGCCATATCAAAACCATTAGCCAGCGCAACGCCCTTATCGGGCGACATCCCACGTTTGATACATTCCTCACGTGTAGCCCTTGATACCGAGATGACCCCATCCAGGCTCTCAAATATCTTGGGTACAAACCACTGATATAATTTTACGGGTAGCGTAACATCCCGGCCGTGATTTATAGTCACCATCGGCACCGAAACCTTGTGTTTGATAAAGTAAGATATACTAGCCGTTACCATCGAAGAGAACAATACCACATCAGCATTGTATTCCTCAATTTTATGTGGAAGCCGAAATATCTGCCTGAATAAAAATGAGGCGGTGTTAAAAGCAATCTTCCCTTCTTCAGAAACATTAATGGTTTCTGTAAAAACACGAACTGACTCTTGGTGCTTCAGCTCTTTAATAAGTTGCTGGCTTACTCGTTGCATTCCGCCTACATTTTCCAGGATCTTTCCTTCGGGCGGATGTGTATGCGAGACGTAAAGTATACGCACAATATGCTTTTTAAGACTAAAATTTAAGTGCTGGCCGTGGCTCGTCCAGAGCTTCGCGATAATTATCCAACAGCTTGCCGTTTACATTGTCCCACGAATAAGCTAGTGCTTTTTGGCGCGCTGCTTCTCCCATTTCTGTAGCCAGCTCATCATCTTCAACAATCTTTTCTATACATTCTGCAAAGACTTCGGTATCTCTGGGCGGTGCCAAAAATCCATTGACGCCCGACTCCACTAATGACCGGCTGCCCGTTGCGTCAGCGACCACACAGGGCAAGCCACTCGACATTGCCTCAAGTGTTACATTGCCAAATGTTTCTGTCTCAGATGGAAACAGGAACACATCACTGCTGGCATATGCACGGCTCAACTCATCACCGGTAATAAAACCGGTAAAGTGGGCATCAGTCAACATATGTTCCAACTCCTTTAAGGCCGGACCATCACCCACAATCATCGGCTTAATATTTTGATGTGTTTGTTGAAGCTTCTTAACTGTATCCACAAAAGTCTGTAAGTTTTTCTCCCATACCAATCGCGACACAAATGTCACGACTCGATCATCATCGTCAAACCCCACCGACCGGCGCCACTCCATATCACGAAAATCAGGTGAAAACTGATCGGTATTAACACCACGCGCCCAAATACGAATGCCCTCGTCAATACCTTCTTCGTTAAGCTCATTAGCCATTGACGGTGAAGGCACATAAATATGTTTACACTGGCTGTAAAACCACTCCAGATATTTCCAGCCCAACATTTTAAGCATGCCAAGGTTGTAATACTTCAGATAGCTGGTAAAATGGGTATGATAAGATGAAACGATTTGAATATCGTTGCCCTGTGCCCATCGCATAGCTCGAAAACCCAACAAATCAGGCGTGGCCAGATGGATAAGTGTAGGTTCGAACTCATGAAGTCGGCGTTGGGCCGCATCAGGAAATCCGACAGTGATGCGATATTCCTGTCGGCCGGGCATTGGTACCGACGGCACAGACACAAACTCTCCCTCATGATCAATCTCAGGCTCATCAACGGTAGGGCCGAATACTAGTACAGGAATATCCTGCTCCTCTAAATAAGCTACCAGCCTATTTAGTGTAAGTGATACCCCATCCTGAATATGATTATAATTTCCGGTAAAAATTGCTACTCGAAGATCACTCATAAATTTTCCAATGCATCATTGATATTTGTATCTTAGCTGTGATATAAAATTGCTTAATAACCTAGCTTTGCAATACATAATCACTAACTATTTAAGTTTCCAAATATACAAAATTTGATGAAAGCCTTTGTAACTGGTGGGACAGGTTTTATTGGCAGCCATTTGGTGGACCAGCTAATTGAATCGGATAAATATACCGAAGTCCGATGCATGATTCGCAACAACGAAAAATGGCTGAAAAACAAAAATTTTGTGCGCGTAAACGGTGACCTGGATGACCTAAATATGCTAAAAAAAGCCGTTAAAAATGCGGATGTAATATTTCATCTTGCCGGCCGTGTAAAAGCGCCTTCATACGATCAGCTAGCCCATACCAATGTACAAGGAACTGAAAATCTGCTGCGTATTGCTCAAAAGCAGGGAGTTAACAAGTTTATAGTGCTCTCTTCACTGGCAGCTGCAGGACCCAGCCAAAACGGGCCGGTAACCGAAGATCAGCCCATGAATCCTGTAAGCATGTATGGCAAATCAAAGAAACAGATGGAGGAAATTGTTCATGATATTGGCAACAATGAGATCTCTATCACCATTCTTCGCCCCCCTGCAGTTTATGGTCCGCGCGAAGATCAGATCTATTCATTTTTCAAAATGATGAATAACCGCATATGCCCCATCATCGGTAATGGACACCGCCCACGCATCTCAATGGTGTATGTGGCTGATGTCGTAAATGGCATTCTAAAAGCAGCCGAATATCAACCAAAAGAAATTAAGACCTATTTTATAACTGGTCCCCAGATCTATACCTGGAATCAGATTCGTGGAACCACGACCAAAGTTCTGGGTAAAAAAAATATCCCCATTTATGTTAAACCTTCGACCGTAAAGAAAATAGCAGGAACAATAGAAAAAACTGCATCATTTTTTGGGATTTATCCCGTTTTAAATCGTGACAAGGCTAAGGAGTTAGTGCTTGAATGGACCTGCTCCGCCCAAAAAGCCGAAAAAGAATTGGGATTTAACGCACAATACTCCCTAAACGAGGGTATTTCACGAACTATTCACTGGTATCAACGACATCACTGGTTGTAAATCATAGAAAAGAATTATGAGAAATTTTATCGCCATAATACTTATCAGTACAATTACGGGAATAGTTACCCAAGCTACCGCACAACCCACCCTGCAAAAGGATTATTCCTACACGATGCAAATTCCATCGGTGGTTACAATTAGCAGTTCCCCCGCTCACTTTTATGCTCTATCAAAAAGTAAGGGTATGGCCGTTTTTCGCGCACATCAAGACAGCCTGCAGTGGCTTTATACTTCAACGGGTATGCAAAAGCGCGGCAACACAGTTTCCGCTGATATTCGATTTGCCTATATCTTTGGCAGTAATCGGCGATTGACCGTTCTCGAACCCACTTCATTACTGGGAGTCTATTCCGCTACCTTACTGCCTGCAAATCCTATGGATGTAAAACGAATAGGTCAGGATTTATATGTAGCAATGGGCCAAAAAGGGCTGGGTAAAATATCACTGCGCAGTGCTTCTTCAGTTGATTCAACAGTACAATATATATCCCGTTCGAGGCTAAACGATGAGAAAATTATTGATCTTGAAGTATCCGGCAAGCAGCTTTTTGCCCTTGCACGGGGAAACAAGCTCTATAAGTTCAAGGATCCAAAAGAGGATAAAGCAATTGAAATAGTTAACGAATTTAAGCTGTCTAAATCACTTGACCATATTTACTTGGTCAACTCTTCACTCTATGGATCAAATTCCGATGGTAACATTTATGAAATCGACAACGCCGGAAATTTATCTACAGTGGGGACAATCGGTGAAGGGACAACAAAAATAGCATCCTGGAATGACTGGATGATTATCAGAGGTCAGTCGGGCAGGCTTTGGACTTCCTATAAGAATCAAAAGCTTAGCATTTGGAAGGATAATCAAGAAGCAGGCAACTATTTTACGGTTACAAAAGGAACGCTCTGGCTGTGTGAATATAATCAAATAAGCAAAATTCGAAGTGTCAGTAAAGCGGCTTCGGAACCCGGACAATCCACTAAACAACAGGGGCCTTTATCACTGAAAAAAATAAGCGACCAAACGGTACCCAATTCGAAACCGCTGTTGTTGCCGATTAAATTTGAGAACAATATTTCAGTCAAAAATTTAAAAATTACCTACCAGTCACCAGACATTAACAATGCAGAAGTGCGTGGGCTTAGTTTCTACTGGCAACCCACTGCAGATGACATTGGCCAGCATCACGTAAAGTTAATTGCTACTACGAGCAGCGGCAAAACCGACAGTACGACTTTTAATATTGATGTTAGCTCATATAATGCTCCGCCGCGGTTTGCACCCGTTCGGACCGTCAGCATTCCGGTAGGTGAAGAATTTTCGCTGCCTATTTCGGCTACTGATCCCGACGGTATGGACGGTAACCTAATTCGCTTTTTGGGTGTAAACATGCCGCAGGGAGCATCAATTGACGAAACTACCGGTGTATTTAAATGGACACCTACCGCTCGTCAAGTTGGTAAAAATCAATTTCGGATTATTGCTACTGATCAATATGGAGCTGCTGCCTCCAAAGACATCACTGTTAAAGTCATCGAAGCGGTTCGTCCCGGCGATACCGGTAATTAACTTTGTTTCTGCTACTCTTTTTAATCCGTTGAACCTTACAACTCATTGACTGACACTGATTTTCGAAATCATTTATTGGCTTGGTACGACAATAATAAGCGCGACATGCCTTGGCGCGACTGCGGAGATCCTTACAAAATCTGGATTTCTGAAATTATGCTCCAGCAAACACGCGTCGATCAGGCTACCCCCTATTTTAAACGCTTTATGGATCGCTTCCCCACTGTTCACGATCTGGCCAAAGCTGACCAACAAGACGTGCTTAAGGTATGGGAAGGGCTTGGGTATTACAGTCGGGCACGCCACCTTCATGCGGCCTCTAAACTGGTAGTTGAGGAGTTTGATGGCAAAGTACCCAACACCTGGGAAGAAATTAATGAACTCAAGGGCGTAGGCCCTTATACCGCTTCGGCCGTGCTGAGTATCGCTTACCAAAAAAAGCACGCTGTGGTTGATGGCAATGTAATTCGCGTGCTGAGCCGATACTTCGGCATTGAAGATGATGTTCGGAGTACTAAAACAAAAAATACCATCCAGGATTATGCAGATGATTTGATCTCAGAAGAGCGCCCCGGTGATTTCAACCAAGCGGTAATGGAACTTGGCGCCATGGTTTGCACCCCCTCGAATCCAGAGTGTGAGAAATGTCCCCTGCAGGCAAATTGCGTAGCTCATAAAACGGTAAAAACAGAAGACATCCCATATAAATCACCAGCTAAAAAGCGTCCGCACCATCAGATAGGTGTGGGAATTATCATGAATAACAATGAGGAAGTACTTATTGCCCTCCGACCCGATGATGCCATGCTGGGGGGCATGTGGGAATTCCCGGGAGGCAAACAGGAAGAGAATGAAAAAATGGAGGATACAGTAATACGAGAGCTTCGGGAAGAGCTGGACGTTGATGTTTCAATTTCAAAACCGTTTATGAAGCTCGATCATGCGTATTCGCATTTCAAAATTACCATGCATGCTTACCTGTGTGAAATTGAAGCGGGAACTCCACAGCCAAATACCAGCCAAGAGATCCGGTGGATAACCATAGATGAGCTCGAAGATTATCCCTTTCCAAAAGCCAATCGTAAGCTTACTGAAAAACTGATGAATTTAGATAAAGGACAACAGGAGCTGGAGATTTGAATACCAACTCCAATGTCATACTGAATTCGTCTCAGCATCTGTCAAACGTTCACAATCAAGATGATAGGTATTCAAATTAATATTGATCAATGAGCCAAGAGCTTAGCAAACGTTCTGAACTACAAATAAAAGAACTCAAACCCTTCTTAAATAAATGGGTGGAGCGTGTTGAACAACCAGAATATATTGATGACGACCCAGTGCTGTTCATGCATGCGTTCCAAAATAAAGAAGATCAGCTGCTAGCCGGATTCTTTGCTGCCACCATGGCTTGGGGGCGCCGCGACGTGGTCATCCGTAAAGTGCGGGATTTTTTGAACCGGATGGGTAACCAACCTACCGAATTCATCGCCAACTTTACTGATCGCGATGCCCAACACTTCGAAGGATTCAAACACCGTACCTTTAAACCGGTGGACATGGAATGGCTGGTTAAAATATTACAGTCCATTCTTTTGGATTATAATTCGTTTGAAGACTTTTGGTCTTTCTGTTACAAACGAGCATCTAAAAATGAACGGCCACTAATGTCAGTTTTCCATGAACAGTTTTTTAGACAACGTCCCGAAGCTCCACAACGTACGCGCAAGCACGTATCCAGTGCCGATAAAAAAAGTGCATGTAAACGGTTGTATCTATTTTTACGGTGGGCCGTGCGCAACAAAAGTTGTGTTGACTTGGGGATTATGGACTTTATGCCTCCCTCAGAACTATATATCCCCTTGGACGTGCATGTAGCTCGGCAAGCTCGAGCACTTGGGCTATTAACGAGAACCTATAACGACTGGTGGGCGGTAGAAGAACTAACAGAAGCATTACAACTGCTCGATCCTCAAGATCCTGCCAAATATGACTATGCCCTATTTGGCTTGGGGGTAGATGAAGATGGGCTGCCAGAAGAGTTTGTGTTAAACCCAGAAGTATTAAACTAAAATTTTACGTCAGCTCACTATTAATACTCATTTGATGCTTCTTTTATAAAATCTGTGGCGGGGATTGAAGGGGTTATGCTGGAACCTCGAATGGGAATTGACGTTTCATTTCAGCTATTTGATTCGTTTATTCTAGTGGCAAATTCTGGATACTTACTTCGATTTAATCCTATGGATAACAAGTTGGGTATGGCTCTATTCAATCTTCAGATCAACTTATAGGCTTTGATTATGTAAGATGCTGACCAGGCATTATCAGATCCATAACAAATTTTTTGATACTCAATGTCTAAAACTCGCTCATTACTTCTTTTTTGCATATTCCTAATCAGTATAAGCGTTCAAGCGCAGTCGGTTAAATCTAAGGTTGGTATTCAGACTATCTATATGCCAAAGCTAAAGGTACAGGAAGCCTCAGAGCGAAATGTACAAGCTGTTGGCTTGCGGTGGATGGTTTCTGATTATGATAGAGTCCCTGTTGAATTGGGTTTACATTTACTTATCGGCTATGGAAAAGTAGCGAGCGGCTCATTTGGAGGCAGTTTGGCCTACATTTTAGCAGAGCCTAATTCTCTAAATTTCAAGTTTGGTGTAAGTTTTAGCAAAATAGACCTTCTTGATGTGGATGCAGAGAAAAAAGGATCCGGTCCTCAGGTAGGAGATGTTAATTTTACATCAAGAGGAAATCAGTTCAAACCATTTATTGAGCTTGATTGGGATTTCTTACGATTTAGTTCCATTTTCGTACGATCCGGCTATCGAATCATTAATGGCGAAAAATCAACCATCACATCTGTTGAACCCACTAATGACTCCTCAAATACTGTTAAAGTTGAACGGGACGATACCTTTTTCTATTCAGCAGCCGGTTTTGAGCTTGGGATAGGAATTAATGTAATTTTTTAGAGTCTGGTTCAACTTTTAGTGCTTTATGCGTTTATTAAATCATCTGTATTGCTTTCATCTTAGTAGTCTCCTATCTGATACCCTGAACACAAAGAACTCTTAGTCAACTTCTCGTAAAAGGGAAACCCAAACATTAAGTGTTAATCTTTTTTATTAAGATGTGTACCTTTCCAAAAAGATTATTATATTTTGCGTCCAAGAAATTGAAAGGAAAACAATTTGCAATATATGGTTGGAGTTAAAGTAAAAGACAACGAAAGCATAGACCGAGCCGTTAACCGGTTCAAAAAACTGGTTGCACGTTCGCGCATTCTCAATGAATACAAAGAGAATCAGCAATATACTAAGCCTTCAAAAGAACGACGAGAAGCGCTTAAGAAAAGTATTCGTGAACAGAAGCGTCGCAGTCGTCACCAGTTTTAAAAAAACGACTTTTTTATAGAAAAGCTCTTTAGTTAATCTTGAAGGGCTTTTTTTATGGAACTCATAATATTTGTGACTTCCATAACATTTAACCCTTCTACGCTCTGCGGCTTGTTACCCTTCGGCACGATGGCGTGCTCAAAACCGAGTTTTTGTATTTCGCCCAGACGGTGATCAACTTTATTCACCGCCCGCACTTCTCCGCCCAGTCCCACTTCTCCCAGAAAGGCCATTTCATCGGAAATTGGAGTATCCAACAGGCTGGATACCAGTGCCAGCATTACGCCAAGATCTGCAGCGGGATCGTTAATATTTAATCCACCGGCGATGTTTAAATACACATCCTGCCCGGAAAACTGGTAGCCACCCCGTTTTTCTAATACTGCCAGTAGCAACGAAAGTCTTTTATAATCAAATCCATTAGCCGTTCGCTGCGGCGTGCCGTAATTGCTGGGCGTAACCAAGGCCTGTACTTCAACCAGCAGCGGACGCGAACCTTCAATCGAACAAATTACAGCATTACCGCTGACCTTGCTGTCATATTCTGAGAGAAAAAGCTGCGAGGGGTTCAGTACGTCAATCAAACCAGATTCTTTCATCTCAAATACCCCTACCTCTTGCGCCGGGCCAAATCGATTTTTAATACTCCGCAGCATACGGTAGTTATAATTACTATCACCTTCGAACTGCAGCACTGTATCTACCATATGTTCCAATACGCGTGGTCCCGCGATATCACCTTTTTTCGTAACATGACCGATTACCAGCGTTGTAATATCCTGCTTCTTAGCTAGCTGCTGTAGCAAAGCTGCACATTCTTTCACCTGCTGCACACTGCCGGCCATACTTGTCAGTTCAGTGCGATAAACGGTCTGAATAGAGTCAACAATTAGTAAATCAGGATCTAGCTTCTGGGCTTCGTTTAGCACCTTATTAATATCTGTATCAGTGTAGATATAAAAATTATCTGAGCTCACTCCCACCCGCTCGGCGCGCTGCTTAATTTGTGCGGCCGATTCTTCACCGGCACAATAAAGAATTTCTAAATCGGAATTTGCTTCTCCAATTTGCAGCGTAAGCGTACTTTTGCCAATGCCCGGATCTCCTCCAATAAGTACAAATGATCCGGAAACAAATCCGCCGCCGAGTACGCGATCAAATTCCTGGATGTTACTTAAAAATCGCTCTTGGGATTCGGTATCAATTTCGTCGAGCTTTTGAGGTGGCTGCGAATCTTTGAGTCCGTCAACCTTACCCTTATGCTCTTTTTCTGACTTTGTTTTTCGCTCAACCTTGTACTTTTTGAAAGTATGCCACGCTCCACAATTTGGGCAGTTCCCCAGCCACTTGGTTGAAGTATGTCCACAATCTCCGCAAACATATTGAAGGCGATCTTTAGGCATTACTCTACTGATTTTGAAGATGAAGTATCACTTGCATCTAACTCTTGAGAATCGTTGTCATCGCTTTTCAGCTCCACAACTGAACGGTTTATATACCAAGTTGTAGCCATCATTCCCAGCCCCACAGTGATATAGTAACTAATTACACGCCATGCAAATACAGCCAGCCCGATAAAAGCCTTCCGGTCTATGAGTGGACCCTGAAATATGGCAAAAAGTCCCTCTACCCCTCCACTGCCGCCAGGTGTGGGCATAATCAAGAATGCCAGATTCATAGCTAAACTCCGAAGCACTGATAAAATAACATCAGCGGGAAGTAAGCTAAGTACTACAATAGTAGGCAGGGCTATTCGGCACAACCATGACATGGTAGATAAGAAGAATGCTTTTAATAAAAAGCTGGTTGGTTTCTTGCGCAGTTCGTGAGAATACTCAACAAGATTATCCACCTCATCAGCCACATTGTCTTTCCATTTTTTTAAAAACGGAAGCTTGAAAACAAAGTTTACAACTTTTTTGATGGCATTGGGATTTTTAAGCACTCCGTAGGCCATCAGTCCGGCATAACTTAGCAAACCTATATATAACAGCGCCATCGAGGCATGCCCCACCATCCCGGTATTGTTAGGTACCACTTCGAAGAACAGGCCTGAAACAAGTAGGATGGGTACAGCCACGGCAAACCAAAGCTGATCGAGCAGTACACTGTAGAGAATAATGGCAGTTGATTGGCCAAAGTTAAAACCTTCTTTGGTCATTGCATAGGTGGCCATCGGAGCTCCGCCAATTGTTGAAGGTGTAATAGATGAGGTAAAATCCCAGCTTAACATCACTCGAAACGAGGCCATCCATCCCAGCACTTTTTCGGAGAGATATCGAATCTTGGCCGCCGAAAACCAGAGCCGTAAGAAAGACACAATTACCGCTAGAACAATACCCGGCAATCGCTTGGGTTTCAAATGCTTCAGTACCCCCGGCGTATAAGTCAGGTATATCAGAAAAGCCATAGTGGCGATACTCAACCCAATTGATATCACCAGGTATTTTTTGGAAAAATACTTTTGGGGATTTTCTTCTATTTGGCGTTCGTTATCAGGCAAGAAGAGTAGATAATTGTTAAAGAGATACCGCTTAATATCAAATAGGAGCGGAAATTGCGAGCCATTTATGTACCGTATGCTGTGGCAAACAGTTTTATAGAGAAAGGCCTCATGAGCGTTGTCCCATAAGGCCTTTCCAAAATGGGTTTGATCATGCTACCGTAATATCATCATCCAGATATACATCCTGGATAAAGTTTAAAATACGGATACCTTCTTCCATGGGTCGCTGAAATGCCTTTCGGCCGGTAATGAGTCCCATACCTCCGGCACGTTTGTTAATCACTGCTGTTCGAATCACCTGTTCAAAATCATTGTCGCCAGACGCACCACCGGAATTTATTAGCCCGGAACGTCCCATATAACTATTCGCTACTTGGTAACGGGTTAAGTCTATTGGATGGTCACTGGAAAGCTCATCATAAATATCTTCATCCAACTTACCATACGAAGAATCACCTTTGTTGAGCGCTCGATAACCGCCGTTTAAGGTGGGCTGTTTTTGTTTTACGATATCCGCCTGGATAGTAACTCCCAGATGATTAGCCTGCCCGGTTAGGTCAGCCGCAGAATGATAATCTGTACCATCAACTTTAAATGCAGAATTTCTGGTGTAGCACCAAAGGATGGTAGCCATTCCAAGTTCGTGCGCCCGCTCAAAGGCACGTGCTACTTCCTGAATCTGACGACTTGATTCCTGAGACCCAAAATAGATAGTAGCACCAACTGCAGTAGCGCCCATATCAAAAGCACGATCGACCGTACCAAACATAATTTGATTATAATTGTTGGGATATGTCATCAGCTCATTATGATTGAGCTTCACAATAAATGGAATTTTGTGAGCATATTTGCGCGCTACCGATCCCAACACACCAAATGTGGTAGCCACACCATTGCATCCGCCCTCAATAGCAAGCTTTAAAATATTTTCGGGATCAAAATAATCAGGATTAGGAGCAAAAGAGGCACCTGCCGAATGTTCAATTCCCTGGTCAACGGGCAGAATAGAAACGTACCCCGTACCGCCCAACCGTCCATGATCTAAGAGCGCCTGCAAATTTTTGAGGACACGAGGATTCCGATCCGTCTGCATAAACACGTCATCCACAAAAGATGAACTTGGAACATGCAGCTTGTCTTTGGGAATCGTTTCACATTCATGAGTCAGTAAATCCTCAGCCTCATCTCCGAGAAGTTCTTCAATACTTTTTGATGCTATTGCCATGACAGTATCCCGCTTTTTTCATCTAAATTTTAGTTTATAGATCGTAAATATAAGTGATAAAATATCAAATGACTAGTACTACCCACAGCCTTTTCAACTAAACAAAGCTATCTCGATCTTAACAAAAAAATTGGTATTTTTACCAACAAGAAAATTATTTACAAAACAGTACCTTCTATGAAGATTGGCAATATTGATTTAGGTAATAAGCCTATTCTTTTGGCACCGATGGAAAATGTAACGGATTCCCCTTTTCGCATGATGTGCCGGCGAAAAGGGGCCAGCATTGTCTATACCGAATTTATTAGCTCTGAAGCTATTATTCGCGATACCAAACAGGCAATGCACAAGATGGATTTCAGTGAGGAAGAACGTCCCTTCGGCGTGCAAATTTTTGGCGGACGCGAAGAAGCTATGGAAGGCGCTGCCCAAGCAGCCGAAGAGCATGATGCCGATGTGGTAGATATCAATTTTGGATGTCCCGTCTATAATATAGTCAAAAAAGGAGCTGGCTGTGCCTGTCTCAAAGATATGGATTTAATGGAAAGTATGGCGGGATCGGTAGTCGATGCTGTTTCAGATCGGCCTGTTACCGTCAAAACGCGGCTGGGCTGGGACTATAAAAGTATTCGTATACAGGAAGCAGCTCTGATGTTGCAAGATCTTGGTATCAAAGCGCTAACTGTTCACGCCCGCACCCGAAATCAAAAGTATAAGGGAGATGCCCAATGGGAGTGGCTTAAGAAGCTTAAAAACACCAAGGGGCTCGAAATACCCATTATTGGCAATGGCGATGTTACCTCCCCCGAAGATGCCAAACGCATGTTCGACGAAACCGGCGTTGACGGTGTGATGATCGGCCGCGGTGCGATTGGCAATCCTTGGATTTTTGAACGGTCGCGCCATTACATCGAAACAGGTGAGCTGCTGCCGGAACCTTCTGTTGAAGATCGTCTCAACTTGTGTATCGACCAGCTTCGCCGCTCTGTCGATCATCACGGCGAACGCTATGGTGTCATCGTCATGAAAAAACACTATGGTAAATATCTAAAGGGCATGCACAACAGTCGTCAGCTGCGCGGCAACATCATGGAAGAAAAAGAGATGCAGCCTATCATTGATCTTCTGAAAGAATATATGGAGGAAGAGGTATTTGCAGTGGCTTCCTAGCATGTTAAACTTAAATCCTGATTCGAATAATTCGGAACAGGATAAGATCCTCGTTTTTTAATACACCAAGTATGAATCAAGTGTGAAAACTTAATTCAACAATACAAAACCCACCACTTCCCAGGCATCCACACTTGGGTATAAAAATAATTTTACTCTGGCCGGAGTCCTGATTATTAAGGTGTATCTAAAAAGTTTCGCCCCCCATACCAGTTCTCATCTCTACCTCAGGATGAATCTTTTAGCTCTTCTCTTCGTATGCCGGAATGAATTGGCAACAACTTTATATTATCATGTGGCAGCGATTTCTTCGTCTTCTTACCATCGGGTTTAATGCTTACAGCTTTTATTCTAATCCTGTTCGATTTATTGTGAGCATTCTTTGTGTGATACTCGTGCCTTACCTAGCCTATATCTTTTGGGGAACAGTGATAGTTATTCTCTTGGCAGCGGCTGGAATCTACCTGATCTACCGAATCTTTACTACACAAAAAAATACCGGCAGATATTACTAATCATCGCCCGGATTTTGATCTTTGGTCTTAGTAAGAACCTCCACGGGTAATGCTGTAGAGTCGGAACCAGTATAAAATGATACATGAGGAAATGGTATCTCAATACCTTCTTCGTCAAACTTAGCCTTCACCTCTTCCTGAATGGTATTTTTAACTAGTAACCAATCATCTGCAGGTGCCCAAATTCTAAAATCCAGGTTAATAGAAGAACTGCCAAAAGCATCAAAAATAATCTGTGGTTCTGGCTCACTTAACGAGTATTCATTATTTCTAGCTACCTCCAACAACAGCTCACGTACGCGACCGATATTTTCTTTATAGGCTACCGAAACTTTTGCATCAAATCGGCGAATGGGAAACCGTGTCAAATTCGTAACCTCTGTCTTGATGATCATTTCGTTTGGTATGCGCACAAACTTATTATCAAAAGTGCGCAACTTTACCGACAGCACATCAATCGACATTACAATACCGGTAGTGGTATTTATAGTAATAATATCATCAACCTTGAACGGTTGTTCTGCAATCAGGAACAAACCGCTGATAATATTCGATACACTGGTTTGAGACGCAAAGCCCAGTGCCACACCCACAATACCTGCTGCTCCCAACAACGGTGCCAAACTGATACCCAGCTGTCCCATTACAGTAACTACCACAACAATAAGTCCCGAATAGAACACTAACTTACTGGCTAGCATGCCGTAATGAGGGGTATATTTCTTCGTGAAAAATCGCTTCGCCCATCCCCGAACAATAAACAAGATTGGTAGGCAAACGACGATTATTACTGCAACAGAAAAGATAGTATGCAGCATTTCTTCAGATATATATTGCTCCAAATCGAACATAATTTTTTGATATAGTATATTATCAGCTCAGTGTAAAAGTGTCTTCAATTAGACGTTTAAAGGTACGTGTGGCTAAACTCTTCTGAATTTTTTTGCGTGGCGTAGCTACCGCCTGTTCGCTTTTGATACCTTGTGGAAGTTTACCGGTCATAATCACATCGCTATTGCTTTCTTCACCGTGAAAAATAATTTTTGTTTCATCTGCCCATAACTCTTCTTCATATTTATACATACCCAATCGCTCAACGCGGAAACAAAAATCTTCGAAATCGAGTACCGTAGCTGACTTATTGGATATCGTAATCGGGCAACTTACCAAATACGGTTTTTTATCTATACCTGCCAAGGTTCTACGGGCTTTGGTTGTAGCATAATAACAGAGCTCGCCTTCTGTAAAGGTGCCAAACCATGTCCGCGATAGCAAAACAGTAGGCAATTCTGTAAGCTGATAATCATTCTCAGCAATTGATATTCGTATCCAAATTGGAATGCGAGCAAATATCTCAATTTGCGTATCAGGACTTACCTTAAGCGCATATTCGGAATTCACAACCAGCGAGAGATCAGGAAATACCGGCTGAATTTCAATTTTGTTAGCATTATTTCTCGTTGCCCACCTTGACCATGAGACCTCATCAGGAGGATGCTCTTCAGAAATATTATCGGGTAGCTCACTAGAATATGCGGATGCAAGCCAAACCTCCTGATCGCTATAAGTGCACCAGAGATGCAAATCACCAACCTCAAAATAATGAATCTCTCCTTCGGCCAACTGAACCTTTCCCCAAATATCCTGCATAATAGTAATTTTTATTTCTATGGTGTTAGAACCTTGGTTCCCAAAAATGGCTGTAGTACCTCAGGCACTTCTACACTTCCATCCTTTTGCTGATAAATTTCTAAAATAGCTGCTACTACACGGGGCAGTGCCAATCCCGAACCGTTAAGTGTGTGTAATATTTCTGTGTCTCCGTTATCTTTCCTGTACCGAAGCATCATCCGCCGCGCCTGGAAGCCTCCAAAATTCGAGCACGAGCTCACTTCCAGCCACTGCTGTTGACCCGGACTCCAGACCTCGAGATCATATTTCTTAGTCTGCGTAAATCCCATATCACCAGTACACATTAACAGGGTTCGGTACGGAATACCCAGACTTTCGAGCAGTGATTCGGCATATCCAAGCAGTTTTTCCAGCTCATCGTAAGCAGTTTCAGGATGGACAAGCTTTACTAATTCTACTTTGTCAAACTGATGTAGCCTATTAAGTCCTCGTACATCTTTACCATATGAACCAGCCTCACGGCGCCAACACGGTGTGTAAGCAGCATAATAGACCGGCAGCTCTTCTTTAGGCAAAATCTCATCACGGTGGAAATTAGTAACCGGGACTTCGGCAGTAGGAATCATGAAAAAATCATCTCGAGGTATTTCGTACATCATATCTTCCTTGTCGGGAATTTGTCCCGTACCTCTGGCCGAATCTTCGTTCACAAAATATGGAACCTGCAACTCGGTATAGCCCTGCTCTTCTGCCTTATTCAAAAAATAATTAATAAGTGCCCGCTGCAGTTTAGCTATCGCCCCCTTATAAAACGGGAACCCTGCTCCCGTTACTTTGGCTCCGCGCTCAAAATCAATCCATTCGGCATCTTCAACCAACTTCCAATGCGGCTTGCGCCACTCTTCTTCCACAGGATCACCCCATGTTTTAAACACCTCGTTGTCATCTTCGGTCTGGCCTACCGGTACCGATTTGTGCGGCACATTGGGAATGCGGAGCAACAGCTCGTCGCGCTCTTCCTTGGCGGAACGTAAATCTTTTTCCTTATCCTGAATTTTTTCCTTTAACTCACTAGTATATTTAATCATCTCCTGGGCTTCTTCTTTATTGCCGCTGCCCATCAGCTCCCCAATTTTCTGGGCTTTGGTATTGCTCTCTGCCCGCAATTCATCCGTTTCTTCTACAAGCGAACGCCATTTTTTATCCACGTCGATAATTTTATCCACAACTTTAGTTTCGGACTCCCCTTTATTTTGCATTGCCTGCTTTACTTTTTCGGCATTTTGGCGGATATATGTAACGTCTAGCATTCTTCTTGGATATTTTTAATCGATATTGGTTTAGCTAAAGATAAAAGAGTTTTGTGAAATGTTTGAACTTTAAAACCCTATTTTCACAACTTTTAGATTGCTTTTTCTTAACAATCATTTATACATAAAATGAATTGAAGTCCTAATTATTTAAAGTTATTTTTAACAAATCATAGAAAATTAAGGAAAAATATTTCCCAATGGCTAAAGGACTTGATGAAATTGATATTAAAATTCTGAAACACCTGCAAGAAGACGGGCGTTCTCAACGCAATAAGTTAGCTGACATTGTGCACTTATCCGTTCCGTCTGTTTCTGAGCGAATGCGAAAGCTGGAAGATAAAGAACTGATCCAGGAATATCGTGCTATTCTGGACTCAAAAAAATTCAAGTTTGATATCACTGCTTTCGTTTTCGTAGAGGTTGACGGTTCTGATAATTACTCAAAATTTGTTGACAAAGCCTGTTCCGAGCCTGAAATACTAGAATGTCATTCTATTACTGGGGACGGTTCTCATATTTTAAAAATTCGTACTGAAAATACGGCCTCTTTCGAAAAATTACTTTCTCGCTTACAGTCGTGGAATGGAGTAAGCAAAAGTCGGTCGAACGTTGTTTTGAGCAGCTTTAAAGAGACCACAACACTGCCTATTGAAAAAACATTTGACCCTAAATAACCTCTCATTTCCTTCTTGTACATTGGCGTATTTTAATTTTCGCGGCCTGTTACTTTGCTTCTTTCTGATTATAGTTGGAACATCTATTTCCAAAGCGCAACATCAGCTTGGCGTTCGGTGGGATCCTCCCCAAAAAACTGAAGTAGCATTACAAGAACTTGAACAATTCAACGACATAGGAATTTCTATTCTCGAGGTTTCTCCACCGCTACCTTCGGCAGTCTGGACAAAAATTGACAGCCTTCAATTAACTGTTTACGGACAACTCAATGTTCGCTATCCACTAACCTATACATTCTCGAGTACCGATTCGGTATCTATACAACAGTTTCAGCAGAAAATTTCTGCTCTTATCTCTCAGCCCTCTGTTAAGAGTATCGGGTTGTTTTCATACGGGGCCATCCATCGGCAATCATTTCAAGCTGCTATTGCTCCCTTCATTAATCAAATAAAAAATGTTGCTGATGTTGATATCTACGGAATTTTAAGTCCCGACCAAGCACTGCCGTCCCATGAATTACCCGTTGATTTTATGATTCGCGAACTTGTCGTCAGTTCTAAAAACCTAGATAAACTTTCGGTTTCTCCGCATCCGTTAATTAAGGGCTACCACTACATACCTTCAGCATCATTACAGGATTACCTGTTACCTTTCAAAAAGGTGATTGAAGCTACCCCCAAATCCACCGAGATGCCTACTATTCTGGTAAAAGATGATTGGCTGCTTTCAATGTTGAAATCTTTTCCCCAATCGAAATCGACTTTTCAATCCCTTACCCAAAAAAAGGATATTGTTTTTCCCCTGCCCAATCGTAGTATCCCTGCTCCAAAATCATCCTCCTCAGTGGTGATATTATTGCTCATTATCTGGCTGTCCGTTGGCCTGCACTATCGGGCAAGCCCCATATATAGAAAATCGCTTTTCCGCTACTTTACCGGCCATCAATTTTTTGTTAATGACGTAGCTAAACGCCATTTCCGAACGCCGACACCGGCCATCATACTACTTTTTCAAAACGCTTGTGCTCTTATTATTGGCACGTATATCTCTGTAAAAACACTTACAAACCCTAGTGGACTTTCGGCTTTCTTCCATCATCTGCCCGGAGCAGCAACATTGGGGACTTCCGCTTTGGGTCTTGGATTCTGGATTTCAATAATAAGCCTGGCTATTGCTGTAATTAGCATATTGTGGTTATCTCTCACTGGGAAACAACTTAGTTCTCCTTCACAGCTGGCAACACTTTATTCATGGCCGTTGCATATTAACCTCCTGTTAATAACCTTAGCAGTTGTATTTTTTACCAGCGGTAGCGGAACTTTTATAATTATAAGCTGTACTGTTTGTGCCATTTTACTTCAGATCAGCTGCTTTATTATTACTGCTCTTGATGTGGTAACATTTAATCGATCGCGCCGACTGCTTTATCTTTCGAGTACTATCGTAATTTACGTAGGGCTGATTCTTACAGGGTTAATTTGGGTAATTAGTAACAATTACCTTAAAGACGTGCTAAGCCTTACAGTAAGTCTCTAGGCGATCTGTTTACGAAGTCGAGCGACGGGAATATTTAATTTCTCTCTGTATTTACTGACTGTGCGGCGTGCCACTTTATAATCCTGCTCTTTGAGCTTATCAGCTATAGCCTTATCACTCAAGGGGCTTTGTTTATCTTCATTGTCCACAATATTCTGAACGGCATTTTTAACTTCCCGACTGGATACTTCTTCACCAGTGGTGGTCTCAAGGGCTTCACTGAAAAAATATTTAAGCTCAAAAACCCCAAAATGTGTTTGCACATATTTGCCGTTAACCACTCGCGAAATAGTTGAAATATCCAGATTAACACGATCTGCAATATCTTTCAGTATCATTGGCTTTAGTCCCTCACCGTGCTTAAAGAACTCTTCTTGCAGTGCTACAATAGTCTGCATCGTATTCATCAGTGTATTTTGCCGCTGGCGAATAGAATCAATAAACCATTGGGCCGACTCCATTTTACTCTTAATAAAGCTCTTGGTTTCTTTCTTCTGTTTCCGATCGCTATCTTCGTCTTTTAATTCATTCCACATTTTCTTATACCTCGGAGAAATACGTAGCGGAGGCACATTGCCATCATTAAGCTCAATAATAAAATCTCCCTCTTCATCGGGATCCTCCTCATCCACAGTCGGCGGCTGATAACGAACTTCAAAATCCGGTTCAATATAATTTTTAGTGTCATCCACTGCATTACCTGTGCCACCCGGCTTGGGATCCAATCCTTTGACCACCTCAAAAACCTCCTTCAACATCTCACTGTCAGTATCAAGCCTATTTTTAAGCTTTGAAAAATGTTTTTTCTCAAACAAATTCCAATGATCACGCAACATTTTAATGGCCAGCTGCTTTGCCTCCGAATCTTCCTCACTAAGCTCCAATTGAGTCAACAGGCAATCACGTAGATCCCGCGAAGCAATACCTTGCGGGTCAAGCTGCTGAATCTGCTTTCGTACTTTTTCTACCTCCTCGGCATCCGTTAATGTACCATGGTTGAACGCTATATTGTCCACCACAGCCTCAATTTCACGTCGAAAATAGCCGTCTTCATCCAGCGAGCCTAGAATTTGATCTGCAATTAACTTCTGTTCCTCATTCAAATTAAGCAGCCCAACCTGTTGTTCCAGCTCTTCGAGCAGTGACTCATGATACGGATTGGGCAAATCACGCCAGCTTTCATCTCCGCCTCCACTGTACCCGCGACTGCTACCATAATTTTCACCGTCATACTCGGTATTTTCCATATATTCATCCCAGTCGATCTCCTCATTTTCATCCACCGGCTCCAGCTCATCATCTTGTTCCGACTGTGGTTGATCTTCATCAAACTGTTCAAATTCATCCGACAAACCTTCATCTTCTCCTTCTTCCAGCAAGGGATTCTCTTCCAACTCCTCCTTAATTCTTTCCTCCAGAGCCACCGTCGGCAGCTGCAACAATTTTATATACTGGATCTGCTGGGGCGACAGCCGCTGTTGCTGCGACTGTTGCTGATTCATCTGTTGATTTTGACTGCTCTTAAGCATATTTAACAATTGCTGGTTATTACAAATCCTTCAAAAAGAGGCCCAATGGCAAAATTTAGCCACTTTAGCGAGCTATGTTTAATGAAGATACTATTTAATGAATGAAGGCAAAAATTGTACCATGATTTTATAACGGTAAAATTAGCCTATTAAACCCAGTTATTATGAAGTTTTTTTCTACCCTTGTTATCCTATTATGTTTTGTTAGCCTACAAGTACAGGCCCAGCGTCCCACGGCCGACCAAATTAAAACCCTAAATGATTCGCTCACTGTTCAACCGATTCAGCACGGAACGCTGGTAATGAGCAGAAATGGAACCGACATATATGTTGACCCTGTGGGCAGTGCCAGTGCTTTTGATGGGTTGGATAAACCCGATATCATATTGATTACCCATACTCATGGGGATCATCTAAGCATTGAAACACTCGATGCACTGGATACTGAAAATGCCCAGCTCATTGTTCCCCAAACTGTTGCTGATGCCTTACCAAACAAATTTTCTAATCAAATTACAGTGCTGGGAAACGGGGAACAGACTCATCTATTGGGAATTAATATCCGGGCAGTGGCTATGTACAATTTACCACCGAGTAAGAAAAAGTATCACGCCAAAGGAGATGGAATTGGGTACCTAATTAGTGATAATAGCGACAAAATATATATTTCAGGTGATACTGAAGGTACTCCTGAAATGCGTGCACTCAAAAATATTGATATTGCCTTTGTGTGCATGAATTTACCCTATACTATGGATGTGCAACAAGCGGCTGATGCTGTGATCGATTTTGCGCCAGCTATTGTATACCCCTATCATTATCGCGGGCAGGATATAAAACAGTTTAAACAGTTGGTAAATGCTAAAAATAAACAGATTGACGTTCGGCTACGGAACTGGTATGAATAAATCTCTAATAAATTTTAGTAGGGAAATTCAGACCAACTCAAAATTTTTGCCGGCCGTTTGATGAACACAGTCCTCCATTTCAAGCTCCAGCAGCTTGGGCATCAGTTCGTGTGTCTGCATCTGTAATTTATCTGCCATATCATCAATATGTAGCGGCTTTTCTTCGAGCGACTCACAAATTAGAACAGAGAGCTCATCCAACTCACGAGACCTCCACTTCTTTTCTTTAACTTGCTCTGCCTTTGCTTCTGAGTCTTTCTCCTTTTCAATATGTGCCTTAGTCTCAGCAAGGATATCCTCCACATTTTGTACCAGCTTGCCCATCCCGCGCTTGATCAGGCTGTTGCAACCAATAGCATTGGGATGCCCCACCGGATGAGGAACCACAAATACTTCACGGTTTTGATCCAGCGCGGATTTTGCCGTAATCATACTGCCGCCGTCTATACCCGAAGCAACAACCAAGCTGCCCAAACTCATACCGCTGACAATACGGTTGCGAACCGGAAAATTACCCATTTCGGGAGCTGTACCCAGCGGAAATTCAGATATCACTGCCCCACCTGTCTTGACGATACTCGAAGCTAATCCTTTGTGATCACTTGGATAAATCCAGTCGATGCCCGATCCCAGCACGGCCACCGTTTTACCACCGGCTTCCACAGTTGCTTTGTGAGCCGCACCATCTACGCCATAGGCCAAACCACTAACGACCGTTAGATCGTGCTCTACCAATCCTTTGGCAAACTTATCGGCCATCTTAAGTGCATACTTCCCCGCCTTGCGGGTGCCCACAATAGAGATAGCATCCGTATTCAATACCGATCGGTTACCTTTAATCCATAAAATAAGAGGCGGATCGTAAATTTGGCGCAGCAACTCGGGATAGTCATTATCCCAATAAGTCATAATCTGTGCGCCGGTCTGATCAGTCTTTTCGAGGATTCGGTCCACTTCGTCCCACTGGTTAAATGCCAGCACTTCATCGGCCGTCTTTGGACCAATACCACGAATAGAAGTAAGCTCATGACGCTCCAAACGAAAAATTAGCTGGGGATGCTCAACGGATTGTAACAACCGACGGATACGCTGTGCACCCAGATTGTCCATCAGATGAAGGGCAACAAACTCTCTTACCGGCGGCTCATACGTCTTCTCTTGTAGATTCAATGTCTTGTAATTTTTCCCAGATGATCTCTTTTAGTTCATCTATATGGTAGTTGGTTGCAGACGAAATTTCAACTACCGGGATATCTAAATCAACACTTTTTTCTGCATCCAGCTGATAGTCTTCCTGCAAATCCATTTTTGTGATCGCCAGAATGCGCGGTTTGTCCAGTAAATCTGCGCGATATGACCTCAATTCATCAAGAAGCGCCTCATATTCATATTCAATATCCTGCTGTGAGCTCACCATAAAAAGCAGCAGGTTATTGCGTTCGATATGCCGCAAAAACTGAATCCCAAGGCCGCGTCCCTCGTGCGCTTCTTCAATAATGCCGGGGATATCTGCCATCACAAACGTACGGTAATCAGGCATAGTTACCACTCCTAAGTTTGGCTGCAGCGTAGTAAAGGGATAAGAATCAATCTTCGGTTTAGCACCCGACATAGTGGAAAGAAGCGTGCTCTTACCCGCATTGGGGAACCCTACAAGACCTACATCAGCAATAAGCTTGAGCTCAATTTCAATAGTTCGTTCCTCTCCGGCCTTGCCATCTTCTGCCTTTCGAGGTGCTTGATCAGTAGAAGTACGAAAATGCCAATTTCCCAATCCGCCGTCGCCACCCTTAGCAACTACAATCTCCTGCTCGTGTTCAGTAATTTCTCCGAGACGCTCTTCAGTATTGGCATCATAGACCACGCATCCCATGGGAGTTTCCAGAATTTCATCTTCCCCAGACTTTCCTTTTTTCTTCGAAGGCCCGCCCCTGCTACCATCTTCAGCATTTACATACTTACGATAACGGAGATCCAACAGCGTGTTCAGCTGTTCGTTACCACGTAAAATTACATCACCGCCATCACCTCCATCACCACCGTCGGGGCCACCACGAGGTACATATTTTTCCCTGCGAAAATGTACCGAACCATCACCGCCGTCACCGCCGGTCACATAAATTTTTGCATAATCAGCAAACTGTACTCGTCCCATATCAGAGATCTTCGATAATAAAGTTATTCAATTTATTGTAAAGATGGCGCCGCGTGTTACCACCGTAAAAACCATGATTCCTATTGGGTTAATACACAGTCTCAGATTCTACAATTTCGGCTAGCTGCTCATTAACCAGCCGAATCAATCAATATACCTCACCCTGCAAAACCAACAGTGTTCTCTATGGTTATTTTTCGTGCTTGTGGAGAAGGATCTTGATCAAGTTGGTAAGCTTGCCTTTTATCTGGTTACGCGGCGTAATGAAATCCAAAAAGCCGTGTTCAAGCAAATATTCCGAACGCTGAAACCCGTCGGGCAGATCACGACCAATAGTTTGACGGATAACGCGCGGACCGGCAAAACCGATAAGTGCCTCCGGCTCAGCAATATTAAAATCACCAAGCATCGCAAAACTAGCCGTAACACCTCCGGTGGTGGGATTGGTCATCAGCGAAATATAAGGCACACCTGATTCTTCGAGCTGTGCCAGTTTGGCCGATGTCTTTGCCATCTGCATCAGGCTCAACACACTTTCCATCATTCGGGCACCGCCGGATTGTGAAATAATAATAAGGGGGCGCTCATTTTCACGAGCATGATCAATGGCCATGGCAATACGTTCACCTACCACTGAGCCCATACTACCACCAATAAAACTAAAATCCATACAGGTAATAACTACATCCAGGTCGTTCATCTTGCCGATACCAACACGTACCGCATCACTTTGACCTGTTTTTTCCTGATACTCGTCAAGACGATCGCTGTATTTCTTGCGATCTTCAAACTCCAGCGGGTCGGTGGGGACAATATCCTGGCCAATCTCTTCGAACTCCCCATCATCAAATAGGAAAGAGAAGTATTCGTCGCTTCCAATACGAAAGTGATATCCACTCAGCGGATCAACCCATTGATTGTCTTCGAGTTCGCGCCGATGCACCGTTTCACCGGTTTTCGGAACTTTTACCCAGACACCTTCCGGCATCTCTTTTCGCTGATCGGTTTGTATATTTTTGTCTTTACGTTTAAACCAAGCCATAGAGAGTCATTTTCATTTTCTATAAATGGATCCCAAAAATAACGATTCTGGCCTGAAGCTAAAATCTTTTATTTTCCCGATTTTTATACCACCTACTGACATATTCTAATAAGAATATTAAGCTGTGGGAACAATTACGTAAAATCACAAAGCAGTATTCAGCCCCTATTACCGCTGCGAAATTCAAACCCATAAACCATATTGCTGAATAGTATCCTAATGATAGTCGTAGCTATCCTCAATTCGACAACTTTGCAAGCAATATGGAATAATTCAAAGCTATTTTAGCTTCCCTGATTCGAAGTATAATACTTCGGCTCAAACGATTCGGGCTCAACCTTTTTAACAAAGGCAGAGAATCCATCCTGATACAAGGCAATTAATGATTTTGCGGTAATAACTTTTGGCCCAAAGGTTATAGCTTTTTTACAAGCTTCCTCATTGATACGATTTAAGCCCGTCCCAACAATGATATCGTCTTTTTGTACCATTGATTCCAATGTTTCTATAGGAATAATCTCCACATCATCAGCAGCATGCAGACCTTCATCAGCAGTAAATTTTTGATGATAGACATGCACGCGTCGCGCATCAATAATACTATGGATCGTTTGTGTCGCTAGGCTGTTTTCCATCGCCTGCATCGCAAATGAAGCCAGCGTATTAATGCCGTAGAGAGAGGTATCAACCTGAAATAACAAGCCTTTAACAGCGCTGGCACTAATGCGCAGTCCGGTATAAGAGCCTGGGCCTTCACTCACCAACACAGCATCCAAATCAGGAATAGAAAAATTGTGCTGTTCCTGCAATTCCTCAATAAAAAGAAAAAGCTGTTCAGAGTGCGAGCCATGCTGCTCTGTACGCCGTTCGTGAATCGTACCGCTGTCATCACAGAAAGCAACTGAACATACGTCTGTAGCTGTTTCTAAAGCTAAAAGCATATGAGTTTTATTCCATTAAAGGAAGACTATCTGCAGGTTTTTGAGAAACCCGTGTCACCCTAAATTTAATTCAAAATCTGTCAGTTAAAATTTCCTTAGTGGTTTAAGCTACAGAGCAGGAGATGGTGAAACAAGTTCAGTATGGTAATTATCGCTCAATGAGCCACGTGCTGTTACTAAGCTCTACCCACCGCTCATATAAATCGTATAATCGCGGAAATAATGCGGTGGAAAAATTCTTTTGAGCAATATTAATCTGATAACCATAATTTAGCCTATTGGCTTGCATATCATATTGTTCCCGGAATTTTGCCCCCGGAAAGCCCATTGACTGATTTTGCTTTCCTTCCTTAACAGAAAACCCTGACGGGAGTGCAATGGAATACGAAACCTTGAGTCGTTCTGGAGCATCCAACGTAACCGGTAAGGTACGAGCTGTACTTTCAAATGGATTTTCTTGCCGATATCCCACCAGCATCGGAGGATATTCAAGTCCATTAGAAAAACTCTGTGCATAATTTTCGATGGTAATTTGCCCCGATAACACCACACTATCTGACCGTACATCAGTGATAACTTCTGCACTGTCTATAGCCATATCAGGATATCGTTCAAAGAGTGTGCTCCGCAAAATCCCACCATCATTTTTCCCATTTGCCTGCTGCCGGCGGACCTCTCTGGCAGGGTACCCTTTTTCTGTAATTTCAAGTGATCCCGAGAGCGTGCCCTTTTTACTGAGTGCCCCATCAAACGCTACTTGTATATCAAAACGGCTGGCAGATGGAGCGATATCAACCCATTCAAAGGTATCCGTTTTGAACAATAATCCAGGACTGTTATAGGAGTCAAAAGGAATAAGACCCGGACGACCGTGAGAAAAACTGGCATCCAGTAAGAAAGATTGCCCGTTAACCACCGTTTGTACCAGTTGACCGTTAAACTGGTAGAACGAAGGAAAATCTTTGTTAATTTTGCCCGATTGTTTGGTTGAAATCAATACAGGATAAGCCTCAATACCCGCTCCGCGGAGCATTGCTATCAACGTCTGATTAATAGCCGCTTGATCAGCAGCATTACCGTTCAAGACAACGGTATCTGTTGTTTCGCTGTATGCATGGTGTGCTCCCGAAAAACTCATCCGCCTGTTTAAATACTGATAAATGCTATCTTGCAGAGCCAAATTAGAAGAAAAGTCCAAAGTGGTGGCCAACGAATCCCCCACTGCACGTGCTTTCTTATTTTCGGTAATAATTTTTAGCGGATTGGTCTTCTCCCGCATCCTTGCTACTGCTACGGCCCAGCTATTTTCCAATGACTGCCTTGGAATGCCAAACTCACTGAGCATAAACTTAATCTTGGCACGATAATCATCCAGCGAAGAAATGTAACTCTTCTTTGTAGTAGGCGGAATATTGTAAGCCATCCACCGTTCAGTAACAACCGGAAGAGGCTGAGGGATCGTAAAAATTTTAGGTACCGAACTGGTATCCCTGAGTACAATATCATTTTGAATGGGAGTACTGTTATTCTCCATTATTACATTGTATCGCATATAACGGGGATAAGTAATACTGGTCTTGGCTGCAGCAGTTGGTACACTGTGCGACAAATAAAAATCAGGGAGCTCTTCGATATATTTACGCTTAATAGTATAGCGATACTCAAGAATAGATCCGTCTTGCACCAACGGCATCCGAAATTCTTTAACATTATAACGGGCATTAATATTAACCGTACGTATATCTTTCGACTGCAACGGTACCCGTTTCCCGGAAGGCAGATGCGTCCACCCCCTGATATCCGAAACTTGTTCCATATCATTCTCAAAATAATAGGGAATCGTTATGAGAGAGGCTTCAGGGTTAGAGTTATCAAATATCTTAAGCCGTACATGGTAATCCATGATGGCTACAATCGAATTTCCTTCCTCCTGAAATCGAACATCACGCTCTTGATTGGTGATCATGTAGGAAGCATCAGCGTAGTCTGCCGGTAGCTGAAGAGAAGCCAGCGAATCCGGTATGACACCAAACTCGGCGTCCTGGAACTGCTGAGCCTGTCCACTCACCAGCAAACTAAAAAATAAAAACAGGGTAGTAACAATAAATCGAGTCAACAAAATGGACTGTAGTTATAAATTAGAACTTACTAACGCCTCGAGCGTCCATTCATTCTGCAATTAAATCGTATTGATAACAAACTGTCCGTTATTATAAATAGCCTCTGCGCGACCTTTTAATGATTCTCCCAAGTAGGGTGAATTGTGAGATTTAGACTGCACCAGCTCCTCCCGATACGACCATTCCTGATCGGTATTGAAAAGCGTCAAATTAGCCGGTGTACCTTCTTCAATTTTAGGAATATCAATATTCAATATTTCGCGCGGTTTCTCTACAAACTTTGTTATCAACTCTGCCAATTCTAAGGCTCCGGAATCTAATAGCTGTCGCACACTTATGCTCCAGGCCGTCTCAAGACCAATAATGCCATTAGGCGCATAGATAAACTCTACTTCTTTTTCCTGGATGGCATGCGGAGCATGATCGGTACAGATGGCATCAATAGTACCGTCAGCAAGCCCCTCTATCATGGCCTCTACATCTTTTTGGGTGCGCAGTGGTGGATGCATCTTTACATTGGTATCAAAATCGCGGCGCTCAATTTCTTCGTCCGTCAAATCAAAATGATGAGGGCAAACTTCCGTGGTAACATTCACCCCGTCGGCCTTGGCCTGTCGGACTAAATCCACCGCTTTGGCCGTACTGATGTGCGCCACGTGAATGTGTCCGCCGGTAAACTTAGCCAGCAAGATATCACGGGCAATCATCGTTTCTTCGGCAATACCCGGTGTACCGTCCAGTCCTAACCGTGCCGACACACGTCCCTCGTGCATATGACCCGGTCGAGATAGTTTTAAATCCTCTTCGTGATTAATGATCGGCATATCCAACATGGACGAATACTCCAGCGCCACGCGCATAAGCTGCGAATTATAGACGGGATCACCATCATCGCTAAAAGCAACCGCCCCGCCCTCTTTCATATCGCCCATCTCGGCTATTGATTTCCCTTTGCGTTCTTTGGATACGCAACCAATAGGATGTACATCAACAGAAAATTGCTCAGCATTGTTCTTTACAAATTCTACCACATCGCGGCTGTCGATAGCCGGATTCGTATTAGGCATACAGGCAACTTCAGTAAATCCACCAAAAGCCGCTGACTTGCACCCTGTTTCAATAGTCTCTTTATGCTCGTATCCTGGTTCCCGCAGGTGCACGTGCATATCCATCCATCCGCCGGAAAGATAGCTACCATTAGCATCATGTAGCTCTTCGTCTTCTTTGGAATCTAATTCCGCGCTAATTTCGACAATTTGACCTTCAGCTATACGGATATCTACGGTATCCGTACCGTCAAAATTACCGCCGATTGGACGTACGTTCTGGAGCAATAAATTTGGAGTATGACTCATACAAACTTTCCGTTATTTTTAATTGCAAATATACGTGTTTTAATCAGAATTCAATAACTCTACAAACAGCTGTCAGCTGAAATTTTTCCCTTATGTCTCAATCTGATCTTTTTGCTGCATCTACCTTCTCAGTTTCGGAGCTTACACAAGATATTAAAACACTGCTGGAAGGCAACTTTATGGACGTAAAGGTGGAGGGAGAAGTCAGTAATGCCAGCACCAGCCGCAGCGGACACACCTATTTTACACTTAAGGATGAAGATGCTCAACTCTCATGCGTAATCTGGCGCGGAGTATCCCGTTCTATTGACGCCGAAGTAGTAGATGGACAACATATTATTGCCGGAGGCGACATCGAGGTGTATCCGCCACATGGAAAATATCAGCTAATTGTGCGCTCGCTGGAACAGGCGGGCAAAGGGGCTCTGCAAGAAGCCTTCGAGAAACTGAAGAATGACCTTAAAGATGAAGGACTGTTCGACGATGAACATAAAAAAGCGTTACCTCCCTTTCCTTTCGATATTGGGGTGATAACCTCGGCCACAGGGGCCGCTTTCCATGATATCCGTGATACCCTTGAACGACGCTGGCCACTGGCAACTGTGCATCTTCATCATGCAAGCGTGCAGGGTGTGAATGCTGCTCCAGAACTAGTCAGAGCCATCAACTTTTTTTCAAATAAACAGAACGTAGATCTACTGATCGTTGGTCGCGGCGGTGGTTCGCTGGAAGACCTTTGGCCGTTTAATGAAGAAGCGGTGGCTCGTGCCCTCTTTGACTGTAAAGTGCCGACCATCAGTGCTGTGGGACACGAGGTTGATTTCAGTATCTCAGACTTTGTGGCTGATGCCCGTGCCGCTACACCCACGCAGGCGGCTATTGTAGCTACGCCGGATGTAAATGAAATTCGTCTCTTTGTCGATGACCTCTCAACACAACTGCAAGAAACCATCGACCGGCGTATCACCAACCAAAAAGAACGCGTGCAACAACTGGTGCAATCCCATGCACTGATGGCAGTTAAGCAGAAAGTGACTAATAATCGCGAGCGGCTCCAAAATCTTACCGAAAGACTGCAACATCGTAATGAGGTACAGCTGATGCAAAAACATGAGAAGCTGAATAATTTGCGCCATCGGCTGGAGCTTCAAAATCCCAACACCGCATTGGAACAGGGCTATTCGCGTATCTGGCAAGAGGATGGATGGGTTAAGTCACTTGATGATTTTGATACTGATGAAGAATTAACGATTGAATGGAAAGATGGGAAAGTTGAATTGCACTAGTATTAAACAAAACGTCGTATGATATGCTTGAACAATACCGTATTCGCATAGAAAATAGAAGCAGAGAGCATCAAATTATCAATGCCTTATTGGCACTGACTACCGGTGTCCTCACACTTGGCTATCCTAACTTTTTATACCTGATAGCAGGAGCCTACCTCGTGGGACTGGGATTACTATTTGTGATGTACAAGGTATCACCTACAGTTGCAGCTGTTCCTATTGTAAGCGGGCTTGTTATCTTCCTCTTTCCGGGACTTATTCCCACAATATTTGCTACTTTTTTGGGCTTTTTCGGTCTGATACTTTTATTCGGCTTTCAGTTTGCCCTGCTGGGCGTACTCACCCTTATTATTGCGGTGCTTATCATTGCCAATCCCGATTCTGTAGCTTATCTCGTAGCGGTCTTTTTGTTATTCTATTCTATCTCTAACCTCATCCGGTACTACCAGGAATGGCAAAATGATGATACGATAATTTTTTGATGGCTGACCCTGTGTGCAGAATGCTATATAAAGGATAGGGGATGAGTGAGGAATAACTGATAAGAACTCCGAACTTCAGCACCCAGACCCAACACTTGATTAACCACTAGCTACTCAATAACTGTTCACTGATCAGTCATCTCCATTCCCAACCTGGGCCGGATAGCAACCAAGCACCTTCAGTGAACTGGCTTCCTGCTCCAGCTCTTCCAACGCTACCCGTGTATCAGGCTCTGCAATATTACCTTCAATATCGAGATAGAACTGGTATTTCCACGGTGCATTAGGTTTAGGCCGAGATTCCAGCTTGGTCATTCGAATATCATGATCGTCAATCACATTCAAGCATTTGATAAGAGCCCCCTTATCGTGTGAGGTTACCATCAGTAGTGACGTTTTGCACGGTATCTGCTGATCTACTTCTACCAAATCACGCCCCACAACCACAAAGCGCGTGAAGTTTTCAGGTTGATTAGCGATATCACGCTTCAAAATATTTAGTCCATAAATTTCTGCAGCATAACTCCCGGCGATCGCAGCCTGCGAAAGATCGCCATCCTCCAACACTTTTTTAGCAGACATCGCTGTATCAATATACGACTCAATTTTGCAGTCGTGCAGTTTTGCCAGGTAAGTACTGCACTGTGAAATAGCTTGCGGATGCGACATGATGCGACGAATACGTTCAACCGCCACATCCTCTAAGGCTAGCAGGCAATGAACTATTCGTAACGCTTCTTCCCCAACAATATGCAGATCGTCCTCACCCAAGATGTTATAAGTATCATTGATGGAGCCGGCGGTGGTATTTTCAATCGGCAGTATGGCATAGTCAACTTCTTCATTTTCAACTGCCTCTGCTGCCTCCTGAAAGGTGTTATAACCGTAGGAGTGGACTTCGGTATATCGCTCCTCAAAATGACGATAAGCCGCCTGATGACTAAATGCTCCGTCGGTTCCCTGGTATGCTACCTGGACAATCTCATCATCTTTTTTGGCATTTTGATGATCAACCAGGGTATGCGTTTGAAATCGAACGGAGTGATGAATGATATCTTTAAAAAGCTCTTCGGCAAAATAGCGATCCAGACCGGCTTCGCGAGCCAGCTTTGTGATTTTATTCAACAGCTGTTCTTCGCGTTCTTTATCACGAATATTGCGTTCTTCATCCAGCTTAAAGGATGAAACTTCACGTACCAGCTCTTGGCGCTTTGCTAGCGCATCTATAATTTTTTTGTCCGTTTCGTCGAGTAGTTTTCTAATTGATTCCAGTTTGTCAGCCATCGGCTAAGCCAAAATTGTTTAAATGAAGTGAACTATAAGAATATTAGATTGGCATCTCTTATGAAAGAGAAATTACAAATATTGCAACTTTATAATTTATGCCGCTCGATCTTTCCTACTGTAATTTTTGCATTTATACTAAGATCCTGAAAATATATTTCATCGAGTTCAACAGATGATCTAGGATGACAAGATTTTATGAAGTAGATTTACGATATCGGAAAATTGCTGCAGGTAATATCACAACCGCCATAACAGACAGTATCCCCACAAGATGTTGGATATCCGCCCAGCCAGCACCTTTAAGCAAAACCATGCGCATAATTTTAATAAAATGAGCAACAGGATTAATTATCCAACCCGAAGCTTCAAATTCTCAATCTTCTCAAGGATTTCCCCACGATCCATTTCTCGATACCGCTCGGGCAGCAGCTCTTTAGAAGTGCACTCAATAACAGCACTGAGCGTCTGTAACTCTATTTCCTGCGGATAAGTGGGCGGCAGAAAATCATTTAGTGCTGCATCTAGTATTTCGGGTGTTACTTTCTCTGAATTCTGTGCCGCAGCACGAAATTTAGCGCGCGTCAGTGCAGCCTCCATATCAGCACCTGACAGTCGATTACTATCTTTCTTTATAAGTTTTGGCACATATTCTTCGGTTAGCTGTAAGCCAGATTTATTTTTCATAGCCTCAAACAATTCGATACGGTCTTCTTTAGTATGTGGCGGGAATAGTGCTAAATGCTCCTCGGCCCGACCCTGACGCTTTAAATCTACCGGCATAAGATCCGGACGAGCAGTCATCAGAAACCACAGTATTTCGCCCCGGTTGCTGGTATCACTCATGAATGATGCAATCTGTGAAAACACGCGGCTAGACACACCGCTGTCCCCACTCTGGTCGCGGTCGCCGAGATATGCATCGGCTTCATCAATCATCACGGCCACAGGCGCCATGGCTTTGAGAAGTCCCAGAATCTTTTCCAGATTCCCCTCTGTCACTCCCTGCCATTGGCTTCGGAAATTTTTGAGCTTTACCATAGGGATACCCACTTCACTGGCAAAGCATGTTACCATAAAAGTCTTGCCGGTACCTACCGGACCGCAAACTAAGTATCCCATAGGAAGCACGTCTTTACGACCGTTATTCAATGCTTTTACGGCCTGACGCAGATGTTTTTTGACGGCTGTATGGCCAGCAACATTATCAAGTGTATATTCGGTTTCTACAAATTCCAAGAGGCCGTATGCCTCGGCTTCAATAAGCTCTTTTTTGGCTTCCGAAAGGCGTTTCGTAGATATTTTTTGATCCTGCTGCTTGGCATTGGATAAAATTCCTCTAATGTTGATAAAATTAAGCCCTGCCGTCTGCTGGGCCACTACCTTTTGGGGGACTTCTGAAATATCACTAAACACATCTGCAGAGGTCTCAAACTCTATAAATGCACTTCGTTCTTGCTGGTCGGGTATAGGAATCGTAATCTCATTAACATATGGATGCTGGACAAGGGTTTTATTAAGATCCGCAAGATTTTCGGTGAGTAAAATAGTGGTAAAGTCAGCAGCTAAAAACATAGGATCCTGTGCCCATCGTGACAGATACACCATGGCGGTTCGATCTTCGGACCCCGTTGATCCCGCCTCATTCATGGGTACGATAGTTTCGGCATAGTCAATGACAAGTGCGATACTCTTTTTGTTATCGAAACGCACGCGAAAGTACTGCTCCAGCAAAGAAAAAACACGTACGGGATCTTTCGGCAGATTATCTGCATAATCGGTTCCCAGAAGTGAATCGCGACCCGAAAGTGCACGATTGAAATCTTTTTGTGTCTCTTGATCCCGAAAATATATGCCTGATGAGCGATCATAAAAGATAACATAGTCCCGCGCACCAAAGAACTCCTTGGAAAAGAATTCTTTTAAACGTACAAAGTCAGTCTCCCCTTCTTTATTGAGCGGAACTAAATCATGTACATTGCCATGCAGAATAAACTGATTTATGGTTCGGCTTAGATATTTTTGTGCAAGCTGCTGCGCCCAGTCTGGGTAGTGATTAAACATAATTTCTCTTCTCACTTATAAATTATTCACCATTAAGCACTATGCTAATCTAAAACAACTATTTTGACTCGTTCAATACGGCTGGATGTAGCCTTACTGATGATAATTTTATAGCCATTGATTACTAGCTCTTCATTTACTTTGGGGATTCGTCCAAGCGCATTGATGATATATCCGGCCACGGTTTCAAAATCTCCTGAATCTTCCGGAAGATTAATTTCGGGATATTTTCCAACCAGATCTTCAGTCTCGATACCGGCACTCATAATATAGGTGTCATCAGAAAGTTTTTTCACAAAATGGTTTTCGGTGTCATACTCATCCTGAATATCCCCTACCACCTCTTCCAGTAAATCCTCAATGGTAATCATCCCCGCGGTACCGCCATATTCATCAATAACGATAGCAACTGAAATATTTGAGTCTCGAAATTCTGAAAGCAGGTCTTTTGACTTTTGTGAAACTGGAACCAGTTTAATAGGACGTATAATTTCGGTCAGTGAATCGGGATCGTTAAACAAGTCATAAGCAAACATAACGCCGATGATATCATCTATGCTCTCCCGATAAACCGGCAGCTTTGAATATCCCGATGAAATAAAAAGCTGTAAGGTCTCTTCAATACTCATACTTTCTTCTACGGCAAGAATATCTGTACGAGGAATCATTGACTCTTTGACTCTTTTATTTGACAGCTCAAGCACATTATTTAACATTTCTGAGTCTTCTTCGTCAATGTCCCGTCCATGCGTATCCAACAACTGTTTAAAAATAGCTCCTTGCTCTTGGTTAGAACCACCCTCTTCTGAACTGCCTATCCCTGCAAACAAATATGAAGATTGTGTAGCTAAAAAGCTGATAGGGGTAAATATCCATCGGAAAAACTGTTGAGGAAGAACGAATACTTTGACCCATCGTTCTGCATGAATATTAAAGAGTGTTTGAGGCACAAACTGCCCGAAAAGAACAAGGAGAAATGAACCGGCAATTGTTAATAACAGAATAATTGCAAATATAGAAGGAAATGAACCAACCCAACTCTGATAGTAGTTTTCAAATGTCTGCTGACCAAACAAGTGCAATAGCGTAGCAAAGATAACCGTCCCAATTACCGTACCCACCAGAGAGGTAGTAAGATAACATTCCGGCCGATTAACGAAAGTGTTTAGCAAGCGTCCGGTCCACGTATTTTTGCGCGACTCAATTTCCAGCTTTAGCCGTCCAGAGGTAACGAACGAGATGCTTGATCCTGCAAAAAAGCCAAAGAAAAGAATAGTTAAAACTATAAATAACAGTTCAATCATTAATACATGGGGTGCTAGATAAAAATTGACAGCCCTGAGGGCTGCCAATAGTTACTTTGTAATAGAAATACCAACTACTAAAGTATCCTACTATCCATCATAATTGGGTTTCCAGGTAAAGAAAATTAGTGTCCCTCAAAATTGGGGTCTCGTCCCTCAAGGAACGCTGTTGTACCTTCAATAAAGTCATCTGTATCGCAAAGCTCCCCAAAGAGGTCAGCCTCAATCTGATAACCATTTTGATTGCCCGAATGGTACACTGCCTTGAGAGCACTTTGAATAGCTATAGGACCATTTTCTAAAATGTCATCGGCAAGTGATTGTGCTGTCTCATATACATCACCATCTGTAACATCATTTACCAGCCCCATTTGGAATGCTTCATCTGCACTAATCTGCTTACCAGTTAAAATCATTTCAAGTGCGCGGGAACGACCAATTAGTTCTGACAATCGCTGAGTACCACCATATCCGGGAATCAATCCTAACCCTACCTCGGGCAGTCCTAATACAGCATCTTGCCCTGCTATCCGCATATGACAAGCCATTGCCAATTCAAGGCCACCTCCAAGAGCAAAACCATTAATAGCTGCGATAACCGGTTTCCGAGTATCAACAATCAGCTGAAAAATTTGTTGTCCCTTTTGGGAGGCCATTCGACCGGATCGGTTGCCCAACTCCTGCAGCTCTTTAATATCTGCACCCGCTGCAAAAGCCTTGTCTCCGGCTCCTTTTATGATAACAGCCCGCAGGTCTTTATCAACTTGCACACTTTTAAAAAACTGCGCCAGTTCATTAAGTACCTCATCATTCAACGCATTCAGTTTGTTGGGACGGTCAATTGTTAGGGTAGTAACACCAGAATCATCGGTATTGTGAGTGATCGTGTTAAAAGACTTACTCATAAGTAAATTATTCTTTTATCCGGCTCGAAGAATTCACTTTCGACCCCGATTCGGTTGTTTGTTGTTCGTCATTATCTAATTCAAGAAAATCTGAATCTAAGTCCAGATCATCAAGATCGGAATAAAAAGGTAAAATATCCTCATCCAGATCATCAATAAGTTGCGATGTTTCTTCGACCTCTTCAAGTAAGTTATCCAACTGAAATCCAATTTCTTCGGGATTGCTCATGGTCATCGACTGCTCGTAAATATATCGCACAGCATCTTCGATGGTTTCAAGGTGCGTTTCACAGACTAAATATTTTTCTTTTGCAATCTCAAATTTCTTTAAGCGTTTTTGTAAAATTTTAACTCTTCGTGCTTTAGTATGCTTCAAACGATCAGATTCTAACTGCTTAATATATTCTTTTTCATCCTGTACTTCACGTTTTAAGCTCTCTTCGACTGAGGTATTCATATAAAGCTGATATCGCTTATGCAGATCGAGCAGAGTAAGATAGTTGGAAATAAGCTCCTGAATTTTATTACGGATATTCTCCAGCAGGCCCTGCGAGCTGTAAGGCATCGTATCAAAATTTTCTTTGATAAGTTCGGCCAGACGCTTGAGTATCAGAAATCGTTTTTGGCTTTTTTTGTCCAACTCCTGAAATGTTGACCGTTCAGCAGCGGCAGGACTTCGTTCCTGAAGTTTTCGCATTTTCAAATCCTTTCGAAATCGCGGCAGCCGCGGCACCGTACCCAAATACATTAGCTCCAGGCCAAAAATAATGCTCAGCAATACATTTGGAGCTAACCCCACGTCCGTCAGCAGCAGTGCCGTGACGGTAGAAACCAACAGCATTCCCAAATTAATGGGGTGCATAAAAGCTTCTTTGGTAAAATTTATGGATTGCTCGTCACTCATAATACTCGTTATTATTTATGTTCTGGACGGGTCGCTGGATCATTTGATGAGCCATCTGATTTATTTCCTACTGTCTTTTCCACTTTCAGAGAATCAGCCTGCTCTTTAAGTTCTTCATATAAAAGCCCCATCTCCATTTTCACCTTTCGGAGTGTCTCTTTGGCCTGTTCTCGCTTCATTTCTTCATCAAATTCTTGTTTTTGGGCCTCAGCATCAATGTCATCCGACAGTCCCTCCATGGCTACATCAAGCCGGGCTTCTACCTGTGCGACTTTATGCTTAACTGAAAACAGAAAATCGTCAAAGGTATCGAGCATTTTACGCTTATCCATACTCTTGAGTGCCTCAGCAATATTCTGTGTCTTTTTTGCTCGCGACACGCGCTTTTTCGTCTCACGCATTTTACGATAATGCGTCTTGTACTTTTCTTTTAAACGTTCGCGTTCGCTCCGGCTGTCATTTGACATAACAGTATGCTAAGATTTTGATCGTTCTTTATTGCCGATCGTTTTATTCTGTTCTTTATCTGAGGACTTATCTTCAATATTAATTTCTTCTTCATCCGAGGAACCAACGCTTTTTTCTTCTTCGGTAGCATCCGCTTTACCCATATCAACCTTAAACTGCTTAACCAGTTCGCTGGCACGCAGCTTTTCTGCATTGGCTTCAATCTCCATGGTTTCAGTATCAATACTGTCGAGCGCCAATTCCATACGTGCCTCATTCTTGGCAGTGCGTTCATTCAGGCGATTAACCATTTCATCATGCGTTTGATCAAGTCCACCTGTCTCAAACTGTTCCAGCGCATCAGCTACCTTTCCCTGCCATTCAGCACGTTCACTGGCACGTAACGCTTCTTTCGCTTCCTGTATCTTTTGGTCCTTTTCGCGAATAAAGGCTTTCTTAACCTTCAATGCTTTCTCATAAGCCTGTTCGGCAAATTCAAGCTGCTCTTTAGAACTGGCAAGATTTTCTTTAGCCTTCTCAAGCTGCATTGCATACCCTTCAGCAATGTCATCGCGGTCTGCATTAATAGCAGACTTTATTTTTGCCGTCAGATCTTCGATCTGCTTCTCATAGTTCTTCACTTCTTTTTGAAGCATCATCATATTCGCCTTCACTGTGGCTATATTTTCATTCATCTGGGGAATCTGATCATTGAGATCCCGAATATTCTGCTCCAAAATCAGTTTCGGATCTTCCATTGAGCTTACAAATCCACCGAAAAGTGACTTTATTGCGCGAATAAATCGTTTAAACATAATATTATTGGCTTTTATTTAGTATTGCCCTTGCCCTGAACACTTAATTAAGTTATGGGATTTTTAGGATATTGCAATTATTAACATCCTATATTTCCTGAATACCCTTACTATCAACACGATGGGTAATCATCGGTGGTTGATCGGGCTTATCATCAGAAAGTGTAAATGCTTCCGCTAACATATCAGTTACTGTTTCTTTGCTTTCTTTGTTGTTCGTATAACCCACGGCTAATGTTTCATCTTTTTTAATTTTTGCCCCAACTTTATGCTTTAGCACAATTCCAGCAGTGGGATCTATATCATCTTCTTTGACTTTTCGACCAGCCCCCAGCTCTAAAGAAGCCATGCCTATCTTATAGGCATCAATCGCTGACAGATAGCCCGACTCAGGAGCACTATATTCAATATCATATTCGGCCTTCGGGTACTGATCAAAATCCTTGAGTACTTCTGTATCTCCATCCTGAGCTTCCGTCAGCTGCAGCCATTTATCAAATGCCTGCCCATTATGAACTGCTTCTTTGCTCATTTCGATACCCTTAGATACCGATTCTGCTTTATCGCCGAGCATAATCATAGTACCAGCCAACATATGTGTTACTTCCATTACGTCTTCTGGTCCATCACCACGTAGTGAGTTCACGGCCTCTTCCACCTCCAGCCAGTTTCCGATTTTATATCCCAGCGGCTGATTCATATTTGTGAGATATGCGACAGTCTCTTTGCCAAAATCTTCTCCAATAGCTACTAACGTTTGTGCCAGCTTTTTTGCATCCTCAATCGTTTTCATGAAGGCACCTGACCCAAACTTAACATCCAGTACCAGGGCATCAATACCTTCGGCCAACTTTTTACTCATAATACTCCCGGCAATAAGCGGAATTGACTCCACCGTAGCCGTAACATCACGCAGTGCGTATAATCGTTTATCAGCCGGGGCAATATCTTCGGTTTGACCAGCCATCACCATCTTGCATTCTGCTAAAATCTGCTGATAGCGTTTCAGCGACATATCTACGGTAAAACCGGGAATCGACTCCATCTTATCAAGTGTACCTCCTGTATGACCAAGTCCGCGACCCGAAATCATTGGCACCGGCACATCATAACTAGCTACGATAGGTGCCAGTATAAGCGACAACTTATCACCCACACCACCGGTGGAGTGCTTATCAACTTTCTTGCCGGGAATGTCGCTCAAATCCAGTACACGGCCAGAATGCAGCATCGCATGTGTCAGAGCTGCAACCTCATCCTTATTCAGACCGTTCAAATAGGTTGCCATCAAAAAGGCACTCATCTGATAATCCGGCACCAGGTCTTTAGTATAGGCATTAATAAGGGTGTTGATCTCATCGCGGGTCAACACCTCGCTATTTCTCTTTTTTTGAATAATTGATCCAGCATTGAATGATTTTAATGTCATAAACCGCGTAATTCAATTAATTTTTGAAGTTCAAAAATGTATATTTCTGTAAATTTTACAAGCAACCATCACTAAATGATTAATGTTTTAGCTGATCGGTATCTGCGTAATATAACATCTTATCTGCCCGATACCATTAATCTCGACTGCTATGATCCGGGGAATGGGGTGCCTGACCTCACAGACACCGATGCTTTGCTCATTCGCACCGTCACGGATATCAACAAACGAACAATGCCTGCCATACCAAAACGCCTATCATTTGTGGGCACCGGGTCTGCGGGCATTGATCACGTTGATACGGATTATCTTACCCAGTGTGGAATTACATTTTCAAATTCAGCGGGATGCAATGCGCGATCTGTTGCCGAATATGTTGCTGTATGCCTTCTATATTGGAGCGAACAACAGGAAGAAAATGTAGAACAAATGACGATTGGTATTTTAGGCGTGGGACATGTTGGCACGCAGGTCATTAAGCTTTTGAATAACCTAAATATTACAACAGTAGCTTATGACCCACCGCGCGCTGAGCGTGAAGAAAACTTTGATTCTGCAACGCTACAACAAATCCTGCAATGCGATATCTTGTCCTTCCACACACCGCTAACCCACTCCGGAGAACATCCTACCTATCACTGGCTTGCTGAAGACAAACTCAACAATCAGCAATTTTCGCTCATTATTAATGCAGCCCGCGGTGGAGTGATCGACGAACAGGCTGTTTGCAATGCAATGACTGAGGACCGTGTGGGTGATATTATTATCGATGTTTGGGAAGGTGAGCCGCAGCTCCAACTGTCAACAGCTAATCAGGCATTTATTATCACGCCGCATATTGCCGGGTATTCAATACAAGCCAAAAGAAATGCCTCAAAATTCATGGTGGATGCTATGCTAGATCATTTTGACTTGGAAAGACCATCTCATAGCGAAGAACCTGATCCCAGAATCATTGATCCTGATGTCTCACCTCCTGACTCTCTTTCTGCGATACTAGATGAACTCCACCCGTTAAAAACATACGAGAAAAAACTGCAGCAGATCATTCTGCAAAACTCTCAAAAAAGAGGAAAACTCTTTAACAAACTTCGCGCTGAATTCCCCTTGCGGCAGGAATTCAACCAAATTCAGATTCCCGCTTCCTATATTGATAAGTTTCCCATACTTGGTAAGCTCGGCTTTTCCTTAACTGCTGATTCCAAATAGTTCCAAGGCATTACTTGTCGTAATTTGGACTGTTTTTTCAAAAGAGAAGCCCTGTACTTCAGCTAATTTTTGAGCAGTGTATTTCACAAAAGAAGGTTCATTTCGTTTTCCCCTTTTGGGATCAGGTGCCAGGTAGGGCGCATCCGTCTCCAATATCATATGCTGTAAAGGAAGTTTGGCTACCGCCTCATCAACACCGGCATTCTTAAAGGTGAAGATTCCTCCTATACCGAGTGCAAGTCCTATATCTATGGCTCTTTCCCCTTCTTCTTCCAAACCTGTAAAAGAGTGCCATACTCCCCTAAGATTTCCATCCTGTTCATCCTCAATGATGTTCAATAACTCATCAGTACTATCCCGGTTGTGTAAAACAATTGGCTTACCCAACTGCTTTGCCACTTTACAATGAATGCGCAGGCTTTGCTCCTGATCAGATTTATATTCGTCACTCCAATAGTAATCGAGACCGGTCTCTCCGACCCCTACAATATCATCTTGGCTGCAATACCCATAAAGTTCTTCTTCGGTTGTGCGGGTGCCCTCATTAATATCTGTTGGATGAATACCCGCCATTTTATGGAAAGTGATTTCCAGATGAGCGATCTGTTCCATCTTTGGCAGTGAATCAAAATTAATCGCCGGCATAAAGATATGATCTACCCCCGCTTGCGCGGCGCGATCAAGAACTTCCGCAAGATCATCTTCAAACTGTTCAGCATAAATATGGCAGTGGGTATCAATCACAATATAAATGGTTTTAGGTGTGGTATTCTACGAGACGCTCCATGGGATGACGAATAAATAATCCGGCCGTCAAACCGTGTTCCTGCAAAATTTCTTTAATCACTTGCTGATGAGCATATGCTACCGATCCCACAAAGCGAACTTCATAATCAGCAGCATTTGAATACTTGGCGACAATACGCCTGACAAAGTTTTCAAATCCTTTATACAGCATTTTTCTGATATAGGGATGTTCGGCATGATTACCTAAGAAAGCTCCATAAGAAGCTATAAAGCGACTTTTCTGGGATCCGTCATATAAATTTGTTGTAATATAATTCAATGACATATTGTGTTCTTCTCTAAGGGCATTTTGCAAATCATCCGGAAGTTCATCCCGGAAGTACCTGTTGATCAGCTGCTTACCGAAATAGGCGGCACTTCCTTCATCCCCCAAGATAAAAGCCAGCGAGGGTATATGCTCAACAATTGCAGAACCATCATACAAACAAGAATTTGACCCTGTTCCCAGGATACATGCAATACCTGCTTCATTGCCCAAACAGGCACGGGCTGCAGCCAACAGGTCATGATGTACCTGTACCTCTGCGGTAGAAAAACGTTGGCTCAGCGCTTGCTCAATCATTTTTTTCTTAGCTTCACTATCGCAGCCTGCTCCATAAAAATAAATCTCATCAACAACATCTACCGTTGGTAAGAGTTCTTTTTCAATCACCGAGCCTATACTATCAGCGGAATGATAATATGGATTTAATCCCTCGGTTTGATCAGTTTGAGTAACTGAACCAGACTGATAATACCATTCAGTTTTGGTAGCTCCGCTGTCCGCAATTAAAATGCTCATAACATATTTTCTAATTTCTCGGTGGAGGCAAAGCTAATCAATTTTCGATAGAGCTACAGAAGAATATCAAAGATAGAGACTATGCAAAATTCTGACTATAATCTGATTGACCCATAAATGTAATTAAATACGCTCTGCGGATGAAACTCACCTACAGTGATTACCTCAATATTGATCAACTTCTTGATCTACAGCAGCTACGCTCGGAACCCGAAGAGCACGATGAGATGCTCTTTGTTATCATCCATCAAACGTATGAACTGTGGTTCAAGCAGGTATTACACGAAATGGATAAACTACGCGATGACCTCGAAGCGGGTAACACTTGGGGAGCGGTAAAAACCATGAAGCGGATCCTCACTATCCTAAAAACGATGGTGGGACAGATCGATATTCTTGAAACGATGACGCCGCTGGAATTCGAAAGTTTCCGTGGCTTTCTGGATGAAGCCAGTGGTTTCCAATCAGTACAATTTCGGGAAGTTGAAATATTATGCGGCCACCGCTCATCACACATGTTCAAAGCGCACGAAGATCAGCCACAATATCTTTCGCGCATGAAACAGCGCATGAATGAACCAACACTCTGGGAATCTTTTTGTTCATTTCTTTCCCAAAAGGGATATGATCCTGAAAAACCAGAAAGAAAAAATGATCAGGGCTTAGTATATGACCCTTCTGAAAAAAACCAGGAATTGCTGTTGGATATTATGCAGAATGATAACGAAACGGCCATGCTTTGCGAGCTGTTTGTTGACTTTGACGAGGGTATGCAAGAATGGAGATACCGACACGTCAAAATGGTGGAACGAACAATCGGCGACAAATCAGGAACGGGTGGTTCCAGCGGTGTTGAATACCTGCGAAAAACCCTGCACCGGCGTATCTTTCCTGACCTGTGGGAAATACGATCAGAAATTTAATAGAATTATTCCAACGATCTGCATTTTGTAATAACGAATTAACATGGACACCGATTCAAGCTCACAGCATGTAGATTTCAAAACATAATTACTGATGAATAGTATCGATCAATTAGCAACAAAACTAGCACCCCATTATTCATATTTTGATGTAAGCAACCGTCTTTTATTTACCGGCCACTCCCATCAGGCCTGGCCAAATGTAGCCTTAGAAGGACTCACTGATTCCTTTATGTCTGCAGCTACAGAAGTAGATACCAAGTGGGAGTCTGCTGCTGAACAAACAGAAATACTGCGTAATTACCTGCGCAATTATTATGATGATCCCAATGGGTTATACTGCCTGGGACAAAATACCCATCAGCTGCTGGTTTCTTGGCTTTCAAGTTTTGATCTCAACGAGAATCCCAAGGTCATTACAACAGATGGGGAATTTCATTCTATGTTTCGGCAGTTGCATCGGCTCAAAGAAGAGGGGCTGCAAGTAGCATCTGTCGATCCCTATTCAGATGGGATGGTAAATAATATTGAGCAACAAATTGACGACAACGTCTGTGCTATTATGCTCTCCCGCGTTTATTTCGAGAGTGGAATCGTTAATCAAAATATTTCTCCTATTGCAGAGCTGGCACGTAAACACAATATTCCTTTTTTGATCGATGATTACCACGGTACTAATGTCGTTCCGCTTTCTATTGCTGATCAAAATTTAGAAGACTGTTACTTTTTAATTGGCGGATATAAATATCTGCAATGGGGCGAGGGGAATTGCTTCCTGCGATTTCCAAAAGACTGCAAATTACGTCCCGCGATTACCGGATGGTTTGCTGAATTTGATGCACTTGACGAACCCCGAACTAATGACCTTGTAAGCTATGATGACGGTGACCAGCGTTTTGCCTCGGGAACGTACGATCCGGCCTCACAATTTCGGGCAGCCAAAGTCGTACAATTTTTTGAAGATCAAGGACTAACTCCCGATCTACTTCAACAACAATACCGAGAGCAAGTAAAATTGCTGAAAAACAATTTCTTAGAACATGATTTTGACCCGGAGATTATTACCCTTCGACATAATCGGCCGCTTCAAGAAAACGGGGGGTTTTTGGCGCTCCGTTCTCCCTTTGCCCGAACAATCTGTAGTCAATTAATGGAGAAAGGGGTCTTTACGGATGCCCGCGGTGATATCCTGCGGATGGGGCCGGCACCTTACATTACATCAAAACAAATTACACAGAGTATCAAACAACTAGCAGAAGTCGTCAACAGTTTAAACCCATAGTTTTGTAAGGATTAGCTCTGAAATCCATCTTACTATATAGAATTTTGTGTATCATAACGTATTCCTTGTGTAACTTTCTGCTAGAATAATTATATCTAAAAAAGGATAGCATTAAACACCTTATTAACTAGCTTATTTTTCAATACCACCTGACACTATGTTGTCAGTTTTATTTAATATATTGACCAGTGGAAACTCAAAAACCTAATTATTCAAGAATTTATGTCTGACAATAAAGATCGCGACAAGGCACTGGAAATGGCTATTGGCCAAATTGAAAAGCAACACGGCGAAGGTACCATCATGAAGCTGGGAGATGAAGCTACCAAAGATGTCCCCAGCATTTCAACGGGATCCATTATGGTCGATTATGCACTTGGTATCGGCGGTGTGCCCCGGGGAAGAGTTACCGAAATTTACGGTCCTGAAGCCAGCGGAAAAACCACTCTGGCCATGCACGTTATTGCCGAAGCACAAAAAGAAGGAGGATATGCAGCATTCATTGATGCCGAGCACGCTTTTGATCCTCGTTATGCAAAAAATTTGGGCATTAATACTGATGAACTGCTCGTCTCTCAGCCTGACAGTGGTGAACAGGCACTAGAAATTACCGAAACCCTTATACGCTCTGCAGCCCTGGATGTCATTGTTGTAGATTCTGTTGCTGCCCTGGTACCACGCGCCGAACTGGAAGGTGAGATGGGCGATTCACATGTTGGCTTGCAAGCACGGTTGATGTCGCAAGCGATGCGTAAGATCACTGCTATCATCAACAAGACCAAAACGTCGGTTATCTTTATTAATCAGATTCGCGAAAAAATTGGGGTTATGTTTGGTAATCCCGAAACAACATCTGGTGGACGTGCACTCAAATTCTACTCCTCTGTCCGTATTGATATCCGCCGTATTGGATCCGTCAAAAACAGCGGCGATGTAGTAGGTAACCGCACTAAAGTTAAGGTCGTTAAAAACAAAGTTGCCCCTCCTTTTAAGCAAGTAGAATTTAATATTATGTATGGGGAAGGTATTTCACGAATGGCCGAAATACTGGATATGGCCGTAGAGTTTGACATCATCGAAAAACGCGGAAGCTGGTACCGTTACGGAGGTGAGCCTATTGGACAGGGATCAGAAAACGCTATCGAATTTTTAGAATCTGATCCGGAGCTTACTGAAAACATTGAGCAACAAATTCGTGCTGAAATGAATCCTCAAAAGGCCGATGAAGAAGAACAAACAGATGACGAAGAAGATAATGATGACGAGAGTGACAGTGACGATGAATAATGGATGAAATATCGAATCATAATTTACCGGGCGTTATTTCTGCGGTGAGCGTTCAAAAAAATGATAAAGAACGCTATTCTATTTTCGTTGACGATGAATTTTTAATCGGTATTGCAGAACATACGTTACTTAAATTTAACCTTGCAAAAGGCGATACAATAACGCCCTCACTTTTTCGAAAATTGCAACGCCAAGAGGGGCGATCTGTAGTGAAATCATATATGATGAAACTATTGGGCCGTCGCGACCATGCCCGAAAAGAATTATTTACCAAGGCCATCCGCAAGGATTATGAGAAAGATGTGATCGAAGATGTTCTCAATGAACTGCAACAGAAAGGGTATCTCAACGAGGCTAAATTTGCTGATAAGTTTGCCTCCGACAAAAGCAGGCTTAATAAATGGGGACCGCAAAAAATAAAGTCCCATTTATTTAAGAAAGGAATACCTAATAAAATAGCAGAACAAAGTATCCAAAAAACCTTCGAGGATGTTGACTTAAAACAAAGATTTTTAGATTTGGTTTTAAAGCGTAAAAGACGATTTTTAAGAGAAGAAGACGTGTATAAACGAAAGAAGAAAGTAGTTGATCATCTGGCAAGAAAAGGATATCGGCCCGGTAATATTTTTGATCACATTGATGAGCTAATGGAAGCCATTGCACAATGAATAATTTTACCCTTGAGCGTGTCATAAAATCGGTATTAGGGATAGCCGGTATTACGGTGCTGGGATTGTTGCTATATTATTTTGGTACGCTTGTAGGATATGCCATAGTAGCTATGATTTTTAGCTACATGCTTGACCCACTCGTCAACCGTATGCAGGCAGCCGGAATGAATCGAACTGGGGCCATCGTACTTGTATTAAGCGCACTTATGCTTATCCTCGTCTGGATTTCTACCAATATTATCCCCATAATAGCTAATCAAATGGTAGAACTGGCCGGGCAGCTCAATATTCAAAACATCCAAAATATTACCCGCCAAATTGAAGAGCGGCTCATTCAAGAATTTTCATTTTTACCAAAGGATTTTTTAAGCGACAATTTAACCCAGGGTTTGCAAAATCTATTTGATGTTGGTGAGCTACCTGCTGCCCTCAGCAATATTATCGGCATATTCACTAATATTTTTTCTGCGGCACTTATCATTCCTTTTGCCACCTTCTTTTTCCTAAAAGACGGTCTCACTATTCGACGTGATATTCTACAGATCGTCCCCAATAAATATTTTGAGACTTCGCTTAGTATCATTGATAAGATTGAAACGCGGCTGGGCATTTATTTTCGAAGCGTTATGCTCCAAAGCCTTATTGTGGCCTTCACCTCATGGTTAGGGCTGACTGTCGTTGGGCTTGAAAATGCCCTGTCAGTAGGTATTGCCGTGGGACTTGCCAACACCATTCCCTACTTTGGTCCTATTATCGGCTATATTCTTTCAATTATTGTTTCAATCATAGAAGTGGGCGACTTTTCACTGGTACTACCCTGTATTTTAGCCATCTTGCTTGTACAAATTCTCGACAATATTGTACTACAACCATTAATCTTTTCACGGTCAGCAGACATGCACCCTGTTGCTATCTTATTTATTATTATGATTGGGGCACAAGTTGGTGGCATTCTGGGTATGCTAGTTGCTATTCCTATTGCAACAATTATCAAGATTACCTTTAATCAGATTAGCTGGAGTTATAATAATTACCATGTATTTCGAAGCAGTTCGTAACTGATCCTAACAGTGGATTAGTTGATATTTTAGCTTAATCTGTTCCTTTTTTTACTTATCTTTTCGGGCAAACTTTATACAACTTTATTTTTCTTTTTGCCTTGACCAACATCGTTGTTTTCGCCTCGGGATCGGGAACTAATTTTCAGGCTATTATTGATGCCGTTGAGTCCGGCCAAATAAATGGACGGATTGCCGGGCTCATAACCAATAAATCAGGAATACAGGCTATAGAACGGGCCCAAAAACACGATATTGAACATCGTCTCCTTGCCCCCTCTCAATTTTCCGACCGGTCAAGATATATAAATACCCTCTTGGATCAACTAACGGATTGGGAAACTGATCTTATTGTCTTAGCCGGATATATGCTTAAAATTCCGCCGAAAGTCATTGAACAATTCCGCGGAAGGATCGTAAATATCCATCCGTCACTGCTGCCCAAATACGGTGGTAAAGGATTTTACGGAATGCGTGTGCATCAGGCAGTAATTGACAATAATGAGGATAAATCCGGTTGTACGGTCCACCTTGTTACCGAAAAGTATGATGACGGTCCCATTTTGGGCCAACGTAAAGTACCAGTAAAAGACTCTGACGATGCCGATACGCTGGCCGACCGTATCCTCAAAGAGGAACACAAACTTTTTCCCGAAATTATAGCCCAACTCACCGACAAGCTAAATTCTAAATCCAATAATTAGACTGTGTCTTTACAACCTCTATCTCAGCTACCTCAAGACCCCTTAACAATAAATCGTGCCCTTCTTTCGGTTTCTGATAAAACCGAAATTATTAATTTGGCCCGATGCCTTCACCAACATGACGTACAAATTATTTCTACCGGCGGAACGGCCCAAAAAATTCGAGAAGCCGACATTCCGGTAACTGATGTAAGTGAAATTACGGGCTTTGAAGAGTGCCTTGATGGACGGGTAAAAACACTTCATCCGATTATTCACGGAGGCATTCTGGGACGTACAAGCCACCAGCCCGACCTTGACGAAATGCAGAAGCTGGACATCGATCCCATTGAACTAGTCGTAACAAATCTCTATCCCTTTAAAGAAACTATTGCCAACCCCGACTGTACTCCGGCTGTAGCTACCGAAAATATAGATATTGGCGGACCAACGATGATTCGTGCTGCAGCTAAAAATTTTGCTCATGTAGGTGTACTTACCAGTCCGTCGCAATATGCTGATTTCATTTCCGAGCTCAATCAGGACGGAAAAATATCATTTCCAAAACGTAAAGAATGGGCCAAGCAGGCTTTTAATCACACAGCCGGCTACGATAACGCTGTCGCGAATTACTTTAATAACTTGGATAATACTGAAGATGAACTAGCGGACCAGCTAAACATTTCGCTTCCCAAGTCTCATAGTCTGCGCTATGGTGAAAACCCTCATCAAAAGGCAGCCGTTTATGGCAACCAGTCAACATTTATTGACTGCTTTCACGGGAAACAACTAAGTTATAATAATTATACTGATGTTGATGCTGCACTGAATTTCATTGCTGATTTTTGGGATTCCAAACCCACCTGTGGCATCTTTAAACATACCACTCCCTGCGGCATTGCCTGCGATGATAAATTAGCCAAAGCCTGGCAAAAAGCGTTTGCTACTGATACGATGTCTCCATTCGGCGGTATTGTGGTTGTTAACAAAGAGTTGGATTTAGATACAGCCAAAGAAATTGATGAAATCTTTACTGAAATTATTATTGCACCGTCCTATAGTAAAGAAGCTCTCAACTTACTTCAGGAAAAGAAAAAGCGCCGTCTCATCCGCATTAAAAAATTGCCTAATACAGAAAACGCAATACAGTTCCGATCGATTTTTGGTGGTGCACTTAGTCAGGATTCGGACCTTAAAATAGTCGGCAAAAACGAACTGCAAACTGTTACAAAGCGCAAGCCATCAAAGCAGGAAATTGAAGACTTATTATTTGCCTGGAAAGTCGTTAAGCATGTAAAATCTAATGCCATTGTTTATGCTAAAGACAATCAAACCATTGGCATTGGAACGGGACAAACAAGCCGCGTAGAATCATCTCAAACTGCTATTGCCAAAGCCCAGCAAGAAAGATTATCTCTGGAAAATACAGCTATTGCCTCTGATGCCTTTTTCCCCTTTCCCGACGGAGTAGAAGCGGCAGCCGAAGCAGGGGCAACATCGGTAATCCAGCCGGGCGGAAGTATTCGGGATGATCAGGTTATTAAAGCTGCTGATAACCTTGATTTAGCAATGGTCTTTACCGGGAACAGGCATTTTCGTCATTAACAGAAATCCGTTTTATTTTAGGCAAGTAATTGATTAATTCGGAAAAAGAGCAACATTATTGTATTTTCAGATTTTGCTGAAATAACTGTTGTAAAATAACTTCGATATTCGTTCATCTACCACATCATGACCATGGATAATCGCACACCAAAAAAGAAAAAAGGAAAGGAAAAAGCGGGATGGTTCGACTGGCTCTATACTGATATTGCCATTGACCTTGGCACCGCTAATACTTTGATATATTCGCGCGGTGAAGGTATCGTTCTAAATGAGCCTTCTATCGTTGCACTCAATACCAACAATGAACCTGTGGCGTCGGGACATGAAGCCCGCTTAATGCATGAAAAAACGCATAAAAACATCCGCACGGTACGCCCACTACGAGATGGCGTTATTGCTGATTTTGAAGTAGCCGAGCAGATGATCCGCGGAATGATTGACAAAGTTAAGACAAAATGGTACAGCAATGCCCGACAGATGGTTGTATGTGTGCCCAGCGGCATTACCGAAGTTGAACGACGCGCCGTACGTGACAGTGCAGAACATGCTGGAGCAAAATCTGTTTTTCTCGTAGATGAACCCATGGCCGCCGCCATCGGTATTGGACTTAATGTACATGAACCTATCGGGAATATGATCGTAGATATTGGCGGTGGGACTACAGAAATTGCTGTGATTGCCCTTTCCGGTATTGTATATGCACAGTCAGTACGGCTAGGCGGTGATGAGCTAAATGATGATATCATCAACTATTTTCGGCGCAACCACAATTTGTTGATTGGTGAGCGTACAGCTGAAAAAATTAAATGTGAAATTGGTTCTGCGGCACCACTCGACGAAGAACTTGAAATGCCAACCAAAGGACGGGACCTCGTTAATGGCGTACCCCGCACGCGACAGGTTACTTCCAGAGATGTACGAGAAGCTATATCAGAATCGGTCAATACTATTGTAGAATCAATAACCAAATCACTGGAGCAGACTCCTCCTGAACTTTCTGCCGATATCCTGGATCGTGGGATTATGCTTACCGGCGGCGGAGCAAAGTTGAAGAACCTTGATAAACTCATCATGGAAACAACTGATCTTCCAGTCCATATTGCTGAAGATCCACTGACAGCTGTAGTCCGTGGGACGGGTTCTATCTTAGAAGATCTGGAACATTACAAAACGGTGATTAACTAAAGCAGTCAACAGTGAATGCGATTTCGACTTCCCAGTATAGCTGATGTAAAAGATCATATTCTAACGGCTGTTTTCCTTTTAATGGCCGTTACGCTTATGGTGGGGCGTTACCAGGGAGGCTTAGATAATCTTCGAAAAGTTTCAGTTACGTTATTTAGCTATCTCGAAGAACCCCTTTCTAATATTCGTGTTTATCGGCAGGCGTTAAAAACAAACACCCAACTCCGTAAACAAAATGTACTACTGCTTGATGAACTAAACCGTCTGCGGGCTGCAGAACAGCAAAATCGCAGATTCCGCGAAATGCTTCAGTTCAAACGTTCTTCCGAACTTAGTTTGTATCCGGTACAAATTGTAGGAAAAGAACTCAACCAAGTTGCCAATTCTTTAACGATTGATGCCGGCACGAACCAAGGCATAAAACAGGGTATGCCAATGGTATCAGCCGATGGACTGATAGGGAAAGTAATTATAACATCACCGGGCTATTCACAAGTAATGCCTTTTTTTAATACGCTTTTTAGGCTCAGTGCAAAGCTGCAAACCTCCAATGCCATGGGCATCATCTCTTGGGATAATGAGTCCATTTCTGAACTGCAACTTAATTATATCCCGCAAACAATTAGCGTTGATTCTGGTGAAACAGTCGTTACATCCGGTTCAAGTAATCAGTTCCCTCCCGATATTCCCATTGGTACGGTTGTGCGAACAGAACAGCTAGAAGGCAAAGAAACCCAGAAAGTATTTGTAAAACCATTCGCTAACCTTCATACCGTTGCCGAGGGATTTATCATCAAATTTAAACCTGATACCAGCATTAAAAAGTTAAATAAACAATACGAGGATCTGCTCGAGTGAACCCTGACAGACTTAAACATATTGGCCTCGGCATTCTTTTTCTGGTAGTTCAGATTGTAATATTTCGACATTTAAAAATTTACCAGATACAACCGGATCTAGTACTTGTATTTCTCATCTGGTATGCTGCTCGACAAAATCGTACTTCAGCAATCGTAATGGCAGCTGGTCTTGGCTTTTTACAGGATGCACTGCTCGATCTTTGGGGATTACACATGTTCTCTAAGACATTACTTGTCTTTTTGAGCTTTAACTTTATCCCAAAAAATAAGAGCAAAAACCTACTTATTGGTCAAGTTTTTCTAATTATTCTTATTGCTGCAATAATACATAATCTCATTTTCTTAGGCCTCAATAGCGCCATCATAAACTATACCGGGGAAACATATTTTTGGCGATACTTGTTGGGTAATAGTCTATATACTGCTTTTGTTGCCGGTGTTCTATACCTGTTTCAAAGCAAATAACGGAATCCTATGCGCCACCGTAAAAACAAACGTCCACAAATCTCCATTCGGGTACTCCAGTCAATTATTATTATTCTGGGGCTGATCATTTTGGGACGCCTTTTTCAGCTACAAATTCTTCAGCATGATACCTATGGCCCATTAAGTCGCAAAAACTCTCTCCGTCAAGAAGTTATTCAACCAGCACGAGGACTTATTTACGACCGGAATCAAAATTTACTAGTGGACAATGAACCGATTTATACCATCACCATAAATCCAGCGAGTTACGATTCCAAAAACACTCCTCTTTTAGCAAATTTACTGGGAATACCTAGCAAAGACGTTAAGAAACGTGTTCAAAAAGCAAAGACCTATTCTTGGTACCGTTCTTCGCGGTTATTCACTGAAATTAACTTTAGCACATTTTCAATCATCCAAGAAAATATCTGGCGACTGCCGGGCATTGGTCACCAGGTAGAAAGTAAACGACATTATCCCGTTGATAGCCTTAAAGCGTCTCACCTTTTGGGATATCTGCGCGAAGTTTCGAAAAAAGAATATTCCAGTAAGAAGAATTATCACTTGGGTGATAAAACTGGAAAAAGCGGACTTGAATTGGCTTATCAGGACCAGCTTAGAGGTACGTTAGGAACTAAATATATTCGCATTAACGCTATGGGGCAGAAGGTTGGCCCTTTCAGAGATGGTCGCATTGATGAGGCACCCCAAAAAGGAGCTGATTTAATTACTACCATCGATACGAAATTACAACTACTGGCCGAAGATCTGCTCAAAGATAAACGGGGAGCTGTTGTTGCCCTTAATCCCGATAACGGAGCCGTACTTAGCATGGCCAGTGCTCCTACTTACGATATACGTAAGCTATCCAGGCGCATTGATTCTACCTACTGGCAAACAATAAATGCCGACACTACCGATCCTCTGTTCAACAGAGCTGTGTCAAGTGAACAACCACCGGGTTCAACTTTTAAACCCCTTATGGCACTTATGGGACTTGAAATGGATATTATTAATCCAGAAACTGAAATTGAAAGTCCCGGCTATTACGTACGCGGTCGTCGATATAATGATCTTGCCGATCCCGGAACGTATAATGTAGGCAAAGCCCTGCAGGAATCAAGCAATACCTTTTTCTTTTGGCTAATGGATCAAATTGCTACTACTAAAGGGCTTAATCGTTGGCACAAACTGGCTTCATCATTTGGACTTGGGCAGCGAAATAATATTGATTTACCTAATGAAGCAACGGGCACACTCCCCGACAGCAGCTATTTCGACAAGATCATAGGTAAAAATAAATGGGGAATTGGTGATCAGCTAAACCTTGGAATAGGCCAAGGTTTTATGTCAGCTTCCCCCCTCCAGATGGCATTAGTTGCCGCAGAAATTGGTAACGGAGGGTACTGGATTCAACCGCATATCGTCCAACAAATTCAACAGAGTAATGGTCAAGTTCTTCGAACCAATCCAAAAAAGGAAAAAATTAGTTGGGTTGATAAAAATGAACTGGCCGTCGTAAAAGATGGTATGAGACGCGTAGTTACAACAGGTAGTGGCCGATATTATGCTGATCTTGACAGCATAACTGTCGCTGGCAAAACGGGTACGGCTCAAAATCCTCATGGTAAAGATCACGGGTGGTTTATCAGTTTCGCTCCCGTCGATGATCCCAAAATTGCCATTGCTGTTCTTGTAGAAAATGGGGGGTATGGATCACAATCCGCAGCACCAATTGCTTCACTTATGATTGAGCAATACCTGAATGGCGAAATCGATCGATCCTGGGTATATAATTACGTCAAAACGTTTAATCCGATTAATAAAGATGATCAAAATTCTAATGAGCAGGATTCGGTGAGTATCAATGAATAATTTACGAGAAATGAGCTGGTCAATTATTGGCCTCTGGGTAGCCCTTATAGCTGTTGGGCTAGTAGCCATTTACAGTGCCACTCAAGGTCCGGTAGCACAATACTTGCCTGATTATATTCAGGTCAATTTTTATAAGCAGCTTATCTCATTTGGCTTGGCAGCAATTTTACTTGTTGGAATGCTATTTATAAATCCCCGTACCTTTCAAGAAGGAGCCTATATTTTTTACGGCATTGGCCTGCTTTTAATGATACTCACCCTGCTTTTTGGGAAAGAGGTTAATAACTCCAGAAGCTGGTTAGCATTAGGTCCCTTTAATCTGCAAACCAGTGAGATCATGAAAATTGCAACGGTCCTTGCTGTGGCCAACTACTTGACGAGCCGACGCAATGTATCTGCGGAAAATTTAAAATCGGCACTCACTACTGTCTTGCTCATCCTGATACCAACGGTGTTAGTTATTCTGCAAAATGATACGGGGACAGCTATTATTTTTATCTCCATGATACCGGTCATTCTCTTCTGGTCCGGGTTACCGTATGGTATTTCTCTTTTTATCATCTCTCCGGCCATCATAGGGTATTTAACTATTATCGGATGGTACTGGGGACTGGCTTCAGCCATTATTCTAACGCTATTAGTCTTTATGCTTCAACGCCGTACTTGGCTTACCTTTGCTTCTTTTGTTACAGGATTAATTATCATTATTGGCGTCCAGGTTTCGCTCTCACAATTATTGCAGCCTCACCAACGGGCACGTATTGAAGCCTTCACCAATCCCTCTTTTGATCCCCAGGGAGCCGGCTGGAATGTTATACAGGCAAAAACGGCCATTGGTTCCGGAGGGCTATACGGCAAAGGATTTATGGAAGGTACCCAAACACAATTGCGCTTTTTACCGGAACAGTGGACCGACTTTATCTTTTGTGTTATCGGTGAAGAATTTGGATTTATAGGTGCTTCATTTGTAGTATTGCTGCTCATTGCCCTTTCACTTCGTTTGCTTATGGCTGCTGCAAGTCATAAACATCCCTTTGCCCAACTCGTGATTGTAGGCTTTACCACTATCCTATTCACCCATCTTATCATTAATATTGGCTCTGCAACAGCTTTAATACCGGTTATTGGAGTTCCCCTTCCCTTCATCAGTTACGGCGGTTCAGCACTAATTACAAACACAATAATGTTAGGTGTTTGTTTGAACCTCGACTTCTATAAAAGACAGTTCAGCATTTATCGATAGGTAAAAGCATACTACTGATTATCAAAAATCTTATCGGTTTTTAATGAAAAGCTTTGCCGATGATGTTTAGTCTGCCCGTACTCTTTTAATCCTTCATAGTGTTCGGCGGTAGGATACCCAACATTCGTTTGCCATCCATAGTAAGGATACTCATCGTGCAGCTTAATCATCCAATTATCCCGATAAACTTTTGCAATAATTGAAGCTGCTGCAATGCTCATTGAACGATCATCCCCCTTAACCAAACATTTGTGAGGACATAACCCAGTACTGAATTTATTACCATCCACCAATAAAAAATCAGGATTAGCATCGCTTTCTTCTGTACAGCGAGTCATAGCCTTAAGAGATGCCTGTAAAATATTCCACTGGTCAATTTCTTTAGGACTACACCATTGCAACGTCCAATAAACTGCTTTTTCTTTAATTAATTGGCTCAGCGATTTTCGTTCCTCAAGCGAAAGTTTTTTACTGTCTTTAATCTCTTTGATATTTGTGCCGGGCTCAAAAATTACGCCTCCCGCTACCACCGGACCAGCCAGACAACCTCGGCCTACTTCGTCCAGCCCCATGATTCGACAAAATCCCTCATCCCAAAGCATTCGTTCAAACCGGATGCGATCGGGATTTTTTTCATTTTTGTTTGCCAACTTATTCATTACAATGAATTAAAAGACAGTTGCAAATGTTTTTATAACTCTTGCAAACATAACCTTTTTTCTATGCTTTTCAAGTATCAACAATGGGACGAACGATTTGCCAAAAAGAATTCCAAAGCTCCTTTTGATATCCTTTGGGATACTTTCCAAGAGCTGCTTACTATTGCCAGTGGAGACGTTTCACAAGCAATAAAGTGGCTAACCGAACTTGATGAAGAATATGATATTACAGACCAGTTTGAGGAATATAGTGTCGATAACTTTATTGACGAACTGCAAGAACGCGGTTACCTCACAGAAGATGAGGAACAAAACGAACTTTCCATGACTCACAAAGCTGAGCGTAGCCTTCGCAAACGTTCGCTTGAAGAGATTTTTGATAGTCTTAAAAAAGGAACAGCCGGCACCCATCAAACCGATCATACCGGACAGGGATTAGAACGACAACCAGAGACCCGCCAATGGCAGCAAGGCGATGATATTACTAATATCGACAGTACCGGCACTATGATGAACATGTTGAAGCATAGCAGTATTGATAAAATGCAGCTTAGGGAAGACGATATCAGAATACATAATACCGACCATTACACATCTGTTGCTACAGTATTACTTATCGACCTGAGCCACTCTATGGTTCTGTATGGTGAAGATCGTATTACTCCTGCCAAAAAGGTGGCAATGGCCCTGTCAGAACTTATCCTAAACGATTATGCAAAGGATTCGCTCGACATTGTGGCCTTTGGTAACGAAGCTTGGGAAATCAGCATCGAAGAACTCCCTTATTTAAAAGTGGGTCCTTATCATACAAATACACAACAGGCACTTCAGAGAGCCCGACATATCCTGCACCAGCGAAAATATGCCAATAAACAAATTTTTATGATTACCGACGGCAAACCATCATGCATCATAGAAGATGGAGAAATTTATAAAAATAGTTTTGGCCTGGATCGTAAAATTGTCAACAAGGTCCTTGATGAAGGTGTAAAATGCCGCCGTGATGATATCGACATTACCACCTTTATGATTGCCCGCGATCAGTACCTGCAGGATTTTGTTCGTGAGCTAACGAAAGCCAACAAAGGCCGCGCCTATTTTGCCTCTCTTGATAACTTGGGAGAATATATTTTTGAGGATTACATTCGAAACCGAAAAAAAAGAGTCAAATAAAAAAAGGCAGCCAATTAGACTGCCTTTAAAAAGTAAGTAACAAATCACTCTAAATATCCAGCTGCTCCATTACTTGATCCGTAATATCATACTTTTGTTTTGCTTCCTCTGAAGCATAGAGTACAATTACGTCTGAATTACTGGTTCTGGTATTAATAACATAAGTTAATCCCATACTATCTGCGACCTTGCTAACGGCATTATCAATTTGATCTAACAACGGACTTACCAGCTCTTGCTGCTTTTGTTGTACTTGCTGTCTAATCTTTCCTTGATATTGCTGCAACTCCTGATTCAACTTGCCAAGTCGTTGTTCTTCCTTTTTCTTGGCCGTCTCGGAAATTACGGATTCCTTCTGTTGATATTCAGAAACCTTTTGCTGGAAATCTTTCTGTTTATTGGCAAACTCTTTTTTCTTTTTTTCCGTAAAATTTTTCAGCCGTTGTTCAACAGCTTTCATTTCAGGCATTTTATTTAGAATTGACTGTGGATCTACATACCCAATCTGCATTTTTTGCTGAGCCTGAGCTATAGAAATCCCCACTAGGCCAATTGTACATAAACAAAAAAACGATATCGAAAGTATTCGTTTTAACATAATTACAATATCTATAAGTTAATTCTTAGAAGATGTTTCCGTCATTTTTTGCAGCACTTCATCGGTAATATTTAGCCGTTTCTGAGCTGAATAATATACAATCTTATCGCCATTACTAGTTGACTCATTTAGCACAAAGTCCAAATTTTGTGCTTCGGCAACTTCAGCAATAGCCTTGTTCATTCTATCAAAAATAGGCTGCAAAAGTTCAGCGCGGCGTCGTTGTATCTGTTGTTGTACGCTCTGTTGAAATTGTCTCATGGAAGACTGCATCTGGCTAAGTCGCTGCTCTGCCTGCGCGACTTCCTGTTCAGACATCGCCGATTGGTTTTCCCGAAGCTGAGCAACTGAATCTTGAAATGAAGTGGTTCGCTGTTGTACCGCTTGTCGTTTTTGCTGGATAAATGAATTCAGCTTTTGCTGCACTTTTGATCTTTCAGGAAGCTGATTTAACACTTCTTGCGTATTCATATACCCAATTTTAGCCTGCCCGAATGCCGTAGCACCGACAACGAACAGTAACAAAAACGTTGAACTTAGTATCTTTCTAATCATTGATTTATTTGGCCTTTGATTTCTCATTTTATTAAAGCTTGTGATTATAATAACTATTTAGATCAATTGCTTGTATCATTTAACGTAATACCAAGCTCTTGTAGTACCTGCTCATTTAGATTCCATTCTTGAACGCGGTATAGCATACTTGAATTCTGTGCTCGGTCAAAAACAAAATCAAAATTTTGTTGTTCTGCTACTTCATTTATTGCATTAAAAATTTTACGCTGTAACGGTTCAAGGAGCTCCTTTTGCCTGGAAAAATATTCACCGTCAGCACCAAATTTCTGATCTAAAAAATTTTGGCGCTGTTGTACTTTGTTTTGAATTTCCTGCTTTTTTTGGGCTTTCTGTTCTTCAGTATATAAAATTTCTTTTGACTGAAAATTTTCTCTGAGCTGTTTAATCTCATTTTCCATTTCATCCAGCCGATCTCGCCATTCAGAACTTATTGACCGAAGTTGTTGCTGTACACCCTTATATTCCGACATTTGTGATAAAATATAGTCGGTATTCACATATCCAATCTTTTGATCTTGTGCAGTCGTTGGCTCAACAAATATGAATATCGCCAGAAAGCACAGTATCAAATGGTGTGTAATTCGCCTACCCATTAAAAAGGAGCTCCTATATTAAAGAGGAATTGCCATTCACCGGCTCGCACAGGACTACCCGGCACCTGGATACCATCCAGCCGATAACCATAACTGAGATCAACTAATCCAAGTATCGGTAAATAAATGCGCGTTCCAACCCCTACAGAACGTTTTAGTTCAAAGGGTTGAAACTTATCAAAGTTTAAATAAGCATTCCCGGCATCAAAGAACAAATATGGATACACTTGCGCTTGCTGTTGAGTAATAGCAGGATAACGAAGCTCAAATGAATATTTTGAATAAAGACGTCCACCTACTGCTTCTCCGTCTACATAAGGCGTAATGGAACCGGTATTACCACCCGGGAATCCACGGAGATCAATATTGTCATCAATAAAACTTTGGCGCTGTTGCAGCTGCGTGCCACCCAATTTAAACCGCTTAAAATTACTTCGCTGTCCTTCACCGAGGTATCCTAAATATCCATACTCAACTGTATTAGTAAGAACTAATTTACCAATTAACGCGGTATGATTCTGATAGCTAGTTGTAAATTTATAATACTGTGAAAAGTTAGGTAATGGCGGTGCAACTTCCCCGGAAATAGTTAACTTAGATCCAGCTGAGGGAGAAATTTTGTTATTTGTAGAGTTTCGCTCTAACACCTGCTTTATCGTCAAAATACTTGATGTACCCTCTGCCAAGAACTGCGCATTAGAAATATCATATAAATTATATGACAATTCCGATCGATGGGTAAAGTAATCATCCGGCCAATTGAGACGCCGTCCCAGAGACACGCTGCTGGATATTAATTCATTACGCTGGTTAGAACCCCTGTAATTAATCAAGTCATAACTCATATTTACCCCAAGTGAGAGGGGGCGTCCTGCCAACCACGGTTCTTGAAAACCAATACTATAACTTTGGTAACCTTGACCTGTAACTTGTACACCCAATGATAACTTTTGACCATCGCCTGATGGTATAGGATTCCAGCCTTCGCCACGCAGAGCACGCTGTATAGAGAAATTATTGAAATTTAGCTTAGCTGATAAAATTAGCCCAATACCCTTTCCACCGAAACCGCCAGAAAACTCAAAGCTATCAGTACTTTGCGATTCATCCAGTGTATAATTTATATCTACTTTATTACTTTCTCGATCCGGAGATAAATTAGGCTTAATAGACTTCTGTTGGAAATATCCAAGCTGTCCTAATTCACGAACACTTCGGATAACAGCTTGGCGACTATACTTATCACCTGGTACCGTTCGCAGTGTACGACGAACAATCTCGCCATGGGTTTTTGTATTTCCACTAAAAGAAACTTCTCGAATATGAGCAATTTCATCTTCAAAAATACTCATATGCAAATCTACAGAGTCTTCTCCAACCACTTCAATTTGGGGCTCGACCTGAAAAAACAAATATCCAATATCCTGGTAAAGACTCGTTACGTCCGGGCCGGACTGGTTGATCCGCAATCGTTTATCAAATTTTTTCTGATTAAAGATCTCTCCTTTTTCAAATCCTAATGTTTGTGTCAGTTTTTTATCAGTATAAACAGTATTACCCTCCCACGTAATATCACGAACTTTATACTGCGGACCTTCATCAACAGTAATATTCACATTAATTCCTCTTGCAGGAGTTGTCAAAACGAATAATCGGCGTTGCGTATAAGGAAAGGTGTAAACCGTATCAGCAGTAACCCGAAAATCCAAAAAACCTCGTTCCCCATAGAATGATTTCAGGTTTTGTTTCGCTTTTTCAAAATCTTCCTTTTTATACAACTTTTTTGAAAAGAATTTCCACCAACGATCTTCCTTTATTTCCTTCAGAGACTTCCGCAATTCACGATCAGTAAACTGCTCATTACCATCAAAAGTAATATTTTTTATTTCGAGTTTTTTTCCGGCATCAATATTAATGCGTACAGTAACCCGATTTTTAACGGTATCTGTTTTAACTTTTTCAATACTGATTTCTGTATTCCAATACCCTTCTTCTTTATAGTAACGGCGAATAGTATTCTTTGCTTGGGCTAGTGAAGATTCCGTTACCGCATATCCGCGAAGCAGGTTTAACTCTTCTCGTAAGTCCTTACGCTGTGATTTTTTTACACCTTTGATAGTATATTCTGCCAGGCGCGGCTGTTCTTTAACAATAATTTTTAAATAAATACCACCCGGTTCACGACCAGTTTCTACAATTTCAATATCAGAAAAAAGTCCCGTGCGATATAAGCTTTTAATTGCACCAGAAATAGCATCGCCGGGCACGGTAATGGTCGTTCCCTGCTGTAATCCGCTGGTACCTATTACAAACTGTTCTCGGGAGGTCGTTAAGCCTTCTACTTCAACACCCAGAATTTTGAACTGCTGGGGGCGATTATCCATCGGATTTTCAATATTTATCGATGAGGTCGAATCAGAAGTAGTTTGTTGGGCAAAACTTGAGATACTTAAAAGACAAAATAGCGTACAAACAAATAAAAATTTCTTCACGTGGGTTAATTCTTGAAACAAAATTGAGCTTATCTTATTTGTATATGTTGATTATGATGTCAACTCTTGAACGGACAGATTCATTGATTCCTTCGTATTATTTTCAGAAATTTCACCAAATCTGCGATCACGTTCTTGAAATGATTGGATGGCTTTATAAAGTTCATTGCGGCGAAAATCTGGCCAGTAAGTTTCTGTAATGTATAATTCTGAGTAAGCTAGCTGCCACAACAAAAAATTACTAAGCCTGTATTCACCGCTAGTACGAATAATAAGTTCAGGATCAGGAATACGAGCTGTTGACAAATGAGCGCTTATCGTTTCATCATCTATTTCATCAGGCTCAATATCACCTTCTTTTACTCGCTGCGAAATCTTCTTTACAGCTTCAGTAATATCCCACCTGCCAGAATAACTGAGTGCTAAACATAAATGCAGACCATCATTTTCTTTCGTACATAAAATAGCTTCACGAAGTTCACGCTGACACTTTTTCGGAAATCGGTCGACTTGGCCAATTGTTTGAAGTTTTATGTTATTTTCTTTCAAATTTTGGGCTTCTTTGCGCAGAGAGCGAGCCATCAAATGCATTAAGGCATTTACTTCAATCTTGGGACGCCCCCAATTTTCCGTTGAAAAAGCATACAGCGTCAGGTATTTCACTCCAATTTGAGCACAAGCTTCAGTAATATCACGCACAGAATTCACTCCGGCTTTGTGACCGTAAGCACGCAAATTACCGCGATTCTGAGCCCAACGGCCATTACCATCCATGATAATAGCTATATGATCGGGGATTTCTCCCTGATCAGCTAAATCCGCCTGCAATTCCTTATCGGCGGTGGCTTGTTCTTTATTTGTGAGTGATATTGGTTTCAATGCCTGTTATACCTGTTTTGATAAGCTATCAATATTAGAGTTTTATACCCGTTATATCAAACTTTTGATATTATAATTGATCAATACTTTCCGTCAGTGTTAGCATGTGTATAAGAGCAAGCGCTGTCTCTGATCCTTTGTTACCGTGATCACCAACCAATCCACATCGCTTCTGCGCCTGCTGTACATCATCCGTAGTTAAAACTCCAAAAACCACTGGCTTATTGCCCGACATATTTAATTTTAACACTCCACGATTTACTGCTTCACAAACATACTCAAAATGAGGTGTGTCTCCCCGTATTACCGATCCAAGTGTCACAATCCCATCTACTTTAGGAAGCAACCGGCGTGCAGTAAACGGAATTTCATACGCACCCGGGCAACGAGCAACAACAATTTGTTCGTCAGTAAAACCATGATCTTTTAATGTTTCACAAGCTCCTGCTAATAGTTCATCAGTAATGAATGAATTCCATTTCGCCGCTACAATACCAACAGTGAATGTATCCTCGATATGGCCTTCCAATATTTTCCGCGCCATAAGTATTTATACGTTTATCTTTTTTCTTTGATTCGTCATACGCTGCAACCGATGTACATAAGAAGTGTTAATGGTTATCACCCCAAAATACTTTTGATACTCTTTGTCTCCACCGTGGAAATCACTCCCACCGGTTTGCAGCAGATTGTGCTTTTCAGCAAATGCTTCAATGCGTTTTTGAGTCTCATAATCATGACTGGGATGCATAAACTCTATACCATCCACACCGGCATCAACAAGTTGTTCGAGATCATCCTCACTATATAAGTTTCCAGGATGCGCAATAACTATAGCACCACCAGCATCTTTAACCGCCCTAATAACATCATGATGTGAATAATATTCATTATAAATATTGCCCAGTGATTCATCACTTAAGTATCGAATAAAAGCTTCCTTAAATGACGCAACATATCCCTTATTAATGAGTACCGCAGCTATATGCGGACGCCCAATATTGCCCCCGTTAGCTTCCGCTTTTACCTCTTCAATATCCAGCTCTAACCCCTCTTTTGAAAGCTCATTGATAATCCATTTTCCGCGTTTTAACCGTGAACGATACTGCTGAGCCACTAATTTTTTTATGGATGGATGATCTGGATCAAAACAGTATGCCAGCAAGTGACACTCTCGTCCGTTAAAATCAGCGGTTATTTCACTGCCGGGTAGTAATTCAATGCCAACCTCTTTGGCTATCGACTGAGCTTTTCGATATCCCCTAACGGTATCATGATCAGTAATAGCAATTATATCCAATCCATGTTTTTGGGCATTGTGTATTACTGCTTCAGGATTCATATGTCCATCAGAAGCAGTAGTATGAATATGTAAATCAGCTTTTGCCATTATTCCACCGACAAAATTTGATTGTATTTAACAGAATCATTCAAAATTTCAACAGCTTTCGTAACTAAGGGATCATAAGGCAGAGAAGCCGCTCGCTGTCCTTCCCGCCCTTTATATCGGGCAACAAGTTCTAAATACAACTGTTTTTGAATAGCCATCCGTTGCTCATCAAACGACTGAGCCTTTTGCTGTTCTATCTGTTTTCTCAAGGCCTTGATATGCTTATCTGACTCATCAATCCCTCCATTAAGTGAGGAATCGATCTTTGCCAAGTATTCTTCTGAAGGGTGACCATACTCAAATTCCTGCCTATTCAAAAAAGATTTAAAATCATCATAAACTTGATCATTATGCATGGTTTTATCCAACGAATCATGCTCAGCGGCATACTTGTTCGCAAAGTTGAAAAACATATTCTGGCGCATCAGCGAAGTCTGTAATAGCGTAGTATTCGATGCCGAAATATTAATATCAGGTGCAATTCCATCTCCATCATATACAGTACGCCCGGCCTGAGTCATAAACTCTTTTTGCGCCGAATCAGCCTTCTCAACCGGTGTATTTTTACCTTTATGTGTGTATGTTACCGACTGAATGCTACGTCCACTGGGAATATAGTACCGTGAGCTTGTAAGTTTAAGAACTGTATTATAAGAAAGGGGGCGCACGGTCTGTACCAGTCCCTTACCAAAACTTTGCTCTCCGATAATTACTGCCCGATCCAGATCTTGCAACGCACCTGATACAATTTCTGATGCACTAGCGCTACCCCCATTTTGCAAAATAATCAATGGTAATTTATCAGCCGGTGCCTGTTGCTGGGTTTCAAACCGTTTATCGTGACGGTTGTTTCGTCCCCTTGTTTCAACAACCAATTGTCCTTTGGGAACAAAGGTATCAACAGTGCTAACTGCCTCTTCAAGTAATCCACCGGGATTATTTCGGAGATCAAGGATAACTCCTTCCAATTGCTTTTGGGATCGCAAATTTTGTAACGCGTGCCTAATTTCCTGCCCAGCCTGCCGCGCAAAACGTTTCAACAGGATGTATCCTACTTGCTTATTATCTCCTACAAAACCAGAATATGTTATATTCTTAACTTCTACACGTTCGCGCTGCAGCTTAAAACTCAGCGGGTGATCAATACCATATCGTTCAACCGTCAGTGTTACTGATGACCCCGGTTCACCGGCCATTAAGTTTTGCACCTCATCCGGATTCATTTCTCCCACAGGAACACCATCTACTTTGGTAATAATATCACCCGAACGGATTCCCTTATTATAGGCGGCATATCCCTCAATGGGAGCAACCACCACAATCTTATCTCCTCGGAACCCAACATCCAGTCCGACTCCCCCATAGCTGCCACGCGTAATAATTTCCATACGCTGTGTCTCAGCTTCATCAACCAATACCGTGTAGGGATCCAGAGATTCCAGCATAGCGTCAATACCCCTACGCATAAGCTTCTCAGGATTGACCTTGTCAACATAATGCAGCGAAACTTCGCGATATACTTCGCTGAAAATGGTGAAGTTCTTTTTTATGAGGAAATAGATATCAGGATTGCGGGCAAAACCTACCAATACAAGACTGGTAATGCCTAGAATAGCACCTGCTAATATCTTTTTCCACTTCGCCATAAGGTTCTATTCAGGCTTGATATTCAACTTTTGCCCTACATAAATTCGAGAATTGTTCAGGTTATTCAGTCGTTTAATCTGACTCACCGAAACACCAAACGAATTAGCAATTTCAATCAACGTATCATTTTGGCGCACCGTGTAATGCACATTACCTCCTGATTCAGATGCTGATGCCAAATAAACGTTAGTTACGTTTTTGCCGGACCGTTGTTCCCGTTCAATACGCTGTTTTTTGCTAAAACTCATACTATTAATCTGAGCATAATATGACAATTTGTTATCAGGCACATACACCACCAAATCTTCTCCGGGACGAATAGTATTTGAGATGCCATTCCACGAACGGATTTGCCATGCTCTTACATCATACCATTCAGCAATATGTCCTATCGTATCGCCACTTTTTACCTCGTAGGTTAACTTTGTAGAATTAGCCGGTACATTCGATTTTGACCCAGAGCTTGAACCATTAACATTATCACGCGGCTGATTTGAAGGTGTATCAACGGCAATCTTATCCTTACTGCCGGGCGCAAGAGGTACCACAATCTTTTGTCCGGGATAAATAGTGTTGGATAAATTTTCATTGGTTTCAAACAATGCCCGAACTGAAGTTCCGTATTTTCGAGCAATATATCCCAATGTTTCGCCCTGGTTAACAGTATGCATAGCTACATTTTGGCTGCGCTTATTTTTTGGGATATCATCATAATTAGCCGCAAACTGTTCTTTACTGCCCTTTGGCAGTTTCAACGGATATTTATTTCCCGGCGGGGTAGCCCAGCGGAGCAGTTCAGGATTATAGCTTTTGAGCTTACTCAAGCTAATTCCTGCTGCTTCTGCCAAAGCATCAAGCGGCATCAACGGATCAACCTGGTGAACCTGGTAATCATATGGTTCATTTTCATATTTTTTCTTAAAGCCAAAAGCAGTGGGATTCATTTCAATCATTGTAGCTGCAATAAAGCCTGGGACATATCCTTGGGTTTCTCGAGGCAGATAAGGATAGGCAGCCCAATAATCTTCCTTACCGGCTGCACGAATTGCTCTCTTTAATCCTCGTGGACTAATATTGTAATTAGCCATGGCCAAATGCCAGTCATTCCAGATGTTATACAAATCTTTTAAATGGCGGGCTGCTGCTCGCGTTGCTTTTTCGGGATCACGGCGTTCATCAATCCACCAATTCACTTCCAATCCATACATCGATCCGGTAGCATTAATAAACTGCCACATCCCTACAGCTGATGCCCAACTTCGCGCCTCAGGATTTAGTCCACTTTCTACCATCGCAAGGTGAATGAGCTCAACAGGCACCCCTTCTTCCTGGAATATCTCACGCATCATGGGAAAATATTTCTCTTTGCGTTTCAGCCAAGACTCCATCACTTCAGGCCGCTTCAGCGAATAATACATTAGATGCCGATTAACCTGTCTATTTTGCACAAGCGGCACCTCAGTTGACGGTGTTATAATATTTTTCGGTAATGAATACTCCTCTTTCACCCAATCATCGTCTCCAGAATATAGTTCTTTTTGGATGGCAAAAATTTCGCCTTCCACTTTCTTTGTAGAATCTGAAACACCGTAAAATTCTCGATACTCCGTCATCACCGACCGGTAAATCTCACTAAACCGTGGGTTAGACTGTATTTCGGGATATTCATCAAGCATATTCTGTAGAGCATTTAATGCATCAGTAATATGCTTTTCAGCACTTAGCGGATCATCTTCAACCTGTGCCTCAACGGCTTTAATATGCATTCGGTAGATATCCGAAATGCGAATCATCATATCTTTTTGGAAGTTATTCAGCTTTTGGTCGGTTGGCTGTGACTGAGATACAGATTGATCCTGATCAGGCAACATTGGATTATTATACGGCAGCACTTTGGCCGGCAACGGTTTTTTCTCCAGTATAATCTGTGATCCGTCTTTTTGAGCATATACAGAGTGCGTAGCCCATGCCATTACAAATACCAAAACCAATAGTAGCTTAAATCGCATAAATATCCTTTGGCTTAAAATTTCTTTCGTTTAATATTCAAATATAAGAATTACTTTAGCAAATTATGACAATTCTTAGCTGCTAACTTTTCAACGTTAGTAACTCCTTTTTAGCATATTTTTAGTCTCTAAAATTATGAGACCACTGCTGGACAACCGGCATATTACGACCGGAACCAAATGCTTTATCACTTACTTTTAATATTGGCACTCCCTGAAATCGCTTATACTCCATATTATCAACAAGTGAGATAATACGTTTAATAAGATCTGGGTCATACCCACGATCGGCAATTACATCTATAGAAACCTGCTCTTCAATATAGGCCTTCAGGATGGCATCCAACGTATCGTACTCCGGTAAACTATCGGTATCTGCCTGATCAGGACGCAGCTCGGCACTTGGCGGTTTCCGTAATATCTGCGGAGGAATGATATTATCATCAAAATACACATTATTTAACCATCGGGCCATCTCGTAAACTTCACTCTTATACAGATCCCCAATCATACTCAAACCGCCCGACATATCCCCATAGAGCGTACAGTAGCCAATTGCAAGCTCCGACTTGTTGCCGGTATTAAGCAGCATGTGCCTAAATTTATTAGAGTAAGCCATCAGTAATGTGCCTCGTATTCTGGGCTGGATATTTTCTTCAGCTGTACCAAATTCAGTATCCTCGAAAAAAGGATGTAACAACTGGGTAAACTCCTTATAAATATCCTTGATGACTATCTCATGACAACTAATACCCAAATTTTGAGCTAGTTCCTGAGAATCAGTGACACTACCCTCAGACGAAAATTTTGACGGCATGGTGATTCCCACCACATTCTCGGCGCCTAAGGCTTCCACCGCAATAACAGCAACCAAGGCCGAATCTATACCGCCGCTGAGTCCCACTACTACCTTATCGGTAATCTGGGTCTTTTCTAGATAGTCCCGAAGTCCCAATTGAAGCGCACCAAACATCTGTTCAATGGGTTTGGCACCTTCTGCAGGTGGTTCTGTTTGCTCAATAACATCTTCTTTCGGATTCCAATGTACATCGACAGCAGTTTCTTCAAACAACGGAGCGCGGGCAATAACATCTTCGGTGTGATCGATTACCATAGAATCACCGTCGGAAATTAGTTCAGTATTACTGCCCACCTGATTAACATAGAATACAGGCACATTAAATTCGCGTGCTCGCTGGCAAAGCATCTGCTTTCGCTTAGCCGGTTTATTTCGCGTATAAGGAGAGGCTGATAAGTTAAAAATTGCTTCTGCCCCACCATTTATCAGCTCTTTCGTGGGATTTATATCATACGTTATGTAGGGTAACTCAAAATTGTGCCAGATATCTTCACAAACTGTTATCCCTAATTGGTGCCCCTCAAACTCAACGCATTCAAAGGTATTATCTGGCTCAAAATAACGTAGCTCGTTATATACATCGTAAGTCGGCAACAGTGCTTTATGAACTTCTGCTTGCACCTTGCCATCGCGGGCTAAAATAGCACTATTAAAGCAAGAACGACCTGTTTCACTTTCATTGGGGGTAACCGTACCAAAGAGGACTGCTGTATCCCGAGAGTGATCCACAAGTTCCTCATTTGTCTGATAAATATCATCCAAAAACGCAGGACGCTCCAGCAAGTCCAGCGGTATATACCCACATACAGCCAGCTCGGGGAAGATTAATAAATCTATGGTATCATTTTCAGCATCAGCTATAGTCTGTTCAATAAGCGCGCTGTTACCCTGTAAATCACCAATTGTGGGATTTATTTGTGCTAAACGTATTTTCATAAATCAATAACAATATTACTGCTCGGCAGAATAGACCTGCTTCCCGCCTACCCAGGTTTCTAACACATCAGTTTGCCAAATTTTGTCAGTGCTTACTTCAAAAAAGTCACGGTCTACCAAAATAAAATCAGCCCATTTACCAGGTTCAAGACTACCCAACGATTCTTCTTGATGGGCAGCATAAGCCGCATCTAATGTAAAAGAACGAAAGGCCTGCTTTCGACTCATTCGCTCTGAAGGATACCAACCACCTTCGGGATTGCCCTGATGATCTTGGCGCGTAACAGCTGAATACAATCCATAAAAGGGATTTACATGCTCAACCGGAAAATCAGAACCGGAAGCTATAACTGTTCCCTGGTCTAAAAATGACTGCCATGCATAACTCCCCTCCATGCGCTGCGCACCCACGCGATCTTCGGCCATATTCATATCACTGGTAGCATGAGTTGGCTGCATGGATGCAATTACATTCAGCTTTTTGAAACGAGGAATATCTTTTACTGAAACAATCTGAGCATGCTCAATACGGTTGCGAAGATTCTGATTACCTAAGCTATCTTTAGCGTTTTCAAACGCATCGAGTACTTGGCGATTTGCTGCATCTCCAATGGCATGGACATTGGTTTGGAAACCATTGCTCGTAGTTTTCATAACCATTTGGTCCATTTCTTCTTGGCTATTAAATAACAAGCCGGTATTATCAGGATCATCGGAATACGGTTTAAGCATAGCAGCTCCGCGACTGCCCAGCGCTCCGTCGGCATATAATTTTACACTGCGAAGAGCTAGCATATCATTAGCATACGATTTGATCGGTCCGTTTTGTGAAAGGCTGTCGAAAGTGGCCCCAGCACCGGCAATCATTCCGTAAATGCGGGTTGTCAATTTATCCTGGTCAGCGAATCTTTTATATAGGTTCCAGTCGTCTACCCCAACACCGGCATCGTGTGCGCTCGTTAATCCATGGCTCCGCATCTGCGCAAGTGCCTTGCTAAATGCCTTTTTGCGCTCAGCTGCATCAGGCTCGGGAATTTCGGATGCAACAAGCTGCATTGCGGCATCTACAAAAACACCCGTTGGATTGCCGTTTTCATCTCGAATAATCTTTCCACCTTTGGGTGCTTTGGTATCAGCTGTAATACCGGCCATCTCCATAGCTTTGGAATTAGCCCACCCTGCATGACCATCAATGCGACCCAGCCACACCGGCCTATCGCTGACGACGCTGTCCAGTTCTTCAGCCGTGGGGAAACGGCCAATATCCCAATGAGTGTGGTTCCAACCACGACCTTCTATCCAATTCAGATCGGGATAATCGGCAGCATAATCACTTACCTTTTGTAATGCTTGGTCAAGTGATGTAACATTCGATAAATCTATGTTCATTTCTTGGAAACCCAGCCCCATTACGTGTCCATGGGCATCGGTAAGTCCGGGCAGCATCGTCTTTCCTGCTCCGTCAATCACTTTTTGAGTGGCGCTACTTTCAAAGGTAGTATCGGTATAAACATCAATGACTTTGCCATTCTCAAAAGCAATCGAGGAAAACTGTTTAAGCTTGCCGTTATAGAAAGTATATCCATTAACATTTTCAATAATGGTAGTTTCCGGAGAAGGTGATTGCTGGCAAGAAAGGGTAAGAACGAGACTAAAAGCCAACAAGGATAGTGTGATCAGACGTTTAAACATGGGTATATTCGTTGTTTAAAAATTCGTTTTTAAAGTTATGGCAAACAATCTACGATAAAAAATGTATTTCCCTATTATAGTGATCTATTTGTGCTCAGAGATAGGAAGTGATTGTCGATTCTCCCAGTTACGAATAACAGCTAACAAACTTCTTGGAGAAAATGATTCTTCGGGCAAATCTCCGGTAGGGAACCATTGAATATCCCGTAATAGCTGATCTTCTTCATCCAATTCAGGATCTGTTCCCAATGCTACTTCACCTTGGGGATCTGAAACCTCAAAGAAAAACTCGATAGCATGAAAGGGGGACTCAATAAATTCATTGATATGCAATAAATCCCTAACGGTAACTTCTAGGCTGGTTTCTTCGGCAAACTCCCGCGCTAATGCTTCTCTCAGGGTTTCACCCGGCTTGAGCGCACCGCCCGGCGGCATCCAAACTAATGCATTCTGAGCAGGAGAATAGATTTGTGTAAGCAATATTTTTTGCGATCTAACCAGCAAACCGCAAACTCTTGTTCGTAACCGATGGCTAAATATAGAACCGGACTCCATAATGCCAAAATTATTGCAGGGCTACCTCATCATGTGCTATCGCTGACTCCAACTCATGTTGTTCTGCATAATCAAGACTAGCTTCAACAAAATCCACAAAGAGCGGCTGCGGATTATTAACCGTTGAACAATATTCAGGATGAAATTGCACCCCTACAAACCACGGATGATCCGGCAACTCGATTATTTCTACCAGATCACGCTCAGGATTAAAGCCGGTAAGCCTCATTCCTTCCTCGACTAATTTGTACCGCAGGTTATTGTTCACCTCGTAACGGTGCCGGTGACGTTCTTTAAACTGCTGTTGGCCATAAGCTGCAAATGCTTTAGAATCCTCTTTTACCTCACAGTCGTACTGCCCCAAACGCATGGTCCCCCCTTTTTCTTCAATGTCTTTTTGATCAGGCATCAGATCAATAATGGGATATTCAGTATCCTCGTCAAATTCAGTACTGCTAGCGCCCGGCCATCCACATACATTACGAGCATATTCAATGACAGCGCACTGCAATCCAAGACAAATACCAAAAAATGGAATGTCATTTATACGGGAATAATTTACAGCTGCTACTTTTCCGGCGATACCGCGTCCACCAAAGCCGGGAGCAACTAATACACCGGAAACCCCTTCCAGTTTTTCAGCAACATTATCTGCATCAAGATCATCAGACTGTATCCAGCGGATATTCACCAAACAATCATTTACAGCACCAGCATGGATAAAGGCCTCAACAATAGATTTATAAGCGTCGTGGTGCTCCACATATTTACCCACCAGTGCTATGGTGATTTCGGTGGAAGGTGTACGCACGGCTTCTACAAACTTGATCCACCGATCTAAATCTGGCTCTCCGGCATCGAGACTTAGCTTTTTAATTACTCGCTCATCAAGGCCTTCGCCCTGCATCAGCAACGGCACTTTATATATGCTTTCTGCATCTAGCGAAGCGATGACATCTTCATACTCTACATTACAAAATTGTGCAATCTTATTGCGGATAGTATCATCAAGTTCATGTTCTGATCGAGCTACAATAATATCCGGTTGCAATCCACTTTCGGAAAGCGTTTTAACGGAGTGTTGGGTAGGCTTAGTCTTTAATTCGCGCGCCGCTGAAAGGTATGGTACCAATGTTAAGTGTATCGACAATGTATTTTGTCGCCCCACATCATACCGCAGCTGACGGACGGCCTCGATATAAGGCAAACTTTCGATATCACCCACCGTGCCGCCAATCTCTGTAATCACTACATCATAATCTCCGGATTCACCGAGTGCAACAATATGTGATTTAATTTCATCGGTGATATGCGGAATAACCTGCACTGTCTTGCCAAGGTAAGCACCCTGACGTTCTTTAGAAATCACATCATTATAAATGCGACCGGTCGTAACATTATTTTCCTGAGAAGTGCGGATATCTAAGAAGCGTTCGTAATGCCCCAAATCTAAATCCGTCTCTGCACCGTCTTCGGTTACATATACTTCTCCGTGTTCATACGGATTCATAGTCCCCGGATCCACATTGATATACGGATCGAGCTTCTGAATAGTAACATTAAGACCCCGTGCCACCAGTAGTCGGCCTAGAGAGGCACAGATAATTCCCTTTCCCAGTGATGATGTTACTCCGCCTGTAACGAAGATATATTTGGTGGACATGAAAACATATATTGGTTAGCGTAAATGGAAAATAGAGTGTTTCTGCTCAGCATTCAAATTTAAACCACCTGATTTTTACTGATGATGGTATGCCTTATTGTGCAACCTCCACAAGTACATCCGGTCTGTTGGTAAAAATACCCGTTACGCCGGAATTAATTAATCTTTTCATTTTACGAGCATTATTAACCGTATAAATAAAATGTGGAATATTATATTCCTGAAGATCCTTTAACCATCGGCGACTCAACTCCCGGAAATGACAATTAAAGGCAGTAGCATGCAGCGGTTTAATTAATTTGTGCGGCAATTTACGTGCAAGCTGACGATCATCAAATAACATCGCCACCATCACATCTGCTTTTAAGCGGTGTAGTTGTTCAAGTGCCAGATAATCAAAGCTGGAGAATAACACATGCTCTTTCATATTATGTTTACTAACCAACTCAAGACTTTTTTCTACTACTCCGCCTTCTACCTTGTCACTTACAGCTTCAGACTTTATTTCAATATTAACAGCAATTTTTCCGGCTGCAAACCCCAGCACTTCATCGAGGGTGGGAATACGAGTACCCGCAAACTCATCACTAAACCACGATCCCGCATCAAGCTTTTTAAGCTCTTCAAGCGTATAATCCTTGACTAACCCTTCTCCATTTGTATGCGAGTATAAAGTAGAATCGTGAAAAACAATGGGCACGCCGTCTTTACTCATCATCACATCCAGCTCAATCATCTCAGCTCCCATTTCAACTGCTGCTTTAAAGGCCGGCATCGTATTTTCAGGATAATATGCGCTAGCTCCCCGATGAGCTATAATAATGACCTCTTCTGATGTTTGGTTATATAACGCTGGCAACTGATGATCGTTGTTCATAACTGTTTGTGTAAATGCAATATTCGGTATTAGAAATAAAAATACAACACAAATAACAGCACTATTCCTCCTCGTGTTGTTGTTTCCACTGTAAATAGTCAATAAGATCCTGGATTTGATTTCTCTGATAAAAAATAAGACCAACGTTGATCACAAACACTGCAAAAATAATGATGAAAAACGTTTGGCTCAGCTGAGTAATGTCATAATAAAAAGAATAGCCAAAAAACAGAATTGCTAATATATTGATAACCAGCTGAATCCATTTATTGCGATCCCTTTTATGTAGTGCCTCAATTTTCTCAGCCGGTGGCTTCGACTGCTCATCTTTTTTTAAGTGAATGTTGAGATATGATTCCAGCTGCTCCTGATCTTCAGAGTTACTATAATCGGTCATGTTAATTCTTTGATTTCATCACCCGTTTCATGGCTTGCTGCAATAAAGATTTTGTATTATAAATTTTAGATACTGATGTAAACATAACAAATAATCCTATAATTACTGTTATGCTTGCTGCCATAGTTAAACATACCGAAATCCAAAGTGGTTTAATGAGCCCCAGTATTGCTACCGTAATGACAGACAATCCTAATACTACCTGTGACAGTCCGCCCATCATATATAGCATATGGCGCGAATGAATACGTCGGGCAAAATATGAAAAAACCGACCTGCGATCAGATTTATTATTGGCTTGGGTATGGCCAAGTTCTACCCACCGCCTAGAGTGTTGTTCATCCATAATAGTAAATCCCCTTTTTTAATAAGCAGTAAATCCCCTTTTTATAAGCGATGTAACAGTTGTAAGTTAAGGGAAATTCTCATTTTTTCAACCTATGTTACAACTATGCCCGAAGACAGTGAAAATTTATATATTTTTGGACGCAATACGGTTCGCGAAAGATTAAAGAACAAAGCTGAAGAAGTCGAAAAAATTTTTGTACGCAATTCGGTACGAGATAATGAGTTAAGCACTATTTTTGATCGGGCTTCCAGACACCGTATTCCCATTTCCCACGTGCCGGGTAAAAAGCTTTACCGGATGGTTGGAAAAGTAAACGACCAGGGCGTAGTTGCACAAATAAGCAAAGCATCATATCACGATTTTGGTGAGTGGCTCGAGACTGTTGACACTGATTCGAATCCTGCCATTTTACTGCTCGATGAAATTGAAGACCCCGGTAATTTTGGAGCCATCCTCCGTACTGCAGCCGCTGCCGGCATTTCTGCTGTCTTGATTCCTAAGCATCGCCAGGCCCCGATAAATGCCACTGTTCATAAAACATCCGCCGGTACAGCCGGACGCATCCCCATTGTAAGGGCCGGCAATCTTAACCAAGCTATTAGCACCCTTAAAGACGAAGGCTTCTGGTTTGGCGGGCTGGACATGCATGGCGACCAACCACTTTGGGACTTAGAGATAGATCGTCCACTTGCTTTTGTTGTAGGAAATGAAGGCAGCGGAATTAGTCAAAAGACACTTGAACACTGTGACTACACGTTCCGTATTCCCATGGAAAATGATGTGGAATCTCTCAATGCGTCGGTAAGTGCAGCACTTATCTGCTATGAGTGGAACCGCAAAACGTAATTCTACATCAGTATCTCATTCAAATAGATCTTGGGGGAGTGCATCCTATAATAATTATCTATTTACTTGTTAATCATAAATCAGATATGGCTTGCGCTGCTCAGCAAACTTGCGGGCCGTTTGCTTCCATGTTTTAAGATATGCTTCATTATCCAGCTGGCTCAGCAACTCTGATTTGTTAATGCCGACCAGTTTCTGGATATAATTATTAAGCTCCGCATTGGGAGTAGCATCCATCATCACACGCAGCAGCTTGGCTCCCAGTTTCACAGGATCAAACCTGTTAGGATCAGTTACCTGAATTTCGAGACCGTAACAACGCTGACCTTCAAAGTCAGGATGAGGGGCTTTGCCGGGCATTGACTGTGGCATAAACGAAATGCGCTCTACCTGTACACCCGAAAATAAACGGCGTAACTCAGCAATATGATTGGAAGTCAGCTTCGTTGTAGGCGAACCAATTTTCAAAAACGGATCTGACGTTCCCCGCCCCTCAGATATATTTATGCCTTCAAAAAATACCGTTCCCAAATAGATAAACGCATGCTCAAAGGTAGGCAGATTGGGCGAAGGCGGTATCCATTCGAGTCCTGTTTGCGGCCATTTCATTGACCGCTTCCATCCTTCCATTGGGATTACCTTAAGTTGTGCCTGTCCAGCACTGTTAACCCACTGTTCACCCACAATCATTTTTGCTAATTCACCCAGCGTCATACCATGAACCATGGGAATGGAGTAACGACCCACAAAGGATTGATGCTGTTTTTGCATCATCCAGCCAGAAATAAGCTTACCGCCAGCCGGATTAGGACGGTCCAGTACCCAGACGGGCACACTGTCTGCAGCCGCCGCCTCCAGCACGTTACCCATTGTAGCATTATAGGTGTAAAAACGAGCACCCACATCCTGCATATCAAAAAGCAGAATATCGACACTATCCAACATTTCCGAGGTAGGCTTACGCGTTGATCCGTAAAGCGAATAGACGGGCAAACCAGTATCTTGATCGATACCCTCTTTAATCGTTTCTCCAGCTCCCACATCTCCACGGAAGCCGTGTTCCGGAGCAAACAAAGCCGTAACATTCACATCCCGAGCTAGCAAGGTATCGAGCATATGCGATCCACCCACCCTTGCTGTGGGATTCATTACCAGCCCTACTCGCTTGCCTTCAAGCTTTGGTAAATGCTCATCTAACAACACCTCAGCTCCCACCTCAACCTTGGGCTGTAAGGATGCAGCATTGCACCCTCCTACGATCAGACCCAGACCAATTATAAGATGGATAAGCTTTGGCATCAGTGCAATAAATTATGCTTTATTAGCAGTCACCTGTTGCTCGCTAAAGAAAAAGTTGGCTTCTTTTTGACCGTTCTCTACCGAATCGGAACCATGAATAATATTTTCTCCTACGCTATCGGCAAAATCCGCCCGAACCGTGCCTTCTTCAGCTTCAGAAGGATCGGTAGCACCAATAAAATCACGAAAATCCTTAATAGCATTTTCTTTTTCCAAAATCATAGGTACACACGGACCACTACTCATAAATTCGCAAAGTTCATCAAAGAAAGGTCGTTCTTTGTGAACGGAATAAAATCCGGCAGCCGTATCTTTGGTCAAACGGGTCATTTTCATAGCTACAATCTTAAAACCAGCCTCTTGGATACGGCGCGTTACCTCACCAATAAGTTCTTTGCGTACGCAATCGGGCTTTAAAATGGTGAGTGTTCGTTCTACTGACATAGTTAATTATTGATTTAGAAATTAGACGTTTTAATTTAATGCTTACAAAGACGCTAAATATAAGGGTTCGAATGCAAATTACCGAAGTAGAAAGAGACTTATAATCCCCTTTCAACGCCAGACATTTACAGAATAATAATGCTGACAGCTTGTAAGACCACTATTCATATCGTAGCTTCCTTATGGTTGCTTTAACTTGCTGTTAAAACTTGATTCCCAAATTTATGAGTTACAAAAATTCCGACCCTCCCATTGCCCACCATTCTGATACCATGAAAACCCAGAAAAATATTGCGCTTATTGCCCACGATCACCGAAAGGCTGATTTAATTGACTGGTGCGAATTTAATGCCGGCACACTTTCCAAACACAACTTATTTGGTACCGGTACTACCGGACAAATGATTGCCGAAGAGGTTGGACTGGACATTACACGTTTTAACAGTGGCCCGTTGGGCGGCGACCTACAAATTGGTGCTGCTATTACCGAAAATAAAATCAATATGATGATTTTTTTCTGGGATCCTCTGCAGGCCCAGCCACACGATGTAGATGTAAAAGCACTACTGCGAATCGGGGTCCTCTACAATATTCCAATGGCATGCAACCGGTCATCAGCTGATTTTATAATTTCTTCGAACCTCATTGGAGAAGAATACGACCGATTTTTGGTGGATTACCGTCAACGTTTTTCTAAAGATATAAATGATTAATCATGTCAGAGTCCAATTACAATCCCGATAACAATCTCTCAGAAGCATCCAGCCCCTACTTGTTGCAACATGCCGATAATCCCGTAAACTGGTACCCATGGGGAGACAAAGCATTCGAAAAAGCGCGCCGCGAGGATAAACCAGTCATGGTATCTATTGGATATGCAACCTGCCACTGGTGCCATGTGATGGCTCACGAATCATTTGAGGATGAAGAGATTGCCCGCCTGATGAACGAAGCGTTTGTCAATATAAAAGTAGATCGCGAAGAGCGACCAGATATTGACAATACTTATATGCTCGTCTGCCAAATGATGACCGGCAGTGGCGGCTGGCCCCTCAATGTGTTTTTAACACCGGATAAGAAACCCTTTTATGCCGCCACCTATATCCCCAAAGTAGGGCGTCACGGCAGGCCAGGCATGCACGAACTAGTGCCCTGGATTTCTAAGTTGTGGGAAAACGAAAGGGAAAAAATTGCGGCTTCGTCAGATAAAATTATTACCGCCTTTCAAAAATCCACATCGTTCGAATCCGGAGACCAGCTTGGTGATGATATACTGCAAGAGGCATACAACAAATACGAACAGCAGTTTGATAGTACCCACGGTGGTTTCAGCTCATCGCCGAAATTTCCGAGTCCACATAACTTGATGCTGCTCTTACGATATGCCAAACAGCATCCGGCATCTAACGCCCTACAGATGGTTGAAAAAACACTTACGGAAATGCGTAGAGGCGGTATTTTCGATCATATTGGGAAAGGATTTCACCGTTATTCTACTGACCAGCAATGGCTACTTCCCCATTTCGAAAAAATGTTGTATGACCAAGCCATGCTTATGATTGCCTATACCGAAGCTTGGCAGATGACAAACAACGATCTATTTAAGCAAACTGCTAATGAGATTGCTGATTATGTTTTCCGTAAAATGCAGGATGACAACGGCGGCTTTTATTCGGCTGAAGATGCTGACAGTGAAGGCGAAGAGGGCAAATTTTATGTTTGGGAAATTTCAGAGATCCGCGAACTACTTCCCACCGCTGAAGCGGAATTAATCATTGAGGTATTTAATCTAACAGAAGAAGGAAATTATAAGGACGAATCCACCGGAAGGCATACCGGAAAAAACATTCTACATCTGCAAAAATCATTGGCAACACTTGCCAATGAACGGAATATGTCAACTGAAAAGCTGAGAACTACGCTTGAAGGTATCCGTCAAAAATTACTGCAGGCTCGTCAACAGCGCGTGCATCCGCTGCTTGATGATAAAATCCTAACCGACTGGAATGGATTGATGATAGCCGCTCTTGCCAAAGCCGGACGAAACTTTAGCAATCAAAAATATATTGAGCAAGCCCAGGCATGTTGGCAGTTCATTGCATCCCAGATGCTTACCGAAGACAACCAACTTAAGCACCGTTACCGCAACGGGGATGTAGCTATTAGTGCCCATGCCGATGATTATTCTTTTCTAATCTGGGGCCTCATCGAACTGTATCAGACAACCTTTAATTCAAAATACCTGCAAGAGGCTGTCTCTCTACAGCAACAATTTAATAACTCGTTTTGGGACTCTGATGACGGCGGATTTTACTTCACTTCTGAGGAGGGGGAAGAACTTCTGGGGCGCAAAAAGGAAATTCATGACAGCGCTATACCCTCCAGCAACTCGGTAGCCATGATGAATTTACTGCGGCTGGGTCGCATGACCGGCAATACTGATTGGGAACAAATGGCTGACCAAATAAATAAACTTTTCTCTTCTAGTATTCAGCAAGCACCTACGGGATTTGGGTTTGCTTTACAAGGAGTCAACTTTTCAACGTCAAATCCAAAGGAGGTTATTATTGCCGGTGATCAGAATCATCCCCAAACGAAAGAAATGCTCCACCAATTGCGCGACCTTTTCCTCCCCAATACAGTAATTCTACTTGCTGATCCAAACGATAACAACATTAATAATCTGATACCGTTTCTGGATGATTTTGGAATGCAGAACAACAAACCAACAGCATATGTATGCCAAAATTATAGCTGTGAACTACCAACTAATGACCTAGAAAAAATGCTTGAGCTGATTAAGAAACAAGATAATCATTGATTTTCTAGATTTATATTCCTGGCGCGAATACATATCCCATCTTAAGCAACGGAAGCCAATTCTTGGTTTATTATATTATCTATCCTTTTCCTTTAGTGTTATAACAGTAACGGTTGGCTGGGCATCGTAGCGGATGGGGCCCAAGGTAAAACCAAGTCCATTATTAATATGAATCGGCAGCTTATTTTTATGATATAAACCGCTAACATACTTTGTTTCTCGTTCGGCAGCTGAAAATCCCATTCCAAAAAATGGCACTCGAATTTGTCCCCCGTGGGTATGACCGGCCAACATCATATCGTAACCATTTTGTTGGGCCTCAGCGACCAAATCATCATCAACCTGATGGGAAGCAAAAATTTTTAGTGCCGCACCTCCTGCATTATTAGTCACTGAATCAACAACTTCAGGATCAGATGTCTTGCTATATACTTCGGTAATACCGGTAACCCGAACGGTATGGTCACCATCTGAGGAAAATTTTTGATTTTGATTCTGCAGCAGCGGGATACCTTCGTTGGCCAGTGCCTGCTCTATATTTGGGGTACCTGCCCAGTAGTCATGGTCACCCACTACCGCAATGGTGCCATACGTGGCTCTAACCTTACCTAGCTCTTGGGCTGACATTGCAATAAAATCAGTGCCATAAGAAATCAAATCGCCGGTAAAAATAATAAGATCGGGATTCGTTGCATTAACTGCCTCAACATACCGGGCAATCTCTTTGCGACCAGTGTACTCATCACCCTGAATATCAGAAATATGTACAAGTTTAAATCCTTTGAGTGATGCCGGAAGATCATCAATAGCTATGCTCAATTCATCGGTTACAATTTGAGTAGTATCCTTATACGTTTTCCATCCCATAAAAAGAAAAGTCAAAAGAAATAATCCGAAGACTACTCTTGTATGCCATCGATTAACCAGTGCTGTATCAGCAACTAAAAACCGACTAATTAGCTTTCCTATATCTGCTAAAATTATCCATGTCGCTAACTGAAAGACAAACACCAACCCAAACCAGAACCAATACGTCAACAACTTGGGATATTTAAGAACATCAATTTCACCGGAAATATAAAAATCGATGCTGCCACTTATAGGAAACAGATAGAACGAAAATAGGAATATGGGTAATACAAATTTTATCCACTTATTTCTCGTAAAATAATCTTTGCTGATATTATATAATCGGAATGATAAATAGAACACTGCTGGTATCATCAAAACTGATACCAGGATCGTCATCTCAAGCAACCAGGGCACAATTCTAATAATTTAAAAGTTCTTGGTATATTCTGAGCTATAGGCTAATATAAATCAATGGCTTAAACAAATACGGATATAAAATCCATTTCGCATGTTCTTGCGTATTAACAAATGAACTAATGACGTGATTTTATTCACTCTTCTTGCCACCATCGGAAAAATAACACATGGAAATTCCGATGACGAAATTGAATTAATGAAGCGCATTCAAGCTCGCGACGAGGAAGCCATAGAGGAGCTCTACAATCTATATAACAAACTGCTCTTTGGAATGGTCATCTCGATTGTGAAAAAACGAGAAGAAGCTGAAGATGTACTGCAAGAAATTTTTGTTAAAATATGGAATAAAGCAGATCAGTTTAAACCAGACCGGGGCAATGTATATAGCTGGATTGTTACCCTGGCACGAAATACCGCTATTGATCGTATCCGATCAAAAGGATATAAAACACAGCAAAAACAATCAGTAAGTATTCACCAGCCGCTTTTTTCGCTTGAAGGAGATAAACATGATCCGATGGAAACAACTATTTTTTCTGATCGGGCAGAGCTGGTTCAAAAAGCTCTTGATAAAATTCCCGAGAAACAAAGCAAGGTGATTAAAATTGCATATTATCGTGGCATGACTCAGCGAGAAATTTCTGACCACCTAGACATCCCCCTGGGTACCGTAAAAACAAGAACCCGACAGGGAATGATAAAATTAAAACGCATATTAGAAGAACATATATCAACTGATGGCTAATGAACAATCACATACCGAAAAATTCGAGCAGCTCTGTGCCGGTTACGTGCTGCATGCTTTAGACAGAGAAGAACGAGAAGAGTTTGAAGAAATGCTTGGCGAAGCATCGGCCGAAGAACGTGATCTGTATCAAACAATGTGGACAACTGCCAACCAGTTGGCCTTTACAGTAGAACAAGAAGAACCACCTGCCGATCTTAAAGAACGACTGATGGAAATCATTCGTGAACAGCAACAGGATCAAAATGATAACACCGTAACAAACATTGATGAAGGTTCCCCATCGGATGACAAAGACCGCTTTAATTGGTCAGCTTTGGGCGTTGCTGCCTCTTTTGCCTTGTTGATTGTAAGCCTCAGCCTCATTTTCTATTCCTTTAACCTAAATTCTTCGTTATCTAATAAGAATAACATCATAGCAGAAAAAAATACACAGATCACGCAACTAAAAAACGAGCTGGAGCGTAAAGAAGAGATGCTTTCCATCCTTGAAGCCCGTGATGTGGACTTGGTTATGATGGCTGGACGTGATGTAAATCCAAATGGATACGGCAAAGTAATTTGGAATGCAAGTAAACAGCAGGCGCTGCTACAAGTATCAAACCTGCCAACGGAAGCCAGTGATAAAGATTATCAACTGTGGCTTATCAAGAATAATAAACCGGTAAGTGCCGGCGTATTTTCGGTTGGTAACCAGAATGATGCCTTCTTTAAAATTGAACAAATGGCTGAAGCTGACAAACAGTCAACCAATGCTTTTGCCATCACTCTGGAACCCAAAGGGGGTGTGTCTCAACCTACCGGCGACGTATACTTATTGGGTAATGTAGGCAACAAGTAAATGAAGAGCTTATCCTATTCCCAAGTGCAGACACATGGGATAGCCTCAATAGTTAAGCCCTAATTCTCCATTTGGTTGAACAAATATTCCTGAAAGGTCATCACCGAAATACCGGATGGAACCTCAACCATGCGAGAACTAATTTCTTTTTCGCTGATAGTTTTAGCTTCCAGTTTTGAATCCAGCTGGCCATCCTCATAACTTTCAACGCGAACGGGGAAATACTTTTCTTTAAACACCAGGTTAGTAGGAAAATTGCTTACAATGTCCTCGGCACTGCCACTCCATGGGTCAGCTAGCATACCCCAGTTCACATTAATCTCCTTGGTCATCCACACAATCGCATATTCATCCTCGTTATCCTCATCGCGAAAGATGAACTTTTCGCATTTGTATCCCAAGATATCAGTTGTTTCTCCAGTTTTTTTATAGTTAATTTCATCAACTTCCTCGGCTACATCTGAAGGACTCTCTCCGTTATCAAACATATTCATCAGAGATGTAATATCGGATTTTGATATTTTGAGCGCTTGGTTTTTGCCCGTCATAAACACAAAATCTTCGTTATCCAGACGTACAAGTAGCCCTTCGGTATCAATAGATTCCATGAAATTGTAGGAATTATTACCACTCAACATCATACGATCTGGCGTTATGGTAAGTGTAAATTCATCCTGTTGTTCTTCGGTCTGCTGTTCAGAATAGTTATAACTCTCGTAAGTAATTTGACCCTCAAATTGTGCAGCTGCCGGCTGTGTAAAACAGGCAACCAAAAGCATAGCGGACAAATAATGTTTTGCTTTTCTCATAGTAAAAATGATTTCAAATTTTGAATTGTCTCTTTGTTGTACAGGATAATTGGTGAGAATGTTTCAACCTAAAAAAAGCCTACCCGGAAAACCGAGCAGGCTTAAATAACGAGGAACTAGTCATAAAATTATACTTTCTGCAATAGCGCGTCTGCATCTACATTGACCTTGTGGATCCACCCGCCGGCTACAACATCGTCACCTTCATAGCAAACAACCGCCTGTCCGGGGGTTATGGCTTCGCGACCAGTGGGAAACTCAACCTCAATTTCATCATCTCCAAGTTGGGTTAACTGCCCCATAACACCATCATCGTTATAGCGGATCTTTCCAATTATATCCATTTGTCCGCCGGGCACTTCACCATACTTGCTAAGATTAATATTTTTAGCGCGGCACGTAGTGCTTACCAAATCTTCTTTTTCACCAATGGTAATTACGTTTGTATCGGGATTAATATCCGTCACATATACGCGCTTGCCAAGAGCCAGATCCAGACCTCGACGCTGACCGATGGTATAAAAGGGATACCCTTCGTGCTCTCCTACAATGTTCCCATCCTGATCAACAAACTTACCGCCTTTTACACGATCTTCAAGACCATCTACACGATCTTTCAAAAAACGACGATAATTGTCATCAGGGACAAAACAAATTTCATAGGAATCGGGCTTATCGGCCACTTTGGTGAGCCCAAACTCTTCGGCCAAATCACGAATTTCTGTTTTTTCATAGTCACCCAAAGGAAAAATTGTGCGCGCTAAATGCTTTTGCTCAACCCCCCACAGCGCATAGGACTGATCTTTTTGGGGGTCCAGACCCTTCGAAATAATATGCCGCCCATTTTCTTCACGCACATTGGCATAGTGGCCGGTAGCAATATAATCACAACCAAGATTATCCGCCCGACGCAACAGGGCTGCCCATTTGATATGTGTATTGCAAAGCACGCAGGGATTGGGCGTACGGCCGCTCATATAATCATCCACGAAACGATCGATAACCCAGTCGCCAAACTCATCACGGATATCCACAATAAAGTGCTTAAATCCATGATTGACAGCAATTTCACGGGCATCATTCATCGATTCGAGCGTACAGCAGCCAGTCTCTTTATCCGACTTGCCACCCACGCGGGAGTAGTCCCACGTTTTCATCGTAATTCCGATGACGTCATATCCCTGTTCTTTGAGCATCACCGCCGCAACCGAAGAGTCTACCCCTCCGCTCATGGCTACTAATACTCGTCCTTTGCTACTCATTGTATTTTATTCTTATTGACTGGTTATCTTTGATAATGCTGATATCCATCAGCTAAAAAACATTTAGTATCCCTAAAAATACGAATTTTTTATGTATTTGTTATGAAGAGAGCTACTAGTCCTATTCACCTATTCCAAGCTGGATGAATAGCTCCTTATATCTCAAAAGTTCCAAACTTGTAGGAATATAGCATACCTCATGAAGAGAATACAAAGTATAACACCAACAAAATAAAAGACAAACTTGCTCAATTCGTCATATAAAGATAGGGTTTCCAATCTTCTTCTACACTACCCAATATTGACTGCAAAAAAGTAATATGAATAGGTCGATAGGGCTTTTTCTTCAACGGCATAGTGGCCTCTTCCGGCGTACGATTTCCCTTCTTTACATTACACTCATCACAAGCCGTCACCAGATTTTCCCAGGTGTCTTTGCCACCCCGACTTTTCGGTACTACATGATCAATAGTCAGATTATGTGAAGATCCACAGTATTGACAGGTCTTGGCATCACGCTTCATAATGTTATGCCGCGTAAGTACAATTTTATTATACGGAATATTAATGAAGCGACGCAGACGAATTACGGAAGGATAATCATATTCTTTAGAGACAGTACGAACCTTGCGCTCGGGATAATCGTGCACCATTTCTGCCTTATCTAAAAACAGCAGTTTAATAGACCGATGTACCGAGCAAATACTCAGCGGTTGATAATCCTTATTTAGAACCAAAACTCGTGCATCCATAACAATCTACTTTGACTGTTGCCAGTTGCAAAAAGCCTTGCGAACATACTATTAACTTTTAATGTGTAGAATCAACATTAAATTTTGTATAAATGCAACCCCCACAGTGGAACATTACAATTTTGTAAAGTGGATAAAGCCGAAAACTAATTTAGTTGAAACAGATGATCATAGGCATCACGTCAAAAATTAATAGTTATAAATCTAACTAATATCATCACCGAATTTTTTATAAATTTGGGGTCATTTAACAAAGTGGATTACATAAATATTATTTACACGATTCGTCCCTTTAAACACAACTAAAAGACTATATTTAGTTATTCTTTATGCCTAATAAAAAAAACAATAGCGGTGCCGGATATTATAAAGAACCTGGTCCGAAGCTTGACGAGGAATCGCCTTTCGAATCTATGATGGAACGGTTCCGTTTTGCCGCGGAAATATTGGATCTTGATGAAGGAATGTTTCAATACCTTTCGAGCCCAGTCAAGCAAGTAACTGTTTCTGTTCCCATTTTGATGGATTCAGGAAACATCAGAGTGTTTCAGGGATATCGCGTAATTCACAATAATATACTTGGCCCTTCAAAAGGTGGCATTCGCTATTCGCCCGATGTTAATCTGGAAGAAGTTAATGCCCTGGCCGCATGGATGACCTGGAAATGTGCCATTGTAAACGTACCCTTCGGCGGAGCCAAAGGTGGTGTACGATGTGATCCCAACGAACTTTCAGATGGCGAACTCGAACGCCTGACGCGCCGCTATACTGCGAATATGCTTGAAGTGTTTGGACCCGACCGTGATATCCCTGCTCCGGATATGAATACCGACGAGCAGATTATGGCCTGGATTATGGATACTTACAGCATGAATGCGCACAAAACCGAAACGGCGGTTGTAACCGGAAAACCCATTATTTTAGGTGGATCATACGGACGTAAAAAAGCTACGGGCCGAGGTGTTGTTACCGTTACGCTAGCTGCACTCAACAAAAAAGGAATTCTGCCTAATAACTGCACGGTCGCTGTACAAGGATTTGGAAATGTTGGCTCGGTAACCGCAGAACTTATGTACGAACAGGGAGCCAAAGTAGTAGCTATCAGTGATATTGCCGGGGGATATTATAACGAAAATGGAATCGACATCCCCAAGGCACTAGAATACGCTGAAGAAAATGACGGTTCGCTGGAAGGATATCCTGAAGCCGAAGAGATCACTAACGAAGAACTGCTACAAATCGAATGCGACGTCCTTATTCCTGCTGCCAAAGAAGATCAAATAAACCGCGAAAATGCCAGTGATATTAATGCCCGTATTATTGCAGAGGGCGCCAATGGTCCTGTCACTGCCAATGCTGATGGTATCCTCGAAAGCAAAGGTATTATGGTCGTACCCGACATTCTGGCTAATGCCGGTGGTGTTACGGTTTCATATTTTGAATGGGTGCAGGATAGACAGGGATATTTCTGGACTGAAGAACGCGTTAACCGCCGTCTTAACCGAATGATGCGTGATGCTTTTGATCAGTTGTTTAAGACCAAAGAGAAATATGATATTACTCTGCGTCAGGCGGCCTACGTATTTGGAATTAATAAAGTAGCAATGACCCTTAAAAGACGTGGCTTATATGCCTAACTTATTGTAACTCTCTGGGAATGTTCATTCTTAATCTTGCCCTATGTCCAAAAGTGATGAAAAGAAACTGGTACTGCCATCTTCTTTTGATGCTATGACACAGATCGAGCCTTTTGTTGAAGAGCTTACAACATGGGCTTCGCTGGACGACGGCGATTCGGATCGGATAATGCTTGCCATAAGTGAAGCTGTCAATAACGCCATTCTTCACGGCAACGAACAAAACCCGGAGAAGAATGTATATCTGTCAACCGTTCTTAAGGATGGGAAACTAATTATTCACATTCGTGATGAAGGCGAAGGTTTTGATCCTGGAGAAATCCCAGACCCACTGGAAGAGGAGAATTTACTAAATGAAGGCGGCCGCGGTATTTACTTGATGAGACAATATGCTGATGATGTCCAATTTTTGGAGGGAGGCACTAAAACAATGCTCAGTTTCCAACTTGATAACTGATAAGTATTCTCCCTTTAACCAATCCTGAATAAATTCAGCACACCGTCAAGAACAATTTCTACCTTTAGGATCAATAAAAAAGGCGGTGCAAGCACCGCCTAGAAATATCTAATATGTTAGCAACTTCTAGTTAACTTGCGCTTCTAGCTGCTTTTTAAGTTTGGCTTTGGGTACCGCACCTACGATCTGATCGACAACTTCGCCATCTTTAAAGATAAGAAGTGCCGGAATACTTCGAATACCGTATTTGGTAGAAAGCTCAGGATTGGAATCAACATCAACCTTTCCAACTTTAGCCTGTCCTTCAAATTCATCTGCAAGTTCTTCAACTACGGGACCGACCATTTTACAGGGGCCGCACCATTCCGCCCAGAAATCAACAAGCACCGGAGTACCTGATTCTGCATTTACAACCTCGTCTTCAAACGAATCATCTGTAAGTTCTAAAGCTTTACTCATAATTATACCTTCAAGTTCTACATTTAATTAAGGTGTTCTCTAAAAATCCAACAGCTTAATATCGGATAAAGCAATCAGATTTTCACATCAATCTTTATTATGGATGAGATTACAAAAACTTATCTTACCTTCCGTTGGTTTTATTGCGTTGCAGGGCAACCGCCTCTTCGCCTACCAGCGATTTTAAACCGCTGAGTAACTGCTCATTGGGATCTACAACAAACTTGCGCACATTCATCCGAAACGGTCGTTTGGCCTCTTGACTAAGCACATTAAAACTGACATTCGTTTCGCCGCGGTGCCGACCAAACAGCTTGGCCATCTCTTCCAGTTCATCATCCGTAACAAAATTGGTATCAATGTCGATCTGAAGCTCAATTTGATCCTGATATTTCTCGCGCATACTTTCTATCCGTTCAAAATTGTTCGCAATAATCTGAAGTTTGCCTCGGGATGAGTCAAAACTGCCATCCACTACCACCCGTGTATCCTCCTGAATCATACCCAGGTTACTATCATAAACATCATTAAAAGCCACTACTTCTACCTTGCCCTGCCGGTCTTCCATTTCTAAAAAGGCAAAGGGGCGTCCCTTTTTATCAGTCACTCGGCTCACATCCGTAATTATACCGGCAGCACGAATATCCGTCCGATCATCTAGCTTTTCCAACTCATCAGAATCAAGGGTATGAGAGCAAAACATTTGCAAATCTTCGCTGTATTTATCCAGTGGATGCCCACTCAAGTAAAACCCAATCAACTCTCGCTCTTTGTTCAGCCGCTCCATGTTTGACCACCGCTCAATAGGATCAAATTCGGGCTCATCAATAGCCGAACTGCTGTCTTCACCTTCGCCAAACAAATCTGACTGATTGGAATCCTCCATCTCCTGCACCCGCGACCCGTAACTGATGATCACCTCCATATGCTGCAGCAGCTGACGGCGGTTGGGATTTAACCCATCAAAAGCACCGGCCTGGAACAAGCTTTCGAGTGTTCGTTTGTTACAGACACGCGAATCAATACGGCGAGCAAAATCAAAGATGGATTCAAACTTGCCGTTCTCCCTTCGTTCTTTTACAACCTCCTGAACAGCATTAGACCCCACACCTTTAATAGCTTCCATGCCGTATTGAATACGACCATCAACCGCTACAAATTTCCCGGCCCCGTTATTAATATCCGGTGGATCTACGGTAATATCATTGCGATAACACTCTTCAATAAACTTCGAGACTTTATCAATATCCCCCATGTTGTGCGTGAGCACTGCTGCCATGTATTCGGCGGGATAGTTGGCCTTGAAAAAAGCTGTTTGATAGGCCACCACTGAATAGGCTGCCGAGTGTGACTTGTTAAATCCATAATTGGCAAACTCGGCCATGATGTCGAAAATCTCTTCGGCCTTCTCTTCGGAGACTCCATTATTAATGGCTTTTTCAGTAAAAATTTCACGCTGCTCAGCCATCACTTTCTGCTTCTTCTTGCCCATCGCACGCCGCAGCAGATCTGCTTCACCCAGCGAATAGTCGGCAATAATTTGAGCCGCTTTCATAATCTGCTCCTGGTAAATCATGATACCGTAGGTCGGCTCCAGCAGTTCTTTTAGGTCGGGATGTGGATACTCTACCTCCGACCGGTCGTGCTTGCGATCAATATATTCGGGGATAAACTGCATGGGACCCGGCCGATAGAGAGCGTTCATGGCAATTAAATCATCCAGCTCAGTCGGCTTCAGCTGTTTCAGATACTTCCGCATGCCGTCGGACTCAAACTGGAAGGTGCCAATGGTATTGCCTTGCTGATAAAGCTCAAACGTCTTTTCATCATCTTCGGGAATGTCATCTAACTCCCAGTGCTCCCCGTGATTCTCTTCGATATATTTGATGGAGGTTTTTAGGATTGACAGGGTCTTCAATCCCAGAAAGTCCATCTTCAGCAAACCACAATCTTCGGCATTGGGTCCGTCGTACTGAGTAATCAGCTCTTTGTCTTTCGATAGCGCCACGGGCACATATTCGCTTATTTCGCCCGGTGCGATAATAACCCCAGCTGCGTGGACGCCCGTCTGCCGAGCCGAACCTTCCAGCGTGCGAGCAAAACGCATCATCTTCTGAATCTGTGGATCGGGATGCTCAAAAAGCTCTTGAATGTCATTAGCCGACTCGGGATTTTTCTGCGTATCAAGCACGTCTTCAAACTCGTTGAGCGAGGGACCATCAGGAAACATCTTGGTAATCCGATCTACCTCCTGTAGCGGCACACCCAGCACACGCCCCACATCGCGGATAGCCGTTTTGGCCTTCATGGTACCATAGGTCACAATTTGCGCAACGTTGTCCCGGCCGTACTCTTCAACCACATAGTCGATAACCTCCTGTCGCCCGCTGTCATCAAAGTCGATATCAATATCAGGTGGACTTACGCGCTCAGGATTCAGAAATCGCTCAAACAGCAAATCGTGCCGTAACGGATCGATATTGATAATCCCCAGACAATACGCCACGATAGACCCGGCGGCCGAACCTCGTCCCGGTCCTACAAACACATCGCGCTTTCGGGCCTCGGTGGTAAAATCCTGTGTAATTAAAAAGTAGCCCACAAAGTCCATCTCTTTGATGATGTTAAGCTCTTGCTCAATGCGTTCGCTTACATCTTGTCTAACTTCGCCATACCGCTCCTTAGCACCTTCATAGGTCAGTTGACGAAGGTAATCATACATCGAGTCATACTCGTCGGGAATACTGTAGTGGGGCAGCAGCAGATCCGAACTGAGCTCTATATCATCAATCTTCTCGATGATCTCGTTGGTATTGTCAATAGCCTCAGGGAGATCGCTGAACAACTCTTTCATCTCCTCGGGCGTCTTCAGATAAAAATCAGTATTCAGGTTGTTATCATCATCAGTAAAGCGAAAACGATTGGGGTCATCAATGTCTGCGTTAGTCTGCAGGGCCAGCAGAATATCGTGTGCCTCAGAGTCTTCCTCCTCCACATAGTGGCAATCGTTGGTTGCAATCATCTTTACGTTATACTCCTTGGCCCATTTAACAAGCGTCTCGTTACAACGATTTTGATCTTCAAGGCCGTGCCGCTGTAATTCTACATAATAATCATCCCCAAATATATCTAAATACCATTCAAACAAGGCGCGGGCATCTTTTTCTTCACCGTTGATGAGGGTCTGATTAATCTCACTGGCAATACAGCAGGTAGTAGCAATGAGTCCCTCAGCATGTTCGGCCAGCGTCTCCTTGTCGATGCGCGGCTTATAGTACATGCCCTCAGTATAGCCCAGCGAACAAAGCTTTGAGAGATTCCGATATCCGGTCATGTTTTTGGCCAGCAGTACTTGGTGATAGCGTGTACGGTCCTGCTTGTCATCCATTCCCGAGGGCGTAATATAAAACTCACATCCAATAATCGGTTTTACATCATGTTTGTGCGCTTCATTGACAAACTCAGGAACTCCAAACATGTTACCATGGTCGGTAATAGCAATCCCCGGCATCCCATGCCTCTTGGATTTCTTGATGAGCTGTTCGATGCCGGCGGCACCGTCAAGCATGCTAAATTGCGTATGATTATGGAGGTGTGAAAAATTCATTCAGGCGGATTTATTAAAGTCTGATCGTCTAATTATTATACGATTTCTGAGACGCAAAATTAAGAGATGATTTGAAATTTTTGGACCAAAATTAACCTGCTGACCCAAGTTTAAAACTTGATTATTACTGTACTTACTGCCCCATCACCTGCAAAAAAATACGTCGCTCTCTTGGTTTATTATCGTGATTAATGATCACTATCTGTTGCCAAGTACCCAATACCGGCTTACCCTCGTGCAGCGGCACTGTAATGCCCGGGCCCATCATGGTGGCACGCATATGCGAAAACCCATTATCGTCGCCCCAGGTCTGGCCATGACGAGTGGTTTGATCACGAGACGCAAACTCATCGAGCTTGTCTTGCATATCCTGAACAAGTGCCGGCTCAAATTCGATAGTCGAAATAGACGCTGTCGATCCTATTGGGAAAATATGGATGATTCCCTCTCTGAACTTACTCTCGGCAACAAATCGCTGTACCTCATTGGTAATATTTTTGATGTCCGAAAATCCCTCGGCCTCAACGGTTATTTCTTTGCTTGTAATATCCATAGCCATCAATAAAATAGGGTTGCATTCTTTCTGTTAAAGAAATTTAAAATCTAAAGACAAATTCTGAGAAGCAACTACTGTCATCCTAAATGATATTTTTTACTACTATAATCCGTTCCGTGTAGAATGGTGCATCTGCATCCCGCGAGAGCTCCGGGATGAAATAAAACCGGGGGATAAGTTTCAAACTCGGACGGATGAGAGGATCCGAACAACATTTAACTATAAATAACTTTTACTCCTTAATTCCTGAATTTAACGACGTATTCTCTTCTAAAAACTGTTTCAATCCTTCTCGATATTTTTCACCAGTCTCCCAAAAAGCAGAACCGTGTGATCCGCGCAGTTCAATAAACCGTTTGGACTCTTGGACAATCTCAAATAATTGTTGCCCATGATGATAAGGCACAATCTGATCATCTTTGCTATGCGCCATAAATATCGGTTCGTCAATTTCGCGTATGTGTGCCAAGGTATTATAATCATACTTCAGCATCCAGCGCACCGGCAACCAGGGATACAGGTCAGCTCCCAAATCAGCTGCCGAAGTAAAAGTTGATTCCATGATGACGGCAGCAGGATCTTGGCGCGCGGCCAGCCACGCCGCAATGGAACCGCCCAGCGATCGACCCATAATTATAATCTGGTCGGCTTCAGTTTTACTGGTTTTCGTCAAATAATTCCATGCCGCCGTTGCATCTCGATAGGTACCCGTCTCGGTGGGTGTCCCCTGGCTTTTACCATATCCTCGGTAATCAAACATAAAAACGTTGAGTCCCAAATCATGCAGTAAATGCAACGTCTCTATGCGACCGGATATATTTCCCGCGTTGCCGTGAAAATAAAGCACTGTCGGTGCAGCCGAATCGGCAGGAATAAACCAGCCGTGCAGAGAAAGATCATCCTCAGTTTCAAATCGGATATTCTCGAACTGGAGGCCCACGCTTGATGGCGTGGCAATCATCGCCCTGGTAGGATGATAGATCATCTTGCTTTGCAAGAGATACATCAACAACAGAATCAGCAGATACCCGATACCAATACTGACTAAAACATAAAACAAAGTTTGAGAAATACGCACGAGGATTAATGTTTTTCCAGTTTAATGTTTTGCAACTGATGGTGTATCGCTCCATCCGAACCCAGCCTGCTTTCATACAGTACGAACTGATCAACCAATATATCAGAAATATGAAACTGTTCATGCTGATTAATAAAGGGGGCAATATCTTCTTTGGAAACGTCCTTCATCCGAGCCAACGTAATATGCGGGATAAAGGAACGGTTTTCGGGGTCAAATCCCAGTGAAGTACACAGTTGTTCAATTTTCTCATGCAGCGTAGTCAGTGAATCATTCTTTTTAATACCTGCCCACAACACGCGGGGTTTTTTGGATTGTGGAAAGGTTCCCAGCTTGTTGATGGTGAGAGAAAGCACCGGGTGTTCTATGTTGGTTAGATAATCAGTTAGTTGCTGCGCGGGGCTCTCTTTAGTTTCTCCCAGAAACTTCAGTGTCAAATGCATCTGGTCCGGGGATTGCCAATGCACTCCATCCATCGGTTGTTTCAGTTCGGCAAGCTGTGTCTTTATACTCTCAGATATGGGTAGAGCAATAAACAGCCGCATCAGTGATAACGCACTTCAAATTCTTTGTATTCTTCGTCGGTCTCTTCTACCGTTACATCAATATTATCTACACGGCTGGCGCCGGGACCGTCTTCGCATCGATTCACCATCTCTCGAATGTGATCCAGAGGGCCCGCAAAAACGGCTTCAACCCTTCCGTCGGGCAAATTTTTAATCCATCCAAATACACCTACCTCTTCGGCATTTACTTTTGCAAAATGGCGAAATCCTACGCCTTGCACTCGTCCTTCGATAAATACATGAGCTTGCTGCATATTATATTACGCTTTAATTAACTCTTGCTGGTGAAAATCGATAACGTCACACTAATTTCTAGGGGGAATGTAGGAATCTAAACGGAAATCTCGAACTAAAAACGATTTATCGACTTAAAGTTTGTATAATTCAGCAAAATGAACAATACCTATTGATTTAAAATAGTGCCAGATACCATGACTTTGACCCAACTTTCCTACATCGTAGCTGTAGATCGATATCGCCATTTTGCCACTGCGGCCGAGAAGTCCTTTGTTACCCAGCCTACGCTCAGCATGCAAATTCACAAGCTAGAGGATGAGCTGGGTATCACTATTTTTGACCGATCTAAGTCGCCTGTAGTACCTACCGAGATTGGGAAAAAAATTATTAAACAGGCAAAAAAAATGCTAAAACAAGAAAAACATATCGAAGATCTAGCCTCTCTGGGTGATGAGGAACTGCACGGCACTTTTCGGATTGGTATTATCCCTACGATAGCTCCCTATTTGCTGCCGCTTTTTCTCCGCAAGTTTCGCGACAATTATCCCAAGGTACAGCTCATTATCGAAGAGGTTAAAACAGAAAAGCTTTTAGACCTTGTTAACCAGGATTACCTGGATATCGGCGTTATTGCAACCCCCTCCGATCGTGGACACATTTTTGAAGAAGATCTCTACTATGAACCCTTCATGGGATATGTATCCGAATCACATCCTCTGGCACAGAAGGATAAACTTTCTGTTGATGATTTAGAAGGTGCAGATGTATGGCTACTTAATGAAGGACATTGTTTCCGTGACCAAACCGTGCAGCTGTGTAAGAAGTTCCGCAAAAATAAGCTCGATGACCAGCATATCGAGTTCGAAAGTGGTAACCTGGAAACACTCAAACAACTTGTGGAGCAAAATTTTGGGATGACCCTCCTGCCCTATCTGGCACAAAATCAGATTAATGGGGAATGTGCCAAAGCCCATATTCGTCACTTCAAGAATCCGATTCCACGCCGAAAAGTACGTGTAGTCTATGGACGTGAATACCTCAAGCAAAATGTTATTAAAGCATTCAAAAAAGAAATTATGGATGCCATTCCTGATGAACTTAAAGAACCCGAAGATGCATTGATTGTAGAATAGCCTTTCGCAACTCACAGAGTAGTAATTCTGCCAAAGGTTGCCTACCTTTGAGGCTTATTTAAAAATCTCAAAGGCAGATCAGATTTGGAACATTCGTTTCTACTTTGGTCGATTTTCAATGTTTTTATCATTGTAATGCTCGTTGTCGACCTGGTTGTACTACACAAAGAAGATGAAGCCGTCAGCATAAAAGAAGCGCTATATTGGACAGGTGTCTGGATTGTGCTGGCACTCATTTTTGGTTTGGGCGTATACTATTATATGGGCTCCCAAACCGCCCTCGACTACTACACCGGCTACCTTATTGAAAAGTCGCTGAGCGTTGATAACATTTTCGTATTTTTGCTGGTTTTCACTTATTTCAAAGTACCATCCGAATTTCAGCATAAGGTGTTATTCTGGGGGATTTTCGGGGCATTGGTCATGCGGCTTATTTTTATTTTTACTGGGGTAGCTCTACTCGAACGTTTCCATTGGATTATCTATGTCTTTGGAGGCTTTCTTGTTTTTACGGGCATTAAACTTGCAATGGAAAAGGATAAGGAGGTCCATCCTGAACGGAATCCAGTGTTAAAATTAGTGCGGCGTTTTTTTCCAACAACAAAAAGTTATTACGGCTCAAAGTTTTTCATTCGAAAAATGGGTCGGCTCATTGCCACACCTTTGTTTATCGTTCTCATTGTTATTGAAACAACGGATCTCGTTTTTGCCCTCGACTCTATCCCTGCTATTCTGGCTATAACCCGCGACGAGTTTATCATTTATAGCTCCAACGCCTTTGCCATTCTAGGTCTCAGAGCTCTTTATTTTGCTGTTTCCGGAATTATGCGCTTGTTCCACTATCTACATTACGGGTTATCATTTATTCTCGTTTTCGTGGGTGTAAAAATGCTGCTTTCTGACCTCTATCACATACCCACACCATACGCTCTGGCATTTGTTGCCGGCGCGCTTATCCTCTCCATCGTGGCTTCCATCATGAATCCACAGGAAGAAGACCCCATAGCTGAAGAAAACATGCCCGACGAAGAATAACCACCATCTCATGAATTTTGAAGCTTTTGCCGCTAAATGGTTTGTCATTTATTACAGCATAGTTGGACTTTGCCTGATCGGAGGCGGCAGTTATCTCAGCCTGAAAAAGGAGAAGATGAAAAGTTTTATCCTGGATGCAGCAGAGTCGGAAAAGCCACCTAGACTTTTCATCCGGATCCTCAAGTATTTTTTCTTCTTTACTCTGCCGGGATTAGTACTTTCGTTTACCCCTTTTTCATGGGTCGAACTTCTCTTTACACTTTGGAGTTTATTACTAGTGTATGTAGCAGGTATTCAACTTGTGCAGTGGGAACAGCGTCGGCAGTTAATTAAAACAAACGACCAAAAACTTTCCTCGATCATTCGCAGATGGGGTAGCTCAGCGGTAGCAGTAGGTCTTGCAATATTACTGCTGGCATACTTCACAATAACTCGATTTCCAGCTTAATAAAACATCCCAAATTTGTATCGCCAGCTACCAACCCTTAGAGACATAGAACAGATATACTAGGCAAAACATAACTCAAATCGGCATAACCAGAAGAAGCTCCTCGTTTTAGTTTATTTTACAATCTTCTGAGTGCCGATCTACAGTTTGATAAATACTTATTTGCTCATCGGACGACAAAGTTTATCCCCAATGAGCAAATATTAGAAACAATCCTTCACTATCAATTAGTCTGGACTGTCAGATAATCATCATTTAAAGACTTAAAAAGCGGCTGTAAATATTGCTTTGCATCTTTTTTCTTTACCGTCCAATCACGCCAGGGATCTTCTCCGTCAGGTCGGCCAACAACAATACGCTGCTTTTTTAAACGAAAAGTTACCTGTGATCCTTTTCCCTTTTCAGTAACTCTAGCAATAACCTTGATACGTTCATCATCTTTAAATTCTTTCTCATGTGCACTCTGTGAGCTACCGATTACGCGCCATTCTGTCTCTACTGTTTTTTTTCGACTATCAGAGTTGGCCACTTCCCATCCACCACCAAGCAATCCGGGTAGTTGATTCGTAAATACATCATCTACGGCTTCAAAAGCCTTATCTGAAGACTGTTTATAGGTTTGATAGGTAATACCCCGCTGTGTCTGTTCGGATAAATCATAAACCGATTGGGTGCTACTACATCCTAAAATAAATAATACCAACGTACATAAACCAACTATCCGAGTTAACATATAATATCTCCTATTCATCTCTTTTTGAATTAATATTTCATGCCCAAAAAGCGAATAATTATTAAGAGAATCAATAAGAGGAAGAGATAGATCAAAAGTATTTTGGAACTTAGGGATCTAAAATCCCATTTTTAATATTCACAATTTTAATTTATTTATTTTTTATGAGCAGTTGGACGCTAGAATCAATACCGCCACACGACTGGTTTCTATGCCTCGATATCGATCAGTATTTTGATCACGAACATGATCCCGAAAAGGTTTTTGAAGATGGATTTACCCGGCCTATCCCCCTTAAAGACCGGGATGTTTTGGTCACTACTTTTTTTAATGGGGATCCGACAAATCCGGAGTTCCATTTCGAAAGCGCGGAGCCACTTAGCAAGGATGAGATAACCGAAGCCAATAAAAGTTTGAGCCGTATCTTCGGCACCGATCTGGACTTACGTCCTCTGTATGATAGATTAGCAGACGATCCGGTTATCGGTCCGAAGCTAACCGATTTATATGGACTAAAACGCATGGCAAGGGCTAACCTTTTTGAGGATACTATAAACCGTATTATCTCTATGCGACTTTCACACAAGCCCACAGCTAAGAAGATGGTCTATAAAGTGCGCGAAAATTATGGATCTCTTGTTACTGCAGACGGTACCAGCTTACCAGCCTGGCCACGTCCGCACCAGCTAGTAAAGGCCAATCCCATGGGTATACGTCAGTTAGAGCCCGGCCCCACCAAGCGAAAAGGCGAATTTATTATCGGATTTGCAGAAGATCTGCTTTCCGGAGAACGCGACCTGCATCACCTGGAGACCTGCAAACCGGAGGTATTCTACGATATCATACAAAATGTACGGGGCGTGGGACCAACCTCAGCCCAACAGTTAATGCTGTTTCGCAATCGCACGGATGCAATTTTCCCCAGCAACAAATCATCCGGCAAAGAAAAAGGGCTACGCAAATGGATTATCATCAACTATGGAGAGGACCCAAATACAATCAATGAAACAGATTTCCAACAGATGATTGAAGATTGGGAAGGCTATGAGGCAGCAGCTTTGGAATTTATGTTTGTAAGCTGGGTGCTCAGCGAAAAAGAGAAAAACCGAAAAAAATAACCGGAGAGACCACAAAGTTATCACCCACGATATTTTTAGCCCGATTAAAACAGCCATAGTTAAATCAAACAAACACAAGAACTAAGCGTAGACCCTTAGTTCAGCATGAGAGATGGTGGATCAATTCGAAATCAGGATGGCTTTCTCAATATAATTCTTCTTCCGGCTGTATCTCAATAAGTTTTCGCCATGCTTTGTATAAGAATCCACTGGCACCAACTACAACTGCCGTAATCAGACTTGCTAATATCCAGCGACCATAAATCCAATAGCCAGTAGCAAAAAGGGTACCGTAAATAGCAATACATCCCAATACCATACATAGGATTCCCTGAGGTACCCGCCAAGCCTCATCTTTGAGCGGTTCTAAATCTCTGTTCTCAGATTCTGCATCTTTAATCACCTTCTGCCAGCCCGGTCCGCCGGGACGTGCCACCTCACAAAAATGTATCAATGTCTCCTTATCAGTCGGACGCGTCATAAAAGTAACCGCTACCCATCCAATAGTGGTAACGACAACCCCAACCACCAGCTCCTGCCAACCAGTAAGTGCAGGCAAACCCGTATGAACATGCCCAAACTGAAAATACATAGCCACTGCAAAAGAAATAACCATAGCCGCAATTTCACTTCCCGCATTGATACGCCACCAAAACCAGCGAAGGATAAACAGCAACCCCGTACCCGCGCCAATCTGCAGGATAATCTGAAAACTCTCGAGCGCATTTTGTAGCAAAAGCGCAAATATTCCAGCAATAATCATCAGCACAACTGTGGATATTCGTCCCACCATCACCAGCTCTTTCTCCGAGCTATCGGGACTAATGAATCGCTTGTAAAAGTCATTAACCAAATATGAAGACCCCCAGTTAAGATGCGTAGAAATAGTGGACATATATGCCGCTGTAAGTGATGCCACCACCAATCCCAACCATCCCGTAGGTATAAACGTAAGCATAGCCGGATACCCCATGTCATGATCAGCTACGCCCGATGCATTAGGGAATGCTTCTTTGAGTGAGGCAATATCAGGAAAAACAATAAGCGAGCACAATCCCACAATAATCCATGGCCAAGGGCGCAAAGCATAATGGGCTGCATTAAAAAAGAATACTGCAGCAATAGAATTCTCTTCATCCTTGGCCGCAAACATTCGCTGAGCAATGTACCCACCACCGCCCGGCTCCGAGCCGGGATAATAGACGCTCCACCATTGTACCGCCAAAGGAATAATAAAAATGCCCAAAGCTTGTGCAGGATCAGAAAAATCGGGTAGAATATTTAGTTGTCCCACTACATTTTCGTGAGTGAGCAGCCCTTCCAACCCTCCTACTTGAGGATGGTTAAGTGCCACATAAGCGGCAATCAGGCTACCACCTATAGCCAAGAAAAACTGGAAAAAATCAGTAAGCAATACCCCTCTCAAGCCCCCAAGTGTACTGTAGATGACCGTTACGATCCCGCCAATGACCACAGTTTCCACAGGTGACAATCCCATTAGTACCCCGCTTATTTTAATGGCTGCCAGCGATACTGTTGCCATCACAATTACATTAAAAACTAAGCCCAGATAGATTGATCTGAACCCACGTAAAAAGGCCGCCATCTTGCCGCTGTATCGCAGTTCATAGAATTCCACATCCGTCAACACTCCCGAACGCTTCCATAGATTAGCATAAACAAAAACAGTGAGCATGCCTGTGAGTAAAAAAGCCCACCACACCCAGTTACCCGATACGCCATCGGTACGTACAATATTAGCTACCAGGTTGGGCGTATCCGTAGAAAAAGTCGTAGCTACCATCGAAATACCCAGCAACCACCATGGCATATTTTTGCCCGCTGCAAAAAATTGTGTTGAATTTTGGCCAGCCTGCCGGGCAACCCACAGCCCGATAATAAGCGAGAATAATAAATAGGCCGCAATAATTACCCAGTCAATAGTAGCAAGCACAATAACTATTAGCTATTAGAATTTTCTGATGAATATCTAACAAACGTAATTTTTGGGATATGCTCAATCGCTTTTTAAAACTCTTTGCCTCATGCGATTTTGAATATTTCTCAGAGTCAGGACGATAAAATTACTTTTTCTAATCAAAATATATTTAAAAAATAAAAAAGCCTCGTCCCGAAAATCGGAACGAGGCCTGAATTTATTTAGCGAATGCTAAATGGAATCGGGGATGATTTACATCATGCCGCCCATTCCACCCATTCCGCCGGGCATTCCGCCTCCCATACCGCCGCCGGGCATTCCGCCGCCGCCAGCAGGACCGTCATCATCATCATCGCCTTCAGAAGGCTTGTCAGAGATGAGGGCTTCAGTTGTCAGCATTAAGCCAGCAACGGAAGCTGCGTTTTCAAGAGCAGTGCGCGTTACTTTTGTAGGATCAATAACACCGGCATCGATTAGGTCTTCATACTCCTCAGTACGAGCGTTGTAACCTAAGGATCCACTTTCTTCGAGTACTTTTTGTACTACAATAGATCCTTCTTCTCCGGCATTGTTGGCAATAGTTCGCAATGGCGCTTCAAGTGCTCGGCGAACAATATCAAAGCCAACTTGCTGATCCGAATTTTCTGCTTCAAGATCATCAAGCGCATTTTGTGCACGGAGCAATGCAACACCACCACCGGCTACAATACCTTCTTCAACGGCAGCCCGGGTTGCGTGCAGTGCATCTTCAACGCGTGCTTTCTTTTCTTTCATAGCAACTTCAGAAGCAGCACCAATATTTAGAACGGCAACACCACCACTGAGTTTCGCCAGACGCTCTTGCAGTTTCTCACGATCGTAATCAGAAGTACTGGACTCAATCTGTCCCTTAATCTGATTTACACGTGCTTGGATATCGTCATCTTTACCCTGGCCGCCTACAATCGTTGAATCATCTTTTGTGATGTTCACACGATCAGCGGTACCGAGGAAATCAAGCGTAGCATTTTCAAGCTGATATCCACGCTCTTCAGAAATGACAGTACCATCAGTAAGAATAGCGATGTCTTCAAGCATCTGCTTACGACGGTCACCAAATCCGGGTGCTTTAACAGCAGCGATCTTCAGTGATCCGCGAAGCTTGTTAACAACCAATGTAGCCAGTGCTTCGCCTTCAATGTCTTCCGCGATAATCAGCAGCGGCTGACCGGTTTGGATAACTTTCTCAAGGATGGGCAGCAGATCTTTCATATTACTGATCTTGCTGTCAAAAATCAGGATATAAGGTTCGTCCATCTCTGCAACCATATTCTCTGAATCAGTTACGAAATATGGAGACAGATATCCGCGGTCGAACTGCATCCCTTCTACCGTTTCGAGATATGTTTCAGTACCTCGTGCTTCTTCAACGGTAATTACACCATCTTGGCCAACCTTTTCCATCGCATCCGCAATGTTTTGGCCAATCTCTTCATCACCATTGGCAGAAATACTACCAACTTGTTTGATACTATCAAGACTCTCACCAACCGGATTACTCATTTGACGAAGCTCACCAACAATTGCTTTCACAGCAGTGTCGATTCCTCGCTTCACTTCCATAGGATTAGCACCGGCTGTTACGTTTTTCATCCCAGTCTGGATGATGGACTGTGCAAGCACAGTAGCAGTTGTTGTTCCGTCACCGGCATTATCGCTGGTTTTGGAAGCAACTTCTTTAACCATCTGAGCGCCCATATTTTCTCGCTTATTGGACAGCTCAATTTCTTTTGCTACTGTAACACCGTCTTTTGTTACCGTTGGTGCTCCAAATGATTTTTCAATTACTACGTTACGTCCGCGCGGACCCAAGGTTACCTTGACAGCATTCGCAAGCTTGTCAACGCCCTCCTTGAGAGCATCGCGCGCTTCCATATCATAATGAACTAATTTTGCAGCCATAGTTCTCTATTAATTAATTTTGAGTTTATATTTAAAAATGTTGAATAACTTTCATTAGGAAACGATTCCGAGAATATCAGATTCTCGCATAATCAAATACTCTTCTCCATCCAGTGTAATTTCAGTACCGGAATATTTTCCATAGAGTACTGTATCCCCTTCTGAAACAGACATGTCAATTTTGTTTCCGTTCTCAACCTTTCCTGGTCCAGCAGAAACAACCGTCCCTTCCTGTGGTTTTTCTTTCGCAGAATCGGGAATAATAATTCCAGATTCTGTTTTATCATCAGCGGGTTCTGGCTGAACCAAAACACGATCGCTTAATGGTTTGATCTTAGATTTAGCCATAAGTATGACTCCTAGATTTAAGTTAAAAGTTGAATGTTTAAATTCTGAAATCGCAGCATCGAAATGCTGTAATACTTTCAAAAATTCTATTTGTCGAGATCACATCTCGCTTAATCAGATATATAAATGAGCAAGTACCGTACCAAACTTTCCCAGATCTGCATATTTATGATAAAAAGGTGGGTTTGAGGCCAAAAAGTTTTAAAAACCGTCCTTTTTTACTCCCAATCCGAACAGCTCAATTTTCAAAGTCGAAATTTCAGGTCAAAATGCCATCTTCAACCAGCCGTGCTGTCAACTTTTCATATTCGGATGGTAGCCATGCTTCAGCCCGCTTGTCAAAATCAAATCCGTCAGGTTGTTGATCTTTTGAGACAATTGGTTTTAGCGCATTGCTTAACTTTTTGCGACGCTGATTAAACGCAGTACGAACTACTTTTTTTAGCTGATCGTCGGTGCAACTGAGCCTCCCCTTGTTAAAATTTAGCTTTAGCATTGCACTTTCTACATTGGGTTGCGGACGAAAGCAATGAGGCGAGACAGGAAATAAAATTTCGGGCGTAGCCATCAGCCGCGTTTGTACACTCAGGATGCCATAAGCTTTGGTCCGAATATCAGCTACAATTCGCTCGGCGACCTCTTTTTGCATCATCAGTAGTGCATCTGAGAACAATGCCCGGTTTGCCAGCAGCGAAAATAAAATCTGGCTGGTAATATAATATGGTAGGTTACCAACTACATGGGTCTTCTGTTTTCCCATCGTAAACTGCTCCCAGTCCACATCTAGAATATTTGCCTGATGAACCTTGAGATTGGGAAACTTGTGCTCGAGTACTTCCACAGCTCTTTCGTCAATTTCTATGCCTATTACCTCCTCATACCGATCAATAAGAGCTGCTGTAAGCGCGCCGGTACCGGGGCCAATTTCGATTACGCGGTCACCTTCCCCGGCTTGCACTGCATCAGCAATTTTTTGAATCATATTTTCATCCGTTAAGAAATGTTGTCCTAAACTTTTTTTGGGTCTCATATAAAATTAAGAATATAGAATTTAGAATTACTCAGAGGCCTTACAAAGCTCGGCTGTCATCCTGTCCCGACCTCGAACTTTCAGGAGAAAAGTGATTTTGATCAATACCCTAATTGCTAATTGTATTTTGCTTACGGATGTTCTGTAAATTACCTTACTCTAAAATAATGCTTTAAAAAACGATACTATGGGTTTTAATCCTTTTGAAACCGAGAAGATTGGCATGCAGACGCTGGAAAAGCGGCTCATGAAATCCAATTCTAATATATCACTAAAGATTGGGCTGCCAAAAGAAGTATCTGACGATGAACGACGTATTTGCCTGACACCTGACGGCGTGTCCGTGCTTACGGCTAACGACCATGAGGTTTTTATTGAACAAGAGGCTGGCAAAGAAGCGAATTTTAGTGATAACGAATATGCTGATGCCGGAGCTGACTTGGCTTACAGCATAGATGAGGTATATAACAAATCTGATATCATCCTTAAGGTTGCGCCCCCAACAACAGAAGAACTGGAAATGCTTGATGACCAGCAGACCCTTATTTCTGCAGTGCATCTTGGGGATACCACAGAAGAATTTATCCAAACCCTGATAAATAAAAACATTACAGCCATTGGTTTTGAATTTATTAAGGATGAAAACCAAGAATTTCCCCTCGTACGGATGATGCATGAAATTACGGGATCAATGGCGGTGCAGATTGGAGCTCACTACCTTGAAATAGCAGACGGCGGACAGGGCATCATGCTGGGAGGCATTTCAGGTATTCCACCAGCAACAGTTCTCATCCTTGGTGGCGAAATTACAGCCGAATATGCCGCTCGTACCGCTCTCGGATACGGAGCACAAGTATTTGTGTTGGATAACGACCTGGCCCGCCTTCGACATCTCGAAAATGCCCTGGACCGACGCATCACTACTGCAACAGCCAGTTATCAATATTTATCTACGGCCTTAAATCATGCAGATGTACTTATTGGCGCCTCTATGGAAGAAGGAGAACGAGCACCATGTCTGGTGACTGAAGAAATGGTGGCTAATATGAAAGCGGGCAGTGTAATCGTTGACACAGTTATCGATCAGGGTGGATGTATTTCTACAAGTAAACCTACAACCCATTCAAACCCTGTTTTTAAAGAACACGATATTATTCACTACTGCGTCCCCAATATCCCTTCGAACGTTGCACGTACAGCTACCTATGCCCTTAATAATGTTATTGTGCCTTACCTTCTCGCAATCGGTGATGCCGGAGGTATTAAAAAAAGTCTGTGGAGTAACACTGCTTTACGCAACGGTACTTACGTATACAAAAATCACCTGACTAAAAAATCACTTTCTAAAATTTTCGACATCTCTTTTCGTGAGATTGAAATGCTTATTGCCAGCCGAATTTAAACAGTTAGCAGTAGGCAGCAAATCGGAAACAACTATATTTTAAATAGATAAAACGAACTTAGATATGGCTAACAAATAATACCTGCACTAATTAGCGAATTTTACTTTTTAATCTAGAATTCCATATTAAAATTATGGCTTGTTAATTGCCTACTGAAATGAACAAAGAATTACATCCTAAAAATTTTCAGCGCATCTGTATCATCAACTGGCTACTAAGCGTTCCCTTCTTTGTTCTTTTCTCGTGGCCGTATCTTTATTTAGCGAACTATAGCGGTATCGAACAATCCATAGCCTATCTGGGAGCTATTTTCTTTTCTGTGCCCTTTATGATAACGATTCTCCACGGATATGTAACCATGGCCGTCGGCGAAGCACACCGACACCATTACTATCAGTGGCTTAGCGAACACCCGTTGACCTACGGCCTGCTCTTTCACCCGATCATGATACGCACACGATTTCGTCTGGTGTTATTAGTCATCAGCTTTCTACTTTTTCTGATGGGATCCCTGTTGCTCATTTAATTTCACTGCAGAGAAATCAAAATCGGGAGTAACCATAGCAAGAGAATCGCAGAGATACTCGGAAGGTAAAAATGAGCATTGTGCTTTTCGGTATCCCTGTAGATCCCGATGCGTAGCTCTGTGATTACCTCCCAACCCTCTGCAACTAATTTATATTGCTATTACTTAATATGCCTGGCCGTCTATAATGTCGTCGACCACAGAGGGATCAACTAATGTTGACGTATCGCCGAGATCGTCAGTTTCTCCAGCTGCAATTTTGCGTAAAATTCGGCGCATAATTTTCCCAGATCGGGTCTTTGGCAAGCCTTGCACGATTTGAATTTTATCGGGTTTGGCAATGGGACTGATAATCTTTGCTACCAAGTCATCAATCTCTTTCTTGAATGCTTCCGGATCAGCAATTTCCGAATTGCATGTCATAAAAGCGAAAACACCTTCCCCCTTCACATCATGCGGATAGCCGACAATAGCAGCCTCAACTACCTTATTGTGTTCGTCAATAGCATTCTCAATTTCGGCCGTTCCCAATCGGTGACCCGAAACGTTAAGCACATCATCTACACGTCCAGTAATGCGATAGTAACCATCCTCATCTCTGCGGCAACCGTCACCAGTAAAATAATATCCCGGATACTTATTAAAGTAGGTATTCATATACCGCTCGTGATTGCCCCAAACACCGCGCGTCATACCCGGCCAAGGCTGTTTGATGACCAAGTTTCCCTGCACATCATTTCCTTCAATCTCATTCCCGTCCTCGTCCATCAGCGCAGGTTCAATGCCGGGCAGTGGTAGTGTAGCATAGCCTGGTTTGGTCGGTGTAATACCTGCCATCGGGGAAATCATCATACCACCAGTTTCGGTTTGCCACCACGTGTCTACAATAGGACAATTTCCATTACCAATTTCCTCGTCATACCAGTGCCAAGCTTCTTCATTAATAGGCTCCCCAACGGTACCAAGCACCTCAAGTGAGCTAAGATCACAATCTCTAACATAGCTAATGTCCTCTTTCATAAGAGCCCGAATAGCTGTGGGAGAAGTATAAAAGTGAGTTACCTCATATTTTTCGCACACTTGCCACAGACGACCAGGGTTAGGATGCATGGGCGTACTTTCAAAAATAATACCCGTGAGTCCATTGAGTAGCGGCCCATAAATAATATAAGAGTGTCCCGTAATCCACCCCGCATCCGCAGTACACCAATACACATCATCCTGTCCAACCTGAAACACATTTTTGAGCGTAGAGCTCACGTATGTCATATAGCCGCCGCAGGTGTGAACCTGCCCCTTCGGCTTACCGGTTGAGCCCGAGGTATAGAGAATAAACAACGGATCTTCAGCCTCCATCACTTCCGCTTCATGGTCGGCAGAAGCATTAGCCATCAGATCGTGCCACCACTCATCGCGGCCTTCTTCCCAATCAATGTCGTTACCCACACGCTGGCAAACAATTACGTCGTTGACCATTGGACAGCTTTGCAGAGCCTTATCGGAAATTTCTTTCAGAGGTACCAACTTGGTTCCACGCTCCAATCCATCATTTGTAATAAGCATTTCTGCATCACAATCCTGAATACGATCAGCCAGCGACTGCGCCGAAAATCCCGCAAATACAATGGAATGCACGGCCCCGATACGTGCACAGGCCAGCGTGGCAATGGCAATTTCAGGCGTCATAGCCATATAAATTGCTACCCGGTCGCCCTTGCCTACTCCTTTTGATTCCAAAACATTGGCAAATTTACATACTTCTTCGTGAAGCTCGCTGTAAGTTAAATTGCGCGGTCCCTCATCGGGATCATTCGCTTCAAAATGGAAAGCAACCTTGTCTCCGTGCTCATCCAGATGACGATCGAGACAATTTTCGGTAATATTCAGCTTGCCCCCCTCAAACCATTTAACGTTACCGTCTTCAAAGCTTCCGCTATGCACCTTATCCCACTTACGGTGCCAATCAAAAGTTTCTGCTTTTTGCTCCCAGTACGCTTCCTTGTCCGTAATACTTTGCTGATGTACTTTTTTATACTCGTCGAAAGATGTTATATCGGATTGCATATTACCGTCGTCTTTATATTCGGGATTTCCGTTTCATACAGATGAAGTATGTTAACTAATCTGAGCCGAGAATCAAGTGTGAAATTAACTTTGCTATGATAATAGAGGATACAATTAGCAACAATCACGATAACTGTAGCAAACCAGTTTAAGTAATACAATCCTAAATCATATATAGCGGTAATGACAAATAAAAAACAATCCTGAGGATTATGAACTGTACCTGTCACATTGCGGGTCTCATCTTTTTTAATGGTTTCGAGACAGCTAAAAGCCAGTAATCATCTACAATCTCTACCTGGGCTATTTTTTGATGTTTTTGGACTAGTAGGTCTATAACCTACTGCTGTCTTTTTCGTTTATAGCACTCATGAAGTCGACTTAAAATACGCGATTTTCTGGTGCGGACATTAGCCCCGGAAATACCAAATTCTTCGCTGGCTTCTTTGGTAGTGGTATCGGGATTATCAAAAAAATAATCTATTAATTTTCTGGATCGCTCCTTAAGCTCATCCATGCAAATTTCCAAAATCTGCTGGCGTTCTTCGTCCAACAGATTCTGAAACTGTTCAGCCGGATCAACAAAATGATCTTCAGCTTCATCCAATGGAGTATTCAGAAATCCCTGCTCTCGTTTAAACTGTAAAAATTCATTGCGGGTTGTTCTCAGCAAATAACTATATATCGATCGGCTATCCTGAATTTTATCGGCTTCAATACGTTCATAAACCTCAAGCAAAGCTCGCTGCGTAACCTCATCAGCAGTTACTTTATCAGCACTCATTACCACCTGTAAATAGTCCCGTAAGCGACTGGTAATATCTTGAAGCAGTTCGTTCGTACGATCATGCTTATTCTGCTTGATCGCTTCTATCAGTTCGGAATAATCACTTCGAGAGGTAGCCAAAGTAAATGAATAAACTTAAGATGAAACCAATATTATTATGCCAAATCGTACTATTCAACTGCTTGATGAAATATATAACTATAGAATTATCAATCAAATATCAGCATTAATCGGACATTATTTTCAATTATATAAATAAACTTTATACTGAATATGATATAAAAACTTGTGGCCATAACATCCGATATACCGCTACAGGCACGGATTTATCCCTTAATTACACTAACGGTGAAAAATGTTACAACATAATTTTCGGGCATCCCAGATTGCAAAATGCGATTTTTTTGTAACAAATGCCCTGTTCATTAATCCTGTAATTAAGAAGGGGTATATACTTTTATATGGTTAAGCACGAAATACCCGTAAACAATTTTACTTACATAAATACGAACAAAACCAACAATCAATTATGAAATCTCTTATCAAAAAACTTTTCGCCCTCATTTTTATCGTAACTCTCACCGTCGGTTGTGCTTCTTCACTGACGGCACCTCAAGCAGAACAACAAGCTGACACCGAGCAGGTTAATGATGACCTGTCAGACAATGTAGATTTTGGTACGGATTCTGACATGAATACCATGCGTGACAAGCCTGAATAAATATCTCCACCGGCACTCTCTTACATAATTACAAACAAAACCAACAATCAATTATGAAATCTCTTATCAAAAAACTTTTCGCCCTCATTTTTATCGTAACTCTTACTGTCGGTTGTGCTTCTTCACTGACCGCACCCCAAACAGAACAACAAGCTGACACCGAGCAGGTTAATGATGAGCTGTCAGATAATGTAGATTTTGGTACGGATTCTGACATGAATACCATGCGTGACAAGCCTGAATAAATATCTCCACCGGCACTCTCGATTTTTACTGACAGTAAGAGGGGCAAAGCTCTGATAGCGTAATTCAATATTAAGCTCCGGTTAGCATTATTGACTGCAAGGAGGGATTTCCAACTCCCTCCTTTTCTTTTTGGTTTACTATCACGGCTACAGTAGATTTACTGTGTAAAAGTGATTGTATAAATTTCCCTAACTTATGTTATTAGCATTTTTTCTGGGCTTTCTTCAGGTATTTTCTGCTTCGGACAGTACAGGTATTGCCGAACAAACGAAATCGCAGGCTATACACTATATCAACCAAATAGAAGAAGAAACCAATGTGGCGGAAAATACCTGGGCCCTAACACTGCTGGGTAGTAAAAATGAAGCACTACAATCATTTATCGAGAAAAAAACCAGGCAGCGTTCCAGTGACTTAAAATCATTTCAACAATTTGAAGGCTCTTTTCCTGATCAGCTTCAAAAAAGCGTGTTTCAAACCGGATCCGCTGATCTTCTTATCGCACTATTACTCTCGGTGGAAAACAAAAATCAAAAGAAAAAGATATACCGCAATTTTGTTTCACGGTTTACTTTTCCTGAATCTCCCAGTATAAGGTATAAGAAGCTTTGTGAGACAATCATCCAGCAAACAGAAATAACAAATGATATGTTGACGGATGAGACTTTTCTGTTGCCGCATTTTTTCATTCTCTACGACAAAAATTATTCAACCTATTTTTCCGATGACTATCTGCAAAATATTACTCAAAGCTGGCGTTCTCAGTTTTCATCTGATAACACACTAGATAATACACTTGGCAAACTCAGCCGTTTTCGGGCGTTATATATAACGGACCAATATTCCGATATCCTCTCCCTCTATAACTTTATGATTGGGGATCAATTATTTCCAAACTCGCCCCTTAAATTACGATTATTTAAATACCTGGACTATTCTATGTACCGGCTGGGGCATTATGACAAAGGGTTAAATATTGTCCGAAAGCTTGCTATTCCATTGGCAAAAATATACGGTAGCCAATCAGTGATTTTGAGTCTCAAAATGAATCAGGCCACCTATCTCTACGATATTGGGAAAGTATTGGAAGCCCAACCACTTTTTGAGCGCATTATAGCTCAGGCAAACGAAGCCAATATTGCCTTACCCCGGGCCATTACCTATAACAACCTGGCGCTCACCTACTACAAGTCCGGACAATATAATAAATACTTGCAGCTTCAAAACCAGGCGTTGAATACCGCGAAAGAAAACAACAATTATGATCACCAAATTGAAATCTATAATAATTTATTTATCTACTATAGAAAATCCAGTGACAAGAAAAATGCCCTAACATATATCAATGAAGCCTTAAAATTGGCCCGGGAGAAAAAAAATAACACCGATCTCGGAACTATTTATGTATCAATAGGTTCATTCTACAAAAAATTTGGATCAAACTATGAACAAGCACTAGCATACTTCAAGAAAGCTGAAAAAAAATTGGACCCCAGTAATAACGCTGCTCTGTTTATCGACTTATTAAACGAAAAGGGTCTAACATTTGAACAACAAGGAAAACTGAGGCAGGCGATTGATATACATGATCAAATCATCAGTCTTACATCAGACAAAAAGGGTGTAAATTACGTAGATGCTCTTATAAATAAGACAGTAGTTAATTTAAAAATGGGCAATCTGACATCTGCGGGGCAGCTCATAACAGAATTCCAGTCTTTTAATATGGACCAGCTCGATTTTCACCAGATAATCAAAGCCCAAACAGTTGAAGCGGACTACCTGCATCAGAAAGGAAATTTCCAACAGGCATTACAAATACTGAATCCGGCGTTAAAGCAAATCCTGGAACGAGCCAGGAGCAGCGCCGATCTAAAATCGGGGTTTTGGCACGTAGAAGATGAATACCTGGATGCTTTTGAGTTAGCAGTGAATATCCATAAACAAATGGAAGAATACGGCAAAGCCGTTAAAAAACTTGACCAGTTAAAAACAATTAATGACGCTTCACTGTATCAAAACCCATTGGTAAAATCCAGTGTACTTAATGAATCGGAACTCACCCGGTATCAACGGCTTGTTAACCAATTAGATGCTACACGGAAAAAACTATTGACGGCAAGGCAAGAGGAACAGCTTCAAATCCGGCAGAGGATAAATAAGCTCAAAATAGAAAAAAGCAACCTCGACAATAAGCTTACCAATGTAACCGAAGACCAATCATTTTCTGTTGGTGATGTCCAGAAAAAACTCTCGGCCAGGGAGCAGGTGTTGCATATTACGGAACTTAATGAGCAATATTACATCGCCAATATTTCCCGGTCGGATATCCGCATTACCACGGTTCCACTGGATTCAACACTAAGAAATAAATTATCGGATGCCGTGCACCAGGTGGCTTCAAATAAAACAAACCTAGACTCACTATATACTATTACCAAACTACTGGGTATTGACAAGCTCCCAACGCATTTGAAACAGCTCACCATTATTCCCGACCGATATTTATACCAGTTACCTGTTGACATTCTGCCGATTTCTAAGCCGGATAAAAGTTACAGCTACGGGCAAACAACCTATGCTATCGAACAATTCAGAACGCGCTACTTAACTTCGCTAAGTAATTTCTTTAACCGGCGAAAGCAGAAAATGGGAAAGAAACACAACTTTGATTTTGTAGGGTATGGAATTTCAAATTTTAACAATTACAATAACCAATCGCTTGTGCCCCTACCCTATGCTGAAGAGGAAGTAATTGCTTTAAAAAACTCATTAACCCATCTCAAAAATACCAAAACAGTTATAAATCAAAACGCTACAAAAGAAGACTTTATTCGTACAGCTCCCAAAGCTGATATTCTACACATGGCAACACATAGCACAGTTTCGGAGCGGGATCCCATGTTTTCTGCCATCTACATGAATAATGGGCAACGTACAGACAGTACATTTAACAGCCAGGTATTTGCCTATGAACTATTTGAGCTCAACCTTAGCAACAAAATGATCATGCTTAACTCCTGCGAATCAGGTTCAGGTTCTTACATCCAGGGATCAGGTATTATGGGTATGAGCAGAGCACTACGATATGCCGGAGCAAATACACTGGTGCTTAACCTTTGGTCAGTAAATGATATGCTCGCTTCTGATTTCGCTACCTACTTTTACAAGCAGCTAAATAAAGGTATGTCAAAAACCGAAGCACTCAGAGATACCAAAATTCACTTTCTGGAAACAAAAAACGCAAGCCCTCATTTTTGGGGCGTATATATGCTAATCGGCAATGACGATCCCATTGTAAAACCCAATAGAGATACCAATATAGCAGTTGCCAGTGTGTTTTTGTTCTTTTTTATCATCACAACGGGGCTTTCCTTTCTTAAAGATCAGGGCATTATTGGCAGGAATGACGCACAAAAAGCTGCTTAAGGAAGGTAGGAGAAACGATAAAAATCACTTTCACCTGTTATTCTGCAGTAGAAAGAGCCTCTAAATAGCTTTTGGATACACGACGGTAAGCTCCATTCAGCTCATAGGCTTTCTGTATATTCGCACGGGCATTCCCCAACTGATCCAAATGGAAATAGGCATTACCAATGTACCAATATGTTTTTTCAAGTATTAGTACATCTATGTTAGACTTCTGGTCTAAGACCCGATTGTAAAACTGTACTGATTTCTTATAGTTACCCTGGTTGTAATGTAATGATCCTAAATTTAAACTTAATTTTGCAATCCATTGTGGCTTCGATGCTGATTGCAAGGCCTCTTGGAGCAAATCAATCGCTTTACTAACATTACCGGTATTAGCAAGACGAATTGCACGTTGTATTACATTATCTTCTGCTTTTTGGCCAGACATACTGCCCCCATCCGAACGATAATAATCTAATTCAACAACTTCTACCGGCTGCACAGTCTCCGTACCTGTAGAAGTGTAGAAATTCATATACGCCAATACGCCAATCAGTAGAGCTACAGCAGCTGCAACTGCTGAATACCAGTACATTCGGGTAACATTTGCTTTTTGTTTGGTGCTTTTCTGAGATATACCTTTTACATTTGCAACAGTCTTCAAATAATCGAGCTTTTCACCATCTCTAACTAATTCAGCCCAAAGCTGTTCTGTCTCTTCCGGTGAAAGTTGACCATCTACATAACGGTGGATTTTGTCCTCTATATCATTATTATTTGGTCTCTCAAACATTATGGTGCATTTTTTTATTTACTATCATTGGTCAATCAGACAAGATATTTAAGCCTTCGTTGATACCGCAACTTAAATAAGAATCTTGCCAACAACTATTCCTCTTTCTATTTACAGGATGATCTCACAGGCCATTTGTTACAAAAAAACTTTAGGTTATTGTACAATTAACCCAATATGTGACATTTACAGGCTTTAAAGCAATACTTTTATAAATTAACATTTTTTAATTTATGTACTGGTTCCCGAAATTGGCACCACTAATCTTCAATTAACAATCTGTAATGTTTACCTATATCATTCGCTTTATTACCGCCTTATTTATGTTTATAACTCTCATTTCTTGCAACCAACCCGATGCCTCAAAGGTGTCGCTGGATGTTAAGGTCGGCCAAATGATCACGGCCGGTTTTCGAGGCACAGCTATTGCCGATACAAATCACATTGTGCGCGATATCAAACAATATCATTTAGGCGGTGTTGTACTTTTTGATTATGATGTTCCTGCTGACACCTCGGTTCGAAATATTACATCCCCCGAACAATTGAAATCCCTGGTCGGGAATGTAAAAAAGTTGGCTGATCGTCCACTGCTGGTCAGTATAGATCAAGAAGGCGGCAAGGTGGTGCGTCTAAAACAAAAGTATGGATTCCCCAAAACGGTATCGGCCCAATACCTCGGGGACATTGATAATGCTGACAGTACTCGTCACTATGCTCGTCAAATTGCCCTAACGCTATCTGATATGGATATAAACATGAATTTTGCACCGGTTGTTGATCTCAACACAAATCCCCAGAATCCTGTGATAGGAAATTTAGAGCGCAGCTTTTCAAAAAATCCGGATATTGTCACAAAACATGCGCGTATCTTTATTAACACTATGCACAACTACGATATTTTAACAGCCTTAAAGCATTTTCCCGGCCACGGCAGTTCTAAAAAAGATTCTCACTTGGGGGTGGTAGATGTCAGCGATACCTGGTCCGACAAAGAACTTATCCCCTACCGGCAGCTTATTGATTCAAATCTCGTGGATGCCGTAATGACTGCTCATATTTTTAATGCTCAAATTGATTCTTCTTATCCGGCTACGCTATCTAAACCAACCGTCAGTGGCGTTCTTCGGGATAGTCTCGGCTTTAATAAGGTGGTAATCTCCGATGATCTGATGATGGGCGCTATCCGCAAAGAATACGGCCTTAAGACAACAATCAAACAAACGCTGCAAGCCGGCGTTGATATGCTTGTTTTTAGCAATAATTCCATTTATGATCCTGAAATCGTCCCCAAAGCCCACCGTATTATTAAACAACTCATTGATGAGGGGGTAATCTCTGAAAAGCGAATTGACAAATCGTACCAACGCATCATGAAGCTGAAAAACAAGATTCAATAAATAAGGACTTATGACCAAACAATACAGTTATAAATGGTATGTCCAGCAGTTCGAGGAAGCCCAGCGGAGTGCCAAATCATTTATTTTATCAGTAGATGAGGACTTATTCTTGCAGCCGCCTGCCAAAGGCAAATGGAGCGCAGCTGAATGCTACAACCATCTGATACAGTTTGGGAATTTGTATCTTTATAATTTGTCAGCCGGTATTGCTAACGCCACTGCTACAACCGATAATTTACAACGTCCCTTCAAACCACGCTGGATCGTCCAACAGGTTCTTTCGTTCTTTGCCCCTCCCTATAAAATCAAGATTCCTACCTTGAAACCGATGGAACCTGATCCTGTTTCCAATTATAACCAGCAAAAACTGCTTGACGAATACCTTGAACTGCAAAATCGGTTTATTACTCAGCTTAACAAAGCAGAAAAAAATAACTTACATCTAAACGCAACACGCGTAGCCCATCCGGTTTTTTCATTCCTCTCAATGACCCTTTCGGAATGTTTTGCTGTCATTGACATACACCAACGGAGGCATCATTGGCAGGCTAAACAAACGTTGGAGGCATTGCAAAAAGCGAGTAATTAAAGCGTTTACAGGTTCAATTGTTTATTCTTTTTTTAAAAAATTTATTGCTCTATCACATTAAGGGGACTTATAACCCTCCTTCCAAGGCTAATTAGAGCTTACTCGCCATAATGACATCCAATAAGCTACTTCTTGTATTTATCATAGGGGAACAGGAATAAGCCGTATGGTTCTTGCCCTTCTTTATCAACAGACTGGTGATGTCGCTGATGGGCGTGGCGAATGAGGCGCATAATCTTGCTGTCACTTTTAAAAGGCATAAATCGCTTATGTGCAAAAAGATCGTGGATTACAAAGTAGAGTATGCCATAAACGGCAATGCCCATACCTATAGCAAAACTCACTGATTCGACAGGGGTCTCAATTCCCATATATATAAGCAGAATGGATACACCCCCAAAAAAGATTGAAAACAAATCATTGGGCTCAAACCAACCGTGATGCGACTCGTGGTGCGAACGATGGATTTTCCATAGTAGTCCATGAAACAAAAACCGATGCACTAAATACGAGACTATTTCCATTCCGGCAAAACCGAGCAGCACAAATCCCGAAAAAATTAATACATCCATGACAGTATGGTTTCAGTGGTTTTAGATACATTCCGTATTGTTCCCCCTAATCAGGGACTTAATCACCACTAAAGATTGTTTAAATTACAGAATTCAGCAAAACATAATGCGATGGAAAATTTTAGCATAACCGATATTTATTCAGGCAACATCGATCGGAACAATGAAAATGATCCCAATCGCTTTCGAAGAGAAACCGGATTCCCCTCTCCGGCTCAAGACCACTATGAACGGCGTCTTTCGCTGGATGATTATATTATCAGGCATCCGGCTGCCACATTTTTTATGCGGGTAAAAGGAAACGGATTGAACGATATTGGCATTTATTCAAAGGATATTCTCGTGATAGACCGTTCCCTTAAACCAACGGCCAACTGTTTGATTACGGCCATACTGGAGGGCGAAATAGTTGTGCGAAAATTGATCAAAACAAATGGAACAACGTATTTAGCCAAAGGGAAAGATCTTAAAGAGCAAACAGAAATTACTGAAGCACTCGATTTTAAAATATGGGGTGTCGTTTCTCATAGCATTCACGAACACAGCTAAAAAGTAAAAACTCATGGCATCATTTGATCCGGAAACATTTAAAACTAAATATAATATTGCCGAAGCAGCTGCCCATCTGTATTCGCAAGGTAATGGGCAATTTTATATCAGAGATGTTGCGGCTGCACTGGAGATGGATCCGGCCGAGATCTTCAACTATTTCCCAAATAAAGTTTCCATTCTGCGCTTTTATTATGCATCACTGATCATCCGTTATGAATCGATGGTAAGTGAGATTGAAGGGTTTAATTCATACACGCTTAGCGAAAAATTTTCGAATTTTGCCTTCACGCTCTTCGATATGCTGGCAGAGCAAGAAGAGTTTGTAGAAGATACCTTTGATAAGCTAATCGTCAACAGCTGTACCAAAACGGATTTTGAACGTGAGGTAGAACGTTTGCTTAAACAATTCTTGGAGAACGATTCGCAACTATCTATCAGTTCATCAGTGGCATTAAACGACTGTTCCTATAGTTTTTTACGACGGCAATTTTTAGAGTTAGTTCGCTTTTGGCTGCACGATGACAGCGATAACCGTGAGTTGACAATGCAGCTTACCGATAAATTAACTGCTTTCTTGCAAGAGCTATTTTATAACACCGTCTTGGATAAGGGGGCAGACCTACTCAAATTTTTTAACGCTAACAGGGAATCCTTTTTCCAAAATATTCCATTTCTTAAACAGATTTGTTCAAAAATTGAAATTCGATAAGCCATGGGTAACGATTTTCCATCTTCTAAACTTGAGCGCGGCAAAATATTTGCTAAAACGGGACTTAAAGTAGGTACCAACTATGCTAAACGGTATCTCAAAAAATCCGTAGGCAACAAAGAGACCGAAGAAGGTCAACAGTTTCATACCAACAATGCTCGACAGGTATTCAACGAGTTTTCTAAACTCCGAGGTACCGCACTGAAAATAGCACAATCACTGAGTATGGATGAGGGTATGCTACCCGAAGAGTTTGCAGAAGTGATGACCGAAGCTCAATACAGCGTACCACCTATTAACAAGGCACTGGCCCGATCAATCATTAAGCGGGAGCTTGGGGATTATCCAGAAAGATTATTCGCTGAATTTAACTCTGAAGCTTTCGCTGCAGCATCTATCGGACAGGTACATCAAGCGCGGTTAAAAAATGGGCAAAAAGTGGCTGTTAAAATTCAATATCCCAATGTGCGAAACACTATATCCTCAGATATGACGATGGCTAAAACGTTGATGAGACGCCTTGTAAACGGCGGTGCAAACCTCGACGAATATTTTGATGAGGTTGAATCAACGCTGATAGAAGAAACCGACTACCAACAAGAGGCGCAGTACCTTAACTATTTTCATGATCGATTTGACGGTAAGGAGGTTGCTACACCAAAATACATCGAAGAGTTATCTTCCCAAAAAGTACTTACAATGTCCTTTGTTGAGGGGCATCATCTTAAAGAGTACCTCGCTACCGACCCCAGCCAAGAAGAACGCAATTACTTTGGACAATTGCTCTGGGATTTCTTCCACGATCAGGTAGAACAACGCAATTTTATCCATGCCGATACCCATCCGGGCAACTTCTTTTTTCGCAATGACGGTAAGCTGGGCGTTGTTGATTTTGGATGCGTTAAGAAATTCTCTGAAGAATTTACCCAAAATTATATGCAGCTGTTACCCACTCACCTTGAGCAAGATGAACAACAAATTCGCGATTTATATAAGCGGCTGGATATTATCAAAGAAAATCCGCCGAATCCCGAAAAAGAAGAAAAATTCTTTCAATTCTGTAAAGGCTACGGAGACACATATGCCCAGCCGTATATGGGGGATCAATTTGATTTCAGTGACCCTGAATTCAAAAAGCGAATCAACCATTATGCCAAGAAAATGCCGATGATGAACGAGCCACGCGGCGACAAAAACTTTATCTACAGCACTAAGGTACACATTGGACTTTACAGCATCCTCATGAAACTAAAGGCTACAATCGATACCAAGCGCAGTAAGGTGATTACGCAAACAGTGTTAGACAACATGCAGGATGAAGCCTGACAGAAACTGGTAATCTCTTCAATAATTCTCAAGGCTGCTCCAATAAGCAAAAATGCCTATTGAAGCAGCCTTTATTGATTATTTATTCCTGAATGTCATTCAAGAACTTATAGAAATCGCTGTTGGTGGAAAGAATAATCGAAGTTTGTTTATCAAATGCTTTGTTATACGATTCCATAGTTCGGGTAAAGTCATATAGCTTGCGTGCCTCAGCAGACTGGTCGTAAGCATTCGCATAAATGGCTGTTGCCCGTGCATCCGCTTCACCGCGAATTTCTTCGGCCCGACGGAATGCGTTTGACTGTATGGAGTTTAGCTCGCGCTCTTTTTCACCGTTAATGCGCGCCGCTTCACCCTGTCCCTCTGATCGGAACTTATCAGCAATGCGGTTACGTTCACTAATCATGCGGTCATATACCGTTTTGCGTACATCTTCAACGTAATTAATACGCTTAAAGCGAAAATCGAGAATGTTAATACCAAGCTCTTCGGCTCGTTTATTAGCAAGCTGCTGTATTTTAGTTTGAATGGAGTCACGACCTACAGCAATATCAGCCAGTGAATCTTGCACCACATCAATAACTGTTGCAGTTGATTTTGGATCACGATTGGTCGAACGCACTACTTCTACCAGATCGCGTGAGGCGATCGCATTTCGTGTCTCTCCGTCCAGGATATCATCCAGCCGAGACTGAGCACCTCGCTCATCGCGAAGACGCTTAAAGAACTGCAGTGGATTGGTAATTTCCCAGCGGGCATAGGTATCCACAAAAATAAACTTTTTGTCGCGTGTAGGTACTTGGTTACGATCACCGTCCCATTCCAGGTATCGTTCATCAAAATAATGAGCTTTTTGTACAAATGGGATTTTAAACTTCAACCCGGGCTCAGTGACTGCTCCGCCTACCGGATCACCAAACTGTGTGATAATAACCTGCTCTGTTTCATCTATAATATACATTCCATCCAGGCCCACAAGAATGAAAGCACCCAGAACAATAATAATCGAAATACTTTTAATATTCTTCATAGCTATTTAATTCTCTCCGTTAGCTTTTGAATTTGGCTGATTAAGTTTTACCCCATCCATCTGCATTTGCAACAGCGGAAGTACATTATTCCCATTCTGGTCGGTCACAATCTTATTACCGATTTGGGGTAGAATTTTTTCAATAGTTTCAAGATAAAGCCGCCGCTTGGTTACTTCGGGTGCTTTTCTATATTCGCGATAAAGCTGATTAAAGCGTGAGGCCTCACCCTCGGCTCTGTTAGTCCGATTTACTGCATACCCTTTGGCCTTTTGGATCGTCTCTTCTGCTTGGCCACGAGCTTTGGGGATTACCTTGTTGTATTCTGATTTTGCCTGATTTATCAGCGTTTCTTTTTTCTGTTGGGCTTCATTTACAGCATTAAAAGCCGGCTTTACGGGATCAGGCGGATTGATATCCTGCAAGACAATCTGCTCAATACGTAACCCCGATTCATACTCATCACAAAGCTTCTGGATAAGCTCCTTCGCCTTAGCAGCTACTTCAGCACGTCCCACGGTAAGAACCTCATTTACCGTTCTATCACCTACAATCTGGCGCATGGCTGCTTCTGATACATCGCGTAATGTTTGCTCCGGCTCACGAATCTTAAACAAAAAGTTATAGGGATCTTGCACCCGGTATTGCACTACCCATTCCACATCTGCCAAGTTTAGATCACCAGTTAACATCAAAGACTCGTTTGTATATGGTTTCTTGGCATAGCTAGTATTAACGCCTGCACTAACGGTACGATAACCAAATTCATGCTTAAGCTGTCTTTCTACGGGCACAAGCTGTACACCTTCTAAAAATGGCAGTTTAAAATTTAAGCCGGGTTGTGCCGTACGGGTAAATTCTCCAAATCGTGTTATTACACCCACTTCTTCTGGATTAACAGTAAAAAAAGAAGAAAACGCCAGCACCAACACTACAACTGCAAGAACAATATAGCGAATGTTCTTGCTCAGCTTTTTAAGTTGCGGCGGTATATCCATATCGGAAAAATTATTGTCAGCCATTTTGTTTATTCCTTAATGAAAAAAGATGGTTTTGTTCGTTGAATTTCGAAGCGAATGATACTGATATTACAAGCCAATTAACAGTTTATACTCATATTCGAAAAGAGTATACGAGACGGGTAATAGCTTGTTGCATTTTGACGATTAGATAATTTTAAAAATCTATTTTAGGATGCAACCTAAACACCTATCCTTCAGGTTATCCCGAATCCCTGAAAAATAGCCGATGAACAGCTACGATCACCGGCTATAAAATAAGAAAACAAAATTCGGTTTAAATAAACCAATGCCTATCTAAACTGTTCCCACCATATCAAAGTAGCTATGATTACGGAAATCAGTACTCTTTGACAACTACGCTATCTTCAAATTAGTTCAGCGCAGGCAGGTTGATATAACCTGCTCATCAGAAAGTACGCTTACTCTTCCTCTTCGCCGTTAAAAGCTTTAAATACCATCTTTAGGTCTTCTGCAATATCATCTTTAGTTCGACCCTCAATGCGATGGCGCGGAATCATAGCCTCAATTTCGCCATCTTTGAAATAAGCAAAGGCCGGTGAGGAAGGTGGGTATTCGCTAAAATATTCGCGTGCACGAGCTGTAGCTTCTTTATCCTGTCCGGCAAAAACTGTCACCATGTGATCTGGTTGGTTTTCGGCATCATCAAGAGCCAGCTTAACACCCGGACGCGCATTACCAGCTGCACATCCACAAACTGAGTTAATAACCATCAGCATCGTGCCTTCATCATATTCATCCATTGCACGATCTACGTCATCGACCGTTTTTAATTCTTCAATTCCCAGCTCAGTCAGCTCTTCCCGCATCCAGGAAACATCAGGACCTGCACCTAATCCAAATTGCATAAGAAATATTGTTTTTAATTTTGCTTGTTATTAAATAGTAAAATATAACATTCAATTATAAAGGTTTGAAGAAGAAAAGCACTTCATTTTTACATGAAGTGCTTTTCTATACTCAATTAACATACAAAGTTTAGGTGGCATCCGCATAATATTCATTCACCTGATCCCAATTGACCAGATTCCAGAAATTATCTACATAACTGCCACGTTCATTTTGATAATTCAAGTAATAAGCGTGCTCCCAAACATCAACACCCAAAATAGGCGTCAACCCATTCATATAAGGACTATTTTGGTTAGCGGTGGAAAGCACTTCGAGGCTCCCATCATTCTTAACGCAGAGCCAGCCCCATCCTGAACCAAACTGTCCAGTAGCGGCGTCATTAAATGTTCCTTTAAAAGAATCGAAACTGCCAAATTCTTCATCAATGGCTCCGGCAATATCTCCTGTTGGAGTTCCACCACCGTTGGGCGAAAGAATTGTCCAAAATAGTTTGTGATTAGCATAACCACCGCCATTGTTGATTACAGCCTGTCGCTTTCCTTCAGGAACTTCAGTAATTCGCTGCAGCACATTCTCAATAGGGAGATCAGCAAACTCGTGTCCCTCAAGTGCGGCATTTACCTTGTCGGTATATCCCTGATGATGTTTGGTATGATGAATCTTCATCGTACGCTCATCAATATGGGGTTCCAGCGCATCGTAAGCATAAGGTAGATCAGGTAATTCGTAAGCCATGATTAATCAATTTTTGAAATTTGAAATAGTTAATAATAATGTATGAATAATTCTGGCAACTATTCTTGGTATCTCAAGTATAAGTTACTGTATATAAGATATATTTTAAATCAAAATTATGAGATAAATCGTTTCATATTTTTATTTCAATATTCCTCATTATGGCAGAGAAATGATCCTAAAATTATTCTATTTTGTTATACCTAATGCTTAATCCCATTTACCGCAAGTATAGGTTATTATGAACAGAGATTACGATGTTATCGTTATCGGAACCGGTCCGGCCGGCTTTTCATGTGCCATGCAAAGCTCCAAATTTAACAAGGATGCGTTGGTCATTGAATCCCACCAAGAATATCTGGGTGGTACTTGGATTAATTCGGGTACGGTCCCCAGTAAAGCACTCAGAGAAGCTTCAGAAACTATTCTCGGATTTAATGATCAGTTTGGTGATGAAGACCACAAAAAGCCGTACGAGCGCTTTCGAATGGCTGACCTGTTGCAGTATAAACAGGAAATACTGGAGAAAGAAAACCGGAAGGTCAAGAATGACCTCATCAAAAATGAAGTTGATGTAGCACGCGGTTTTGGACGTTTTTTGGATGAACATACGGTAGAGGTAGAAACGCATTTCGGAACAACAGAAACATATACCGCTGACTATATTTTAGTATGTACCGGTAGCAACCCACGTGAACCGGAGAATTTCGAGATCGACGGTGACAAGATTCTGGATTATAAATCTATCCTTGAACTCACTCACATTCCGCGCCGGCTTACCATTGTAGGATCGGGCGTGCATGCTATTGAATATGCCACCACCTTTTCTGCTCTTGGTACGCGGGTTACAGTACTCAGCGATCGCAGTGAAGTGCTTTCTTTCCTAGATCATGAAATTAAAGAACAGCTGCAGTTGGTGCTCGACAATAAAAACATCAACCTAAAAACGGATGTAGCAATCCAGGGTGTGGATTTTAACAGTCTTCGAAATTATACCGAGGTGACCTTCACATCTGCCAACGACGGAGACCGACGGCAAGTGCTTGAAACCGAACATGTGCTCTATCTGGGAGGACGTAAATCCAACATTGAGGGTTTGGGGCTCGAAAATACGCAGGTAGAAGTTGATAAGGAAGACTGCATTGTAGTGAACGATGATTTTAAAACATCCAGCGACAGTGTCTATGCAGCCGGAGATGTCATTGGCTTCCCCAGGCTAACCTCTGCTTCTTTTACCGAAGGGCGCCTTGCCGCCTGCAATATGTTTGGAATTCCCGCCCTCGAAGTGCCAAACGAAATTCCCTACGCCATCTATACCATCCCGGAAATTGCCAGTATCGGTCTCACCGAAAAAGAAGCCGAAGAACAGGAACTGGATGTTTCGGTCGGTCGCGCCTACTTTAGTAACATTGCCAAAGCAGATATGACCAATCACACCGAAGGCATGCTTAAACTTGTCTTCGAAACTGAATCTCTGGACCTGCTGGGCGTACATATTCTGGGTGATGATGCGGCCAATATGATTCACCTCGGGCAATCAGTAATTTCCTTTGAGGGTGATGTTCGCTATTTCATCAATCACGTCATGAACTATCCCACTATGAGTGAAGCGTACCGTATTGCCGCTTTTAATGGCGTAAATCGTGTTTTTAAAGCGGGCGTTAAATACCAAAACATTCTTGAAGATAAGTAGCTTGCAATACCAACATATTAGCTAAACTAAATCTCAATATTGGTATTATAATTGAACTAATTCAATTATTGGCCTAATCGCTACTTTATAATTTCCGTATTAATATAATCAAACGGGTGCTGTGACTATCAATTTACACGTAGTGAATGGCCATTGGTAATCCTGTATTATCGGTGGGCGGATCGTCGGGCAGTGTCTTTATCTCTTCGTCAACTGATCGTAAAGCAAAGAGCGCCAGCGACATGGCATCCACAATGTCGTCTTCGTCTACTTGGTTACGGCGATATTCTTCTTTGATATCGCGAAAAAAGTCATCCGCATATTTACTATTATCCTTTAGCAATTTCAGCCGGTGACGCAATCCTTTCTTTGTGGCTTTCTTTTGCAGGATGGAGTTGTTGCCGTTGAGAATCCGAAACAACAATTCGGGGTGACTTTCATACACTTTTTCCCGCAGTTCTTCGTTTTCCTGCAGGTACTTATCCACAATTTTAATGTTGGGCGTAATATTCCACGACTGCAACGAAATTTTCTTACCCGTAGTCTCAAAGCTGGTCATTGATGCCTCGGCATAAGTTGGTGCATACAAGGCCGAGCGTATGGGCGGATTAAACACACTGGCTTGATAATCAGGGCCCAGCACATCACGGAGCTCGGCATCACACTGCCGGACATACTCTTTCTCCGTTAAGCCGATGGGCACATCAATAAAGATACGATCGAAATCCTCAAAAAACTCTTTAAGTTTTTCGTCGGACTCCAGCAACCAGTATCCCGCGTTCTCATCATCTATACTTATCGCTATCCATCCGGCACGGCAACCGTCTAATCCTAATGTCTTCAATCTAATAGCTTTTTAGTTACTCTTCCTGTGCAGCCTTCTCGGCATAGTGCTTAAGCTCGATATGCAATTCATCGAGCTGCTCCTGATCCACAAAATCTGGGCTGTTATCCATTGTACTTTGCGCCTTCTTATTTTTGGGAAAGGCAATCACATCCCGCAAGCTACTTTCATCTGCCAAAATCATCACGATCCGATCTACGCCAAGTGCAATACCTCCGTGCGGTGGGGCTCCGTATTTAAAGGCTTCCAACAGAAAGCCAAACCGCTTTTCGGCCTCTTCTTCATCAATCCCCAACAAATCGAACATCCGGGTTTGGAGTTCACGATCGTGAATACGAATAGACCCGCCGCCAATTTCGTAGCCGTTAAGCACCAGATCGTAAGCTCGTGAATTCACCGAAGCAGGATCATCATCCAGCAGATCAAGCTGATTCATTTTGGGAGATGTAAACGGATGGTGCAGTGCATGATACCGCTGGTCTTCCCGACTCCATTCTACCAGTGGAAAGTCGGTAACCCATAAAAATTCATATGCTTCTTCATCAATAAGGTCATGTTCGTTACCCATCATCAGACGCAACTGCCCCATCTGCTTATATACATCAGGGCTCGCACCTGCCAAAATGAGTACCAGATCACCCATGTCAGCATCCGCACGATCCACCATAGCATCCACTGTACTATCATCAAGAAATTTGCCAACGCTACATTTTACACCGTCATCTTCATTTAGCTTTATATAAATGAGACCCGCCGCACCGGTTTCATCCTGCACGCGTTCGGTAAGCCGATCAATTGCACCACGTCCCATATCTCCCTGATCCGGGACCGTAATACCCAGTACTGCGCCACCGTCTTGCACGGTGTTGGCAAAAATATTGAAATCAGAATTTTCGACGAGATCAGAAAAATCGGTAAATTCCAGGCCAAAGCGCGTATCCGGCTTGTCAGTGCCATACGTTCTCATTGCCTCTTCGTAGGTCATTCGCTCAAAAGGAGCTTTAACCTGCTCATCAATGGTATCAGCCATAAGTTTCTGCATCAGCCCTTCGGTAGATTCCATTACATCTTCTTCATCTACGAACGACATTTCGACATCAATCTGAGTAAACTCCGGCTGACGATCAGCACGCAGATCTTCGTCCCGAAAACACTTTACGATCTGAAAGTAGCGGTCAAAACCCGAAACCATAAGCAACTGTTTGTAGGTTTGCGGACTTTGCGGTAACGCAAAAAAACGACCGGGATTTACGCGACTGGGCACCAGATAATCACGTGCACCCTCTGGCGTACTTTTCATCAGTACTGGCGTCTCCACTTCCAGAAAATCATTCTCATAAAAATATGAGCGCGTGGACTGGTAAAAATCCGAACGCATAATCATATTTTGCTGCAACTCATTGCGCCGCAAATCTAAATAACGATATTCCAGACGCAAATCTTCACCGGTTTCAATATCATCCTTGATTTCAAAAGGTGTGGTTTCGGCCTCAGAGTAAATAGTTAAATCATTAACATCTATCTCTATTCCTCCGGTAGACAGCTCATCATTGATATTTTCTTCGCCCCTTTTTTTGACTGTACCTTTTATACCAATCACATATTCGGTTCGCAGCTGTTCAGCTTTGCTGTGGAGACTTTCATCCGTTTCTTTAAAAACAATTTGCGTAATACCGTACCGGTCCCGTAAGTCTATAAAGATTACGCCACCCAGATCGCGGCGGGTATCTACCCATCCATTAAGGATAACCTCTTCTCCCATGTTTTCGGTTGTCAGTTCAGCACAGTGATGTGATCGTTTCCACGCCATAAAAGTAAATATCTGCTAAATTAAATTGATCTGTTTTCAGAAGCCTTGAAAATAAGTATTATGCAGACCAATCGCTTATTGAATTGATATTCCAAATAACTGCACACCTTCAAGAAAAGTAACCAATAAAAAAATCCTAAAGCTCCATAAGGAAAAACTTCAGGATTTTGTAGCGTGGGACGGAATCGAACCGTCGACCTCCGGGTTATGAATCCGACGCTCTCACCAACTGAGCTACCACGCCATAAAATTATGTGACTTGATTCAGGGATCGAACCGTTGAGACTATCAAGCAGTTTCAATCAAATCAAGAGTTGCCAAATATATAACTTTTTCTTGAAAATATTAAGTAGAATCAGCCATCGTTTTCTTCTACACTATCAATTTCAATCACCGGCTGACAAGAATACCGATACATCGGAACCTGACGAGGTCTATAAACTTTTTTGAGGCTCCTTTAAATCACCTTATTTTCCAGCTTATAAAATCAAAACCTAACATTTTCAATTTTATCAGTTCTCATGGCAAAGAAGATTACCAGTAAAGACGAAGATTTTTCGCAGTGGTATCAGGATGTAATTCGCGAAGGCAAGTTGGCCGACCATTCTCCAGTACGCGGCTGTATGGTTATTCGTCCCAACGGCTATGCCCTTTGGGAAAACATGAAGGATTCGCTGGATCAGATGTTTAAAGACACCGGCCATGAGAATGCTTATTTTCCGCTTTTTATTCCAAAATCATTTTTATCGAAAGAAGCCCAACATGTTGAAGGCTTTGCCAAAGAGTGTGCCGTCGTAACTCATAACCGACTGCAAAGCTCGGAAGACGGGGTTGAAGTAGATCCCGAATCGAAGCTGGACGAAGAGCTAATTGTACGTCCGACTTCCGAAACCATCATCTGGGATTCCTACCGGGACTGGATTCAATCGTATCGCGATCTGCCAATCCTGATTAACCAATGGGCTAACGTCGTACGCTGGGAAATGCGGACGCGGATGTTTCTACGCACCATGGAGTTTCTCTGGCAGGAAGGTCACACCGCCCACGCTACAAAAGAAGAAGCGGTGGATGAAACCAAGCAAATGCTGGAAGTCTATCGTACTTTTGCCGAAGAATATATGGCTATGCCGGTTAAAACGGGTGTAAAAACTGAATCCGAACGCTTTGCTGGTGCTGTAGATACTTATTGCATAGAAACACTTCTGCAGGACAACAAAGCGCTGCAGGCCGGTACATCGCACTTCCTGGGGCAGAATTTTGCCAAGGCCTTCGACGTAAAATTTCAAAGCTCCGAAGGTCAACACGAATATGTTTGGGCTACCAGCTGGGGCGTTTCTACGCGACTTATCGGCGGGTTGATTATGACACATTCTGATGACCAAGGACTCATTATTCCCCCTAAGCTAGCACCTAATCAAATTGTAATTGTACCCATCTGGAAAAATGATGAGCAGAAAGAAGAGGTGCTTGATTACTGCCACGAAATTATGGACGAGCTCAATGAGCTGGATATCCGTATTAAACTTGACCATCGTGAAAACATGAGCGTCGGCTGGAAGTTTAATGAACACGAAGCGGCTGGTGTTCCACTTAGGCTGACGATTGGTCCCCGTGACCTAGAAAACAATAATGTGGAAGTAGCCCGCCGAGATACCGGCAACAAGAATATTGAAGACCGTGAAGGCATTGCACAGCACGCTGCTGATCTCCTCGAGACTATCCAGGAGGACTTATATAAAAGTGCACAACAACGCATTGACGAAAATACCCATTCGGTAGATTCCTATAATGAGTTCAAAGAAATAATCGAAGAGGAAGGTGGCTTTGTATATGCCCACTGGGATGGTACTGCAGAAACCGAAGAAAAAATCAAAGATGAAACGAAAGCTACTATCAGATGTATTCCGCTGGAAGATGGAGAGCAAGGCGAATGCATGGTAACCGGCAAACCATCCAAGCAAAAAGTATTATTTGCCCAAGCTTACTAAACAGTGGCTATGGAGCAATCGCCCGTAGACAGTACACTTAACATTTTTGATCGATTTGCCGAGGAAGGATTAGCACGTCTGATTTCTGACCTCGGCAACCCCCTATTTATGCCGCCCGCCATACTTTTGGGGAGTTGTATACTGTTGAAGCAATCCCTATGGACAACATTGCAGGTTACCGGTATAGCAATTATATGCTATAGCCTTCTACCCTTTCTACTCACATTCTTTTTGTTTCGACGTGGCATTATCCACTCCATGGACTTGCCTATCCGAAAAACGCGCACGGCATTATATGCTTTTTCAATAGCTACTGCATCTCTCGCTTCACTGATTATTTATCAACTAACTTCTGTACTCCACACCTTTATTTTTATTCTGTCACTAGTGGTACTGGCAAATCTTGCTATCTCATTCCTTCTAAATCTACGTTGGAAAGTAAGTGTACATTCGGCTTCAGTTGCTGTCGCAGGTACTGTTTATTGGCTTATGTTTCTTTGGAGCATTACTGAATATCATACTATCACATTAATTTTATCCTTAACCCACCTTTTACTACTTTTACCTATGATCATGTGGGCGCGCTATCATCTAAGCGTACACTCATTTACAGAATTGGTTGGCGGAACCACAGCCGGCATTCTGCTTACAATTATTGAGCTAATCATATTCATAAATATATGGTAAAAGAGACTCTTGACGCACCTTACTCTCACTATCTGCTTGATGCTGAGCTGAGCCAAAAAGTTGACCATCGAACTACCGAAGAGATGGACATAGATGGTTTTACGCTGATGGAAATAGCAGGATCGTCAGCTGCCAAAAAGATTTTGCAGCACAATAAGCAGCTTCAACACAATGTTTTTCTGTGCGGTAAAGGAAACAACGCCGGGGATGCACTGGTCGTAGCCCGGTATCTTTTGCAGCATGATGCTAGAGTGACGCTAGTATTTATAAGTGGTACTGATGATCTTTCCAAAGATACGCAAAAGAACCTTAAACTTCTCCGGGCCTTTGATAAGAAAGACCGCATCACCATTTACGAAAAGTGGTCAGGTTTTTCTGCTCCAAATAACTATAATTTTATCATTGACGGGATGCTTGGAACCGGGCTAACGAGTGATCTCCGGGGCGATTATGCTAAAGCCGTAGGCTGGGCCAACCAGCAACAACATCCGGTACTAGCTATGGATATCCCTACCGGATTACATCCCGATTCCGGAGAAAAGATGGGCAAGGCAATAGAGGCAGTACGTACCTTTTCCTTTGGCGGACGTAAACAAGGGTTTTATCTTAACGACGGACCTGCAGTTACCGGAACTATTGACTATTGCGACCTCCCCTTTCCCAATGCTTATAAAGAAGACTGCAAGACATTTGCCCTCGATACTGATTGGGTATCCCTTCCCTCTTACACACCAGGCAAACACAAGTATGATTCCGGCGTACTGCATATTGTGGCCGGTTCCGAAGGATTAACGGGTGCTGCCATTATGGCCGCCAGAAGTGCCTGGGCCGAAGGACTTGGTGCCATTATTATTATCTGTCCACGGGGGCTGCTATCCGTATTTGAACACAATCTGCCATCAGTTATCAAAAAACCGGTAGGTAAAAAGGAAGATTATTATTTTAAAGAAAGTCATGCCGAACAGGTACAAGACATTCTCCAGGAAAAAGAAAGCAGCATGCTGCTTGGGCCGGGTCTGGGGCGAAATACCGATACAATATCATTTGTAGAGCAACTACTCACAACAACTACAACTGATACTATTATTGATGCCGATGGCTTGTGGTGCCTATCTCAATTAGAAGAGTGGCCCAAAACGGACCAAGCAAACTGGATATTAACCCCTCATCCCGGCGAACTCCAAAAACTGATTAAAGATGAAATCGGTGAAGGTCATCAGCGATTAAATACCGTTCGAAAATTATGCCAAGAAAATAACACCACAATATTATCGAAGGGCATGCCGGGCATAATCGGAACCCCCAGCAGAAAATGCTATTTAACAAATTACAACACCAACTATTTCGCCCGTGCCGGAAGTGGTGATGTGCTGGCGGGAAAAGTAAGTGCCTTCTCCGCCCTTGGTTTAGCCGCTGATGAAAGTTGCGCAGCTGCTCTGCTCAATGGTCAACAAAAATTATCTTCATTGCAAAAGGATACCAACAAGATTCCCGAACCTACTGATTTTATATGAGGTTAATTTCTATCTATTCATTTCTTGAGCGAAATAGCTTTCTTTTCCCTCTGGCAATCGGGGTGCTTACCCTTCTTATGCTTGGACTTACCCTTGTACCTACCGATGTGATGGGAGACAATAAAATGTGGGACTATGACAAATTGGGACACTTAGCTCTTTTTGGAGGCTGGACTCTAACACTAGGGCTATATAACCAAATTGGCAACTTTCCCATCCCTAAACTTAATAAATGGATTATCGGTGGATTAGGCATTGCATTTGGTCTGATTATTGAAATTTTACAATACTCTCTCCCTCTCAACCGCCATGCAGACCCCCTTGACTTTGCATTTGATATCCTTGGATGTCTCCTTGCTCTCTGGGTACTGCACTATACGCCCAATAAAGAACGGTTACAATCGCTCAATAAATAGCTCAATCTCTACTATGCTCATCAGAATTAGTATTTCATTCATAAAATAATTGTGATATATTTTTCGTTATTAAAGTGGATATTAAGCAGAATAATTTGTTTCATTTATCCAAAGAAAATTTGATACCTTAATTTAATGCGGAGGTAATTATGCGATCGGATAGAAAAAAACCATCGTCTGATCTTCAAAACTATTACACCTTGTTTTTACAAGGAGGGATGATTGTTGTCCTGCTTCTATTTGTCTTGGCAGCAAAAATTGACTTTGTATCCGAAAAGCCCGATGCGGATTTGACGGAAGAGCAAGAAGTCACCAAGATGGAAGAAGTTGTTCAAACCAAACAGGAAAAGAAACCCCCAGCTCCACCTGCTCCTCAAGTACCTGTAGAAGTACCAAATGACGAAATTGTCGAAGATCAGAGTATCGATCTGGATGCCGATATGAGCATGGACGAAAAGCTTGAAATGCCACCTCCACCCGAAGAAGAGGAAGAAGAAGATTTCTTCGTCGCTGTTGAAAATATGCCTGAACTGAAAGGTGGTCTTGCAGGTTTGCAGAAACAAATTAACTACCCCGAAATGGCACGAAAAGCCGGCATTGAAGGAAGGGTTACTATTCAATTTGTTGTTACAGAAGATGGTAATGTTGAAGACCCGAAGGTTATTCGAGGCATTGGTGGCGGTTGTGATAAAGAAGCCTTACGCGTGGTAAAGCAAGCAGAATTCAAACCAGGACGCCAGCGAGGTGAGCCGGTTCGTGTACAATATAGCCTGCCGATCACCTTTAAACTACAAAACTAGTTTAACATAGTTATCAATTACGGAAGGGATGCACTTTTCAGTGCATCCCTTTTATTTTTATGCGGTTATTCTTACTGCTGCCACTGATCAAAAGCATCAAGTACTTCAACGAGGTTAGCATAGCCCATCATAATTTTAGCCTTCTCCAAATCAAACCATTTTACTTCCTCAATGCCTTCCTCCTCTTGAGCATTAAATTCTCCTCCTTGGTCTTCCTCATTTAACTGCATCGCAAACCAGTGGGTTGTTTTGCCAAAGTAAGTACCAGCCTGCTCATATTCATGATAGGTTTCATGCAATTTAGTAGCAATATTAGGAGTTGTAGTAAGGCCTACTTCTTCGGCTACTTCCCGGACGGCACATTCTTTAATTGTCTCTCCATCTTCTAGTTTGCCCTTGGGTAAATCCCACTTTCCGCGCCGATATATAGCCAGAATATTGGGCTTTATCTTCTGAGAGCCCTCTCGATAAACAACTCCTCCTGCTGCTGTTATCGGTTTGATCTTAGACATACTGCAAAAAATTATTCCTCTTCCGAATCGTCATTTTCTTTTTCTTCAGCATAATTCATCCGCAAGTTATTCAACGTCTCTTTAAGATAATTATCCAGCTTATCCGGCAGATTGCCTTCCGTAAAATCTTGCAGCATTACTAACGTGTCAATGGCAAATTTGGCTGATTTAAGCTCGCGTTCAGTTTCTCCGGTTTGCGGGTTCTCCATCTTCCCCATCCCCATCATAGCTATCTGTTGATGCTGCTGGACGAGCATCATAAAAAGAAGCTGCTGCTGTTCATCTTCTGATAAATTATCGCCGTTTAAATTCATTTCATCCATAGTAAATAATTTTATTCAAATTCATTATAAAATAAGATCTTTATTACAAATAATTAATAGAAGAGTCCTAAATTTTCCTTTACAATTCTTTAAAAATTCCCGTGAACCAAGTACCTTGTCCAGCCTTGTTAACAGAAATTTTATACGAAAAAAATGATTCATGGCGGTAATACATCCCTTTAACGCATGGAGGCCTAAAACTGACGAAGTAGAGCAAATTGCCTGCGTTCCCTATGACGTGGTAAGCGTTGAAGAAGCACGCACAATGGCGGCGGGTAATCCCAAAAGCTTTCTACATGTTGTGCGTCCCGAAATAGACCTACCCGAAGACACTGATCCCTATCACGATGAGGTTTATGACCAAGGCGCAGAAAATCTGAGGCAGCTCATTACCGATGGTACTCTCACACAAGATGACGAACCCTGCATTTACATTTATCAGCTGATTAGGAAGGGGCGCCGCCAAACTGGTATTTTTACTTGCGTGTCTGTGGATGACTATGATAATGAAGTGATCCTTAAACATGAACTTACGCGACCCAAAAAAGAGGATGACCGAACTAAACACATCCTTACCCAGCAAGCCCATGCCGAGCCCGTTATGCTTACGTACAAAGACAACCGGCAGGTTCAAAGCTTGATTGATGAAGTGGTCCAAACAGATCCTTTATTTGATTTTAAGGCTGAGGATGGAGTAATCCACAAAATATGGAAAACTGCATATACGGATGAGTTTGTAAAAACGTTTAAGGATATCTCAAATTTATATATTGCCGACGGTCATCACCGTTGTAAAGCAGCTTCGCGGGCAGCAGAAACGAAACGACAAGAAAATGCCAGCCATACAGGTGATGAAGCCTATAATTTTTTCCCGGCCGTAATATTTCCGATGTCAAACATGCACATCATGGCATACAACCGAGTTATCTATTCCGTGCCCGAGAATTTCTATCAAACACTGGACAATAAGTTTGATCTTTCATCTGTCAATGATCCTACACCATCTGAGAAAGGTAATATCTGTATCTATATAAATGGACAATGGTATAAGATGCAGCTACCGATAACAGATAATCCAAACAGTGTAGAACAACTGGATGTGCACCGTCTGCAAGAACATCTGCTTGCTCCGCTACTGGATATTACTGATCCCCGACGAGATGATAACATCTCGTTTGTAGGCGGCATCAGAGGCACTGGAGAACTGGAAGAACTTGTTGACAATAACAGCGCTGAAATGGCCATCAGTATGTATCCAACAGATATTTCTGAACTTGTTGAAGTCTCGGATGCTGGCAAACTGATGCCTCCAAAGTCAACATGGTTTGAACCGAAGCTACGATCGGGACTGCTGGTACACACTTTTTAATTTGTTCGAAAGATTCTGTTTACCCAGAAAATTCGGAATCAGGGCAGAATGACATAATCACTTGATTCTTTAAATCTCTAATAACTCTACAACACACAACTATTATGGATCGCGTTCATAACTTTAGCGCCGGACCTGCAACATTGCCTCTTGAAGTACTTAAAAAAGCAAAAAGTGAATTTACCGAATACCAAGAGATGGGACGATCGGTGATGGAAATCAGCCACCGCAGCGCCGAATACACCGAAATTGACCATCAGGCCAAATCACGGCTGCGGGATCTGCTAAACCTCGGCACCGATTTTGAAATTATGTTTCTGCAGGGTGGTGCCAGCTCACAATTTATGATGGTTCCATTTAATTTTCTGCGCGATGACCAAACAGCTGACTATATTGATACCGGCCGATGGTCAAAAAAAGCCATCAGAGAGGCAAAGATTTTTGGCAATGTCCACCGGCCATTTAGCAGCAGAGAGTCGGGATACGACAGTGTCCCCACCGATGATGAGCTAAATCTCAGTGAAGACCCTGCCTATGTACATTACACTTCTAATAATACTGTGGCCGGCACTCAGTTTGCCGACGAACCGGAGACCAATGGTGTCCCGCTTGTTTGCGATGCTTCATCCGACTTTCTGGCAAAACCAATAGATGTGTCGAAATATGGACTGATTTATGCCGGCGCCCAAAAAAATGTAGGTCCTGCCGGAGTAACTATTGTTATCGTACGCAAAGATTTTCTTGAACAAGCAATTACCGAAGACGTGCCTACAATTCTCCAGTACCAGACGCATGCTGAAAAGATTTTCAACACGCCTCCTACCTATAACGTGTATATGGTCAACCTGGTGTTGGAATGGATTGAAGAGCAGGGCGGGCTTTCATACTTCGAGAAATTCAATAAAGAGAAAGCTACTCTTGTATATGATGAAATCGACGCCGATGATTTTTATCGCGGAGCAGTCGATAAAGATTCGCGATCACTTATGAACGCTACTTTTCGCTTGCCCACCGAACAGCTGGAGCAAAAATTTCTTGGCGAAGCTGCTGAACATAATCTTCTGGCACTTAAGGGACACCGCAGTGTCGGTGGTATCAGGGCCAGTATGTATAATGCTTGTCCACGCGAAAGTGTAGAAACACTGATACAATTTATGCGAGACTTTCGGAAGAATAACGGGTAGAGTAAGTTTAGAGACCGTTTACCCCCTAATCAAGCACAACAATTCATATGCTGGGCCACCTCGCTCAAGAGGAAACAACGAATACTGTTTTGTATTGGGGAATCTAAAATAATAAATCTAAGCTCGCTTAATTCTCGCCATCGGAGTGATATAAGTACTGATTCTATAAAATCAGTGCGATAAGATCGAAAAAATCTTTTTACAAAACATCACATCAGTCCAAATACCGTAAGAATATGATCGATGGTATTTGGTACAAACAGTATCAGGTAAAGAATGCCCCAGACAGCACCCGCCGCATGGGCTTCGTGATTAATTTTTCCGCGCGCCTGCTTACTGGCATACATGCTGTATCCTAGATATCCAATGGCGAACACAATAGCCGGAATGGGTATTGGAATTAACATAAGATAGATAGGCTCCAACGGGAACAACAGAATAAAGGCAAACAGCACCGATCCCACCGCACCTGACGCTCCCAAGGTTGCATAATTAGGATCATCTTTAAATTTGATAAGCGACGGAATTCCCGCTGCGATCAATCCGCTAAGATACAAGCCCAAAAAATAATTGCCGCCCAGTACTCTTTCCATGACCTGACCGAAAAAGTAGAGCGTAAACATATTAACAAACAAATGACCGATGTTGGCATGCAAAAAGCCTGAAGTCAACAGCTCGTACCATGACTTCTGCCGAACCGTGCGGTACGGTTTGAGATATCCCCATTCAATAATAGGAGGATATAAATACAATGCTGCCAGCGAAAAAAATACATTTATCGCTACTAAGTAAAATGTTACCGGATAATTTGATATAAACTCATTCATGCGGTGCTATTTTTTTGCCCTAAGATATAGAACGGAAACTGTGAAGGCTAATAAAAATTTGTCAACCCAAACGGAGAGTGGTTATATTTGGATCTTTGTTCAAATAAAATATCTGCATTATCCAAAAGCCAGTGTAGCCAGGGATAGAATCCCAAATTGATAAGCCGAAGTAGCTCAATTGGTAGAGCGACGCTCTCGTAAAGCGTAGGTCGTCGGTTCGAATCCGATCTTCGGCTCTTCATTTGAAGCCGTTAAACAGGGTTTAAAGGTTATTATGTATTTATTGCGAATTATGTCGCGCTGAATGTTACGCTACTTAATAGAGTTTGTGTGCTACAATTTTTAGGTGACCTCGTCAACGTCTATATTATCGAACTCCTCTTTTCGCTTTAAATAAATTGATGTGATCACTCCAATTCTTGTAAAGCATTAAGCAAGACCTCGTACTCTTCTCGGCATTCTTCGCACCGCTGTAAATGTTCCTCGACAAGCGGCATTGCTTCTTCGGGTGATTTACCGCTAAGCTTCAACTCTACAAATTTTTCGACCTGTTCATAACATTTACCGCAGGCAATTTCCTCATCAGCTGTAGCGGCAACAGCACCGAGTATTTTTTTTGTTATATTCGTTGTCAGTTTCATAATGTTAGTTCATTGCGTTCCTGCAATTCTCAGGATTCTGAAATTTGCTGTAATAATTCTTTAGGGTCAATACCCTGAACTTCCAGTTCATTTTTGAGCTTTTTGCGAGCATCATACAACAACTTATAAAGATTATTTCGGTTGGTATCCATCTCTTTGGCCACCAAAAAACTAGGTTTATTTTCGATAAGCAGTGCCTCTATCACTCGTTGCTGCCGTTTGGTAAGCAGCTCTTCAATCATTTGCTCAATTTTTTCAACAACCATCTTTTGGGCCGTATCAGTCTCCGGCGAAGGATTATTACCAGCAAATGATCGAGAAGTAAATTCTTCTCGATCTTTACTGCTGTAGCCCGCTTTCATTTCATCCAGCGATACATTATCCCAGCGTTTGCGACGAAGCTCGGTAAGTCCTTCGCGCACGGCTATTTTCATAGCCCAGGTCATAAACTTACTTTCACCTCTGAACGTCTCAATATTATTTAAAACTTTTAGGATACTGTCCTGTGCAACATCTTCCACAAACTGCTGCAGTTCCCGATCCACATATTTATGCAAGGCTGGCTTTAGACCACGGATAAGCTGACGGCTAAGTTCATCAACGGCTTGCTCATTCACCGGCTCAGACAACAAATCCACCCATTGATCATTACTGTAGGGAGGTTGTGGATTTTTATTTTTGAACCACCGGAGCATTATTCAGATATTAGTTTATCGAGTAATAAAAACTGAAAATAGGTAAGCTCTCAGGAGATACCAATTATTTGTATTAGCAAATTCTGTAATTACAATTGAATATTATCAATAAACAAATTTAGTGTGCGCTATCTCTCATTCATTATACTTTTGTTAGCTTTCCTCATTTCGTCTTGTGGTACCACTGAACGTATGGGAGCACCCGATACAGATAACACTACAAAATCCACCTCATCCTCTTCCAAAAAAATTGAGGATGGCAAAGCCAGCTGGTATGGTCCCAATTTTCACGGCAAGCTTACTGCCAATGGCGAAAAGTATGATATGTATGCCCTTACGGCTGCGCACCGTACCCTGCCCTTTAACAGTATCATAAAAGTCAAGAATTTGGATAACGGTCAGTCAGTAACAGTTCGAATTAATGACCGTGGGCCTTATGCCAAAAATCGGATTATTGACCTCTCTAAAAAAGCTGCCCAGGAAATTGACATGTTGGGAGCCGGTACCGCACGTGTCTCTTTAATTTTAATGGAAGGTGATCTTGAAAATTCACGTGTCACTGACCTAAAAACACCCACTTATACAGTACAACTTGCATCATATCGCAAAAAAGATAAAGCATTTTCCCATTCCCGAAAAATAAGCGGTTCACGCGTCGAAACTATTATCCTAGACAGCCAAAAAGTGTACCGAGTGTATTACGGACGATACACAGACAAAGATACGGCTCGTCAAAAAAAGCGTATGCTTGCCCAAAAAGGATATAAGGGCTACGTTAAGCAGATTGAAAACTGATATTCTTGATAAATCCCGGAATGGATTACCGTTTCTTTTTGGTTTAGTCACTTACCTATAATGCAGTTCACCAATAAATGAAGAAAAAAATAATTGTAATTGGCAGTGGCTTTGGCGGACTTGCCACCGCTTCGCGGCTACTCTCACGCGGACATGAAGTTGAAATTTTTGAGAAGCGCGACAAGCCCGGCGGACGTGCTTACGTCTATGAGCAAGACGGCTTTACATTTGACGGGGGGCCCACCGTAATAACCGCTCCGTTTCTTTTTGATGAAATTTTCAATGCCGCCGAAAAAAATCGGGAAGACTATTTTGAGCTCGTGCCATGTAATCCTTATTACCGGATTTTTAATGGCAACGGCGAAAAGTTCGACTATAATGGTGATCACGAGTTCGTACTCAATGAGATTGAACGCTGGAATCCCGACGATAAAGAAGGCTATACCAAGTTCTTACAGTCAACCAAAGCTATTTTTGACAAGGGATTTGTAGAACTGGCCGACCAACCTTTCTTAAATCTATGGGATATGATTAAGGTAGTGCCTGACCTTATCAAACTGCAATCGCATAAGACCGTATTCAAATATATTGCCCAATATATTGACAACGACTTCCTGCGCAAAGTCTTTTCATTTCATCCCTTGCTAGTAGGCGGCAATCCTTTTGATACTACTTCTATTTATGCCATGATTCACTACCTGGAACGCCAGTGGGGGGTTCACTATGCCATGGGCGGCACGGGCGCCATTGTCAATGCACTGGCCACACTTATCAAAGAGCAAGGTGGTGCTATTCATTACAACACCGAGGTCGATGAAATTATGATCCAAAACGGCTGTGCAACCGGAGTTCGGCTGAAAGACGGAAGCACACACCAAGCCGATCAAGTGGTATCTAATGCGGATGTAGCCTTTACCTATCGCTATATGATTCCCGAAAAGGAACGTTCAACCTATACCAATCGAAAAATTGAACGTACTAAATACAGCATGTCACTCTTTGTGATTTATTTCGGCACTGACCGGCGTTACCTCGACTCCGAGCTAGAGCACCACAATATTATTCTCGGAGAGCGATACAGGGAACTACTGACTGACATTTTTCATGACAAAAAACTGGCAGAGGATTTTTCTCTTTATTTGCACATGCCTACTAAAACCGATCCCTCACTGGCTCCCGAAGGCTGCGAAGGATTTTATGTACTCTCACCAGTACCTCACCTTGACAGCGGCACAGACTGGAAAGAAAAAGCCAAACCATACCGCGATGCTATCATTCATTTTCTGGAACAAAACTACTTACCCAATCTGGAAGAGCATATTGTAACGGAACATCATATTGATCCCCTACACTTTCAGCAGACTCTAAACAGTTATAAAGGGTCAGCCTTTTCAGTTGAACCGATCCTAACACAGTCGGCCTGGTTTCGCCCCCATAATAAATCAGAAGATGTGGATGATCTGTTTTTTGTGGGAGCAGGCACCCATCCGGGTGCAGGACTACCGGGCGTACTGTCATCAGCTAAGATTGCTGAAGATCTTATCTGTGAGGAATAACTTTTTCTCAAATGTACAGCCCAAAGAAGTACATCAGTATGATAAAGGTGAACGTTTATCAAAACTCTTACCTACATCGACTACCGAATATTGATTCTCTGATGGAAATATTGTTCAGCTCTTGTATATTGTTAGCGTAATTCCGGATAAAATTAATACATCATGAAACGCATACTTTTTCTGATAGCAATACTATCAATTAGCTTTATATCTTGCCAGCAAAAATCTACTTACAAGCAGATTGGGCTTGAAGAAGTTACAATTCAAGAACTGCAGGAAGGCTATGACAATGGGGATTTTACTATTGCGGATGTAACCCACGCCTACCTGGATCGCATAGAAAAGATTGATCAAAACGGGATGAAATTAAACTCGATGATTTACCTTAATCCTGATGCCATAAAAAAGGCCAAAGCACTTGATAAAGAATTAGCCAATGACAGTATTCGTGGCCCCCTACATGGTGTCCCAGTTGTTTTAAAGGACAATATCGACACCAAGGATATGCCCACTACAGCCGGAGCACGGGCACTTGAAGGATCCGTACCAGATGATGATGCCTTCATCACTAAAAAACTACGTGAAGCGGGAGCGGTTATCCTGGGTAAGGCTAATCTCAGTGAATGGGCAAACTTTCACAGCAGCTTTTCGTCCAGCGGGTGGAGTGGTCTCGGTGGACAAACACATAATCCGTATGATCTCAGCCGCAATCCTTGTGGGTCCAGTTCTGGTTCGGGAGCTGCCGTTTCGGCTAATCTTTCAGTCATTGCTCTGGGAACAGAAACAAATGGCTCTATTACCTGCCCCTCTTCAGCTAATGGTATCGTTGGCATAAAACCGACCGTTGGGCTATTGAGTCGCTCGGGAATTATTCCGATATCACACACGCAAGATACTCCCGGACCTATGGCGCGAACAGTGACTGATGCAGCCATCGCATTGGGAACAATGACAGGGGTAGACAGCGCAGATAACAAAACCAAAGCAAGCAGAGATCATCATTATACAGCCTATACACAATTTCTCAATGAAGATGGTCTGCAAGGAAAGCGCATTGGGTTTTGGACGAAACCTCTAGGCAGCCATCACCGCGTAGATACACTGATACAACAAACAAAGCGTCTTATTAAAGAGCAGGGAGCAACCATCGTTGAAATCGACCAGATTTCAGAAGAAAATATTAACGGCGATTCTTTCCAGGTCTTATTGTACGAATTTAAACATGGACTCAACAAGTATTTCGATTCCCTCGGCAAAGACGCTCCAATAGATAGTTTTGATGAGCTTGTCAAAAAGACACTAGCTGACTCGGTGGAAATGCATTATTTCGATCATGACTTGTTAATTCAAGCTAATAAAAAGGGGGATTTAAATTCGGAAGAATACCAGAAAGCTCTTGAACGTCTGATGACTTATGCAAAAGAAAAAGGGCTCGACAAGGTTATGGATGAACATAATTTGGATGCTATTATGGCTCCTACCGGCGCACCGGCCTGGAAAACAGATCTGACGGACGGCGACAACTTCTCGGTTTCCTCCAGTTCTCCCGCGGCGCATGCCGGTTATCCCAATATTACAGTACCCATGGGGTTTATTGACGGACTCCCTGTAGGCGTCTCTTTTTTTGGAAGGGCATGGAGTGAACCTGCGCTCATAGAAATTGCCTATGGGTTTGAGCAGGCTACGAATATTCGAAAACCTCCTACACTTAACAATGCAGAATAATAGTCAAACACCGGTTGAGATGGCCTCGACCTTAGCCAATACAGTTAGTTATAAACTGGTAACAATTGAACAATAAGAATTTATTATTACCAGTAACCCATTATTAAACTCGCTATCTCAAACATCCAATTTTGAGATACTGTATAAATTTATCTTGGTTTTCCAGACCACTTTGTGATCGTTCGCAGTAACGATCACAAAATTTGAATGGTCTTTTAACAGGTATTCTACTTATTCTCGAGTTCTCCCTGCAAGGTCTCCCAGTCGTTCAGAAAGCGCTCAAGTCCACTGTCAGTTTTGGGATGGTGCAACAGCTGATCGATCACTTTGAGAGGCATTGTAGCAACATCAGCACCAAGACGGGCAGATTCAAGAACATGCATAGGGTGACGAATGCTTGCCGCCAGTATCTCTGTATCAAAACCATAATTATCGTAGATAGTAACTACATCTTTGATAAGTTGAATACCGTCATCAGAGATGTCATCAAGACGACCAATGAACGGAGAAATATAGGTAGCACCTGCTTTGGCAGCCAGTAATGCCTGCGTGGCAGAAAAACAGAGCGTACAGTTCGTACGAATACCCTCATCCGAAAGACTGCGGATAGCCTTGATACCCTCTTTGATAAGCGGAACCTTAACCACCACGTTATCTGCAATATCAGCAAGGCCACGGGCTTCAGCCATAATTTCATCATATTCCGTGGAAACAACTTCGGCAGAAACATCACCGTCAACCATATTGCAAATTTTAGCAATGTGTCCTTCAAAGTCCGCCACACCAATTTTGGCACATAAACTGGGATTTGTTGTTACTCCATCCAGAACACCCAGATCATGAGCTTCCTGAATTTCATCAAGGTCGGCAGTATCAATAAAAAATTTCATATTCAGCAGTATAGAATTGTGTTTTTGTTCAAATCTAAAATAAGAAATTTTCTTCGCCTTTCTTAAACCCAACTACCTTAATGATCTTTTTTAAAATCTAACTTCGACGTTTAATCTTGTTAAAAATCATTAAGTTTAATTTTTCTTTGGATTAAGTGAATCATTTACTTCTGACATTCGTAGGTATGTTGTTGCCTAAAAATTCATCATCAAACTCTATGAACGTGAAAAATCTATCTTTACTTTCAGTATTGTCATTAATTATTGTTTTACAAGCATGCAGCGGCGGTTCTGGCGAATCTTCACGCTCTAACTGGTCGGGGCAAAATAAACAAGAGGATCCTCCCACCAGCGTAGAAACTATCACCGTTTCTGCCCAAAACATCTCTCAACAAATAAAATCATTCGGAAATATACGGGCACAAGAAATTGTACAAGTAACACCACAGGTTTCAAATCGCGTTGTCGAAATTCATGCCGAGCTGGGTGATACAGTACAACAGGGAGAAGTGCTGGCTAAAGTTTATGATGCTACCTATCGAGATCAATACAAGCAGGCCCAGTCGCAACTTGAACAAAACCGATCAGCATATGTAAGAGACAGCTTGCAATTTCAACGGCAAAAAGAACTTTATAAAAAGGATTTAATAAGCGCTACAGAATTTGACAATGCCAAAGCCACTTTTCAAAATAGTAAAGCCCAACTGGAATCGTCGAAAGCTAATTTGACCGAAAGTCGAGAAAACTTAAATAATACAAAGATTTCTTCTCCGGTTTATGGAACGGTACTCAGCCGAAAGATCTCAGAGGGCGATGTTGCCACTACTGGCCAAACAGCTTTTGAAATAGCTAATCTAATCGGATATCAAGCCCGAGTACATGTGCCATTTGAGGAATGGAAAGAAGTAGAAATTGGTCAGCCGGTCAATTTTCGCGTTTCCAACCAATCTGATATCAGCGGGCGGGGGCGCGTGACCCAAAAAAGTCCGCGTCTGGATGCCAATACCGGACTTGGAGAAGTAAGAATTAGTTTAACCGAGCGCGGTAACTCCATTTATCAAGGTGTGCTTGTGGAATCAATTATTGATGTAGAAACACATAATGATACGCCCGTCATTCCCAGAGCTGCTCTCGTAGAAAACGTACAAACCCTTATCGAACCCGAATCAAACTCCATTCAGCTGCAACGCAGCTACTCAGTTTTTGTAGTTCAGGGAGATAGTATTGCCTTTGAACGTAAGGTTGAGTTAGGTATTCAACAAGGTAACAGTGTGGAGATAGCAAGTGGCATTAACGCAGGCGATGAAATTGTCATCACCGGGCAATCTGACCTTACAGACAGCACAAAGGTGCGTATTGCTGATCCCGAAAATTTTCAGCCCTCTTCGAAGGAAGAAGTCCCGATTCAAGATATGAAAGATCAACAAGCTGACTCCGTCTCCCAAGATACAAGCGCAACCTCCTAACTACTTATTTATTTATGAAAGCTTTAGCAAAAAAGGCGGTTGAACGACCGGTTACATTTTTCATGACCAGCCTGATCGTAATTGGATTTGGGTTGTTTGGACTTTCCAATTTGCGGTTAAACCTCTATCCGGATGTCTCTTTCCCCACTATCACCGTTTATACTACCTACGAAGGTGTAGCCCCGGGCGATATGGAAACGCTCGTTACACGTCCCATTGAGGAACAGGTGGGCAGCATAAGCGGTGTGCGCGAAGTCCAGTCATCTTCAAAACAGGGAGCTTCAGTTATCAAATTGAGATTTAACTGGGGAACCAATCTGTACCAGGCAGAATCAGATGTTCGTAAAGAACTCGATTTTGTACGCCGAACCATTCCTGATGATGCCGAGCAGCCTATTGTTTTTTCGTATGACCCTAATCAAGAACCAGTCATGGTCCTTACTCTTACCTCTGATACTCAGAGTCCCCGGGAGTTGCGTACCATTGCAAAACAAGATCTGGAGCAGCAGCTGGAACGAATAGAAGGCGTAGCCTCAAGCGAAACGGCCGGCGGTTATGAACGGCAGATTAATATTGATATCAGTAACGAACAGATGCGAACGTACGGCCTCACTATTGGCACCATTGCCAGTAAACTGCAGGCCGAAAACATCCAGGTACCCGCTGGTGAACTTATAGAGGGGCGTACAATTTACTCACTGCGTACTATCGGTGAATTCAAGAATGTTGATCAAATTCGCAATACCATTATCGCCCAGCAAGATGGTAATCCGGTACGCCTTAATGATGTGGCAACCGTTGAAGACGGTATAGCACAGCCTATTGGCAACGTGCATGTAAATGGAAAAGAAGGTGTTATCGTCAATGTATATCGGCAAAGCGATGCTAATGTGGTAACGACGGCTAATGGCGTAACCGGACAGCTTGATACCATGCAAGATATACTGCCGGGTGATGTTTCGGTAGATGTGCTTACCAACAAGGCAAATTTTATTCAAAGCTCTATTAACAATCTACTGTGGACCGGCCTGCAGGCGGTAATACTTGTGATTCTTATTTTGCTGGCCTTTCTGCATAGTGGACGCTCTGCGCTTATTATTGCTATTTCTATTCCAGTATCTATAATATCTACCTTCAGCATCATGGACTGGACCAACCTGAGCCTCAATATCATTTCGCTGTCGGGACTTACCCTTGCCGTAGGTATGGTTGTAGATGATGCCGTAGTAGTCCTCGAAAACATTTTTCGCTTTAAAGAAGAGGGACACAACCGCAAGGAAGCCTCTATTTTCGGGGCTCAAGAGGTAGCTGTGCCAGTGGTCATTTCTACGCTCACTACTCTGGTCGTTTTTATTCCCATACTATTTGTACCCGGCATCGCCGGATTTTTATTCCGTGACCTAGCACTGACCATTTCATTTGCCCTTATTGTCTCTTCTCTCGTTGCCCTCTCACTCATCCCAATGATGAGCTCTATTTTATTGGATACTGAAGAAGAAAAAGAAGAAAAAGATATATACCTAAAGAGACTGCTGGACTGGAGCCGGGGCAACATCTGGAAACGAATTGGCATTGCCCCTCTGCTTCTTCTCGGCGTTATTGTCTATCCTATCTACTGGATTTTTAGGGTTGCAAAACGAAAAGCCGGCTGGTTTTTCAGCAATAAAGTAGGTCCTGCGCTGGATAATTTTCTAGTGGGTATTGAAAAGGCCTATTCTAAAAGGATTGACCAATTACTTAACAATAGCGGTAAAGTAGTAATATCTGCGCTGGTACTATTTCTTATCACCTTACCACTGTTCAATGTTTTAGGCGGCGAGTTTTTCCCAACAGTGGATGACAATTCCTTTATTCTGGATATACAGCGCGAACCCGGCGTAAGTCTGTTTGAACTGGGGCGATCCATTAAACAAGTAGAATCTATCGTTGACAAAGAAGTACCAGAGGCCGAACTGATCGTTGCCGATTTTGGAGATAAAGAAGGCATTGAGGGAGCTGATAACCCTGGCGGTTATCAGGGAACTATACGAGTTGAACTTATTGCTCAAGATCAGCGGCAGCGCAGCGAATCCCAAATTGTATCTTCCTTATTAGACCAGCTGGAGACCGTAGCAGGAACAAATATAAAAGAGGTGCAACAAGATCCACTTAGACCTGAGGGAGAAAGTGGCCTTGTCGTCCAGCTTTACGGCTATGAACATCAAGTAAAAGAACAACTTGCAAAAGGTATTAAAAAAGATCTTCGCGAACTGGAAGGTATTGTAAATGTTTTCAGTACTGCCGACCAAGGGCGGCCCGAACTACGCGTAACCATGGATAGGGAACGAATCTCGCGGCTGGGAATGTCCACCTCTGATGTCGCCACTGCTATCAGTAATGCTGTCAAAGGCAATTTAGCAACTAATTATGTGGATCAGGGTATTGAATTTGAAGTACTTGTACAGCTCGAACAAAATGATAAGGCCAGCGTCCAAGCTCTTCGGAGCCTACAGATACAGACACCAAACGACAACTGGGTTCCCCTTTCTAGCCTAGCTACTATTGAACGATATAGCGGCCCCACAAACATTCTGCGCATCAACCAAGAACGGGTAACCGAAGTATCAGCCGATCTTTCCGGCGTTGACTTGAAAACAGCCAGCAGCCGGGCACGACAGCAGCTGGAACAGATCAACTGGCCGGAAGGATATCGATATGAAATCAGTGGCTCGGCCGAAGATCAACAAGATTCATTCAACTTTTTGTTTATCGCATTTATCATTGCCGGTATTCTCACCTATATGGTAATGGCATCACAGTTCGAAAGCCTGGTTGAACCATTTATTATCATTCTTACTATTCCACTTGCTCTTACTGGGGTTATACTGATGCTCTGGGGAACTGGCACTGCCATCAGTGTTACCTCATTGGTTGGACTTATTTTGCTCTCGGGCATTGTTGTAAATAACGGTATTGTAATGATTGACTACATAAAGATTCTGCAGGCCCGCAATTATTCACGGCATGAGGCCATTGTAGAAGGAGCTACGCGCAGGCTGCGCCCTATTTTGATGACTGCTTTTACAACTATCCTATCGATGGTACCGCTGGCACTTGAACTCGGCTCGGGATCAGAAACATGGAGCCCCATGGCACGTACCGTTATCGGTGGACTCACCATGTCAACACTGCTGATGTTATTTGTGGTACCTTGCCTATATAAACTAATTAATGCTATGGTCGAGAACTTCGGCTTCGATGCGGTTCACAAACAAGATCCAATTGCACAACCAGAAGGTTAATTGAACACAGCTATGAAAAAGTTTTCAATAGCCGAACGTATTTTAAACAGACCTATCAGTGTCATTATGGTTACACTGGTAGTCATAGGATTCGGGATTTTCTCGCTTTCCAATCTTAAGATTACACTGTACCCATCCTTTAATATCCCCATCCTTGCCGTACAAACCACTTATGGCAATGTGGCTCCCAAGGACATGCAAAATTTGGTGGTAGAACCTATTGAAGGAGCGGTGTCTTCCATTGAGGGAATTGACGAGCTGGAAAGCAACATCAGCAAAGGAAGTGCTTTTATTATACTTCGGTTACAGGAAGGGACGGATATCCGTCGTACTGAATTAAAAGTGCGTGAAGAAATGTCCCGTATTCGTAACAATCTGCCTGAAGAAGCCTCAGAGCCCATTATTTTCCAGTTTGATCCTGAACAGTTCCCCATCATGCGTCTTAGCCTTAAAGCTGAAAATCAGGGGCTTGATAAACTGCGGCAACTTGGCATTGATTTTATTGAACCACGCATTGAACGACTGCCGGGCGTAGCATCAGCCGATACCCGCGGTGGTCTAGAACGGAAGATATTCATCAATGTCGATCCGATGTCATTAGCACAGCACAACTTGGTGCCCTCCGATATTGAATCAGTATTACGTTCTAACAATGTACAAGTTCCAGTGGGTGATATCCGTACTGGCAAAAACAGCTACAGTGTACGTGCACAATCGATGTACCAAGATGTGGATGAAATAAGCCAAACGATTATTAAAAAGAGTGAAAATGGCGTTCCCATTCGAATGAAAGACGTAGCTGAAGTAGAAGATAGTTTTGCCGAAATTAACACTCTTGTCGAAATTAACGGTAAGAACAGTGTATCCATAGGAGTCCAAAAAAAGTCCGATGCCAACACACTGGATGTAACCTCTGCGGTCGTAGAACAACTTAATAACATTAACACTAATTTACCTGATGGGGTAAGCCTAGAAGTTTTGACAAATGATGGTGACAATGTAGAAAATTCTATTTCTAATCTTACCCAATCTGCCCTCGCGGCTCTTGTCGTTGTAATCATAGTTTTACTTATCTTTCTCGGCGGATGGCGGATCTCTCTAGTTGTAGCCTCCAGTATTCCTGTATCAGTCACGGCTAGTTTTGCTGCCATGTACGCGGCAGGACTTACACTTAATATTCTTACTATCACTGCCCTCGCACTGGCAATTGGCCTTCTTGTTGACAATGCTATTGTGGTATCCGAAAGTATTGCCCGCAAGCTTGAAGAAGGACTACCCAAAATGGAAGCTGCTCTTGAAGGAACAAATGAGGTCATCGGAGCACTCCTCGGGGCCACTCTTACCACGCTGGGTGTATTTATTCCAATTATTGGATTGTCTGGAATTCAGGGACAGTTTTTCTCCCAGTTTGCTCTCACTATAAGTATTTCTGTAGGCATCTCATTTATTGCTTCTATCATTTTAGTGCCAGTCATGGTACTGCTATTCCTGAATGAAAATAAGTTCCAGGGAAAAAGTTCGTCATCCGGGGCACTACAAAAGTTAGAAAATTGGTACGAAGATACACTTCGCTGGGTGATGTTTCACAAATGGACTGCCGTTGTCTTCGTCATGCTAATTCTGGGAGGCTCATACACGCTTTTCCAGAACCTGGACTCAAACTTTTTTCCCCAGTCTGATTCCGGTCGGGTGTCTATCAGTATTGAATTGCCCACGGGAACTAAACTGGTTAAAACAGCACAAGTGATGCGCGACTTTAGCGAAGAAATAAAAAATAAGGAACCTGTCAAAACGGTTATCACCCAAATTGGCCAAAGTGGTTTTAACCAACGTACCAATGAAGGAGAAATTACCGTTAACCTTGTTGATCTCGAAAAGCGAAATATCTCTACCAATAAGTTTTCTGCCCAGCTACGCCAAGAACTATCATCACCGGGCGTAGAAGTAAATATTCGCGGTCAAGGCGGAGGTCGTTCATTCGGCAGCGGCATAACGCTAAGCTTAGTAGGACCTGATATTGAGGTATTACAGGCTATTTCTGATAAAATCAGACAGACCCTACTCAAAGATTCTAAGGTTATTTCAGTAGATAATGGTTGGACTGAACCCACGCCCGAGCTACATTACCAAGTCAACAGACAACGCATAAGTCGTATGGGTAGCTCATTAAACGAAGTTGCCCGCTCTCTTAAATCTCAGGTACAAGGTACACGTGTTGGTTTTCTACGTCAGCAGGGTAAAGAAGTTCCCATAGAAGTCCGGACATCTAAAAAATCTCTTACAAATCGCGAACAACTTTTTGATCTTGAACTTATTAAGACCGACTCTCAGCGCGTACCTGTCACTGCTTTGGGTAGGTTCGAAAGTGCAAAGGGCGTAAATTCTATTAACCGGCGTGACGGTGAAACCATTCTAGACGTCAGTGTAGAAGTGGACGGCAATGCTTTTGAATACCGTCAAAAGATTACTGATATCATCAAAGAACAGATTGTTCTGCCGGAAGGTTATCGGTATGAATTTACAGGGGGTACGAGCGACTCCCAGGAAGGGTCCAACGAAGTCCTCTGGACTCTTTTATTTGCCGTTTTGTTAACGTATATGATTATGGCTTCGCTATTTGAAAACTTTCGGGATCCGTTCATCATCTGGTTTTCTATTCCCCTGGCATTCTTTGGTGCACTCGCCGGCCTATGGATTTTACAGACTCCGTTAAGTGCTACTGCTTATATCGGCATGTTCATGCTGGTGGGTATTATTGTAAATAATGGTATTGTATTGGTGGACTATATGCACTTATACACCAAACATAATGAGCACTCCGATTCGCTGTTTAACAACGTTATTGAGGCGTGTAAACGGAGATTGCGTCCCATTCTGCTTACTGCTCTTACCACTATCTGTTCAATGATTCCATTGTCACTAAGCATAGGTACAGGTGCTGAAATTTGGGCGCCTCTGGCACGAGCTGTTATTGGCGGTCTTTTCTTCGGCTCTATTTTGACACTCTATATTTTACCAGTTTTCATCATGGGTATCAGTAAAAAACGAAGGAAAGCAATCAAAGACCATCTGAAGACTTTGAAAAACTAAATATAGCTTTAAATTATTTGAATAAATCACATATTAAATTCACAGTTTAATCGTTATATTTATACAGACTTTGATTAAAATTAACCAATCAATTACAAGACTGCAGGAGGCGTTAAACAATTATGAGTAAGTCAAAAGATTTTACTTTAGGCTTAATTTCCGGAGCTGTTGTCGGATCAGCTATTGCATTATTATATGCTCCAGACAAGGGCAGTAACACCCGTGACGTACTTTCATACCGTCTTAGCAATTATATGGATGAACTTAGCCATTTGATTGATAAGCTGTCGGATGAAAAGGAAGCTATTTCTGAAGCCAAAAAACAAGGCAATTTGGTAGTAGAAGATGCACGTGATCGTGCAGAAAATTTGATTAACGAGGCCGAAGACCTGTTGAACAATATTGAAGATACAAAAACCGATGGCGCTGATGATACCGAGGGAACTGCCTAATAATCTAGTTATACATTTTTAATTAGTTAAAAGGAGATCTTTTCAGATCTCCTTTTTTATTTATCCCCCTAAAGCTATTAGAATATACTAAAAGAAAAAAAGGCACTCGACTTTAAGCCGAGTGCCTTTTTTATAGTTACCAATCAGAATATCAGACGATCAGGATTCATCCTCCTCAACATCTGCTTCTGTTGCAGAGACTTCCTCTTCTTCACCTTCACCATTGGGTTCTCCAGCTCCGCTGAGCTCGTTAAACACTTTGGCTACTTCCTGCTCGTCCTCATCCAGTTCTTCTTTCTTGCCAACAATCAGATCATCGTATTTTCGCAGTCCGGTACCCGCAGGTACTTTATGACCGACAATCACATTTTCTTTAAGACCTTTCAATAGATCCTTCTTGGCTTCAATAGAAGCCTGAGTAAGAACCTTTGTGGTCTCCTGGAATGAAGCAGCAGACAACCAGCTTTCAGTAGAGAGAGCCGCACGTGTAATACCAAGCAGTATCGGCTTCGAAATAGCCGGCTCAGCTTCACGCGTTTCAATCTCTTCTTCACCTTCTCTGATAAGCTCGTTATTGATCTCCCGAACTTCTCGGCGATCCAGAATACTACCTTGCTTGAGATCGCTACCACCAGTTTCAGTGACAACGTACTTACCGATAAGCTCATCATTCTTATTATTAAGCTCAAATCGATCTACTTTATCTCCTTCAAGATACATCGTATCTCCGGAATGAGTCACTTCTACCTTCTGCATCATCGTACGAACGATAGTCTCGATGTGCTTATCATTAATTTTCACACCCTGCAGTCGATAAACCTCCTGAATTTCATTCACGAGATATGATTGTACCGCATATGGACCGAGAATATTCAGAATCTCTTCAGCCGGGATAGTTCCGTCAGAAAGTTGTTCACCCGCTTCCACATAATCATTTTCCTGCACAAGGATGTGCTTGGAAAGTGATATGAGGTACGTTTTTTCTGTTTTACCGTCTTTACTTTCAACAATAACTTCCTGCTTACCGCGCTTGCGACCACCCATACTGACGATACCGTCAATTTCTGATACTGCAGCAGGATCATTCGGTGAACGAGCCTCAAATAGCTCAGTTACACGCGGCAGACCGGCTGTAATATCCTTTGACTGTCCGGTAGTACGTGGAATCTTGGCCAGCACCTGCCCGGCAGAAACATCCTCACCGTCATCCACCACAATGTGAGTGTCAACGGGTAGCGTCTTTTCACGAACGCGATCATCACTGCCTTTAACCATTAAAGTAGGTACCAGCGAACGATCTTTGGAGTCAATTACTACCTTCTCACGGTGACCGGTTTGTGTGTCAGTTTCTTCAGAGAAGGTGATATCTTCCATGATATCCTTGTACTCAATAGTCCCATCAATTTCCGCATAAATATTTGCATTATACGGATCCCATGTACAGATCGGCATATCTTCGAGGAGTTCATCCCCCTCTTCAATAAGCAGCTCTGAACCATAGGGAATATTGTAGGTTGTAAGTACTTTACCTTCTTCATCAACAATCTTGACTTCACCAGCTCGGCTCAATACAACATCATGAATCTCTTCACCGTCATCATATTCGACAACGCGGATGTTTTCGAACTCAGCCGTACCTTCGAATTTTGCCTTATGCTGCGACTCTGACTCCATTCGTGAAGCTGTACCACCTACGTGGAAAGTTCGTAGCGTCAGCTGTGTACCGGGTTCACCAATTGATTGGGCCGCAATAACACCCACGGCTTCACCAACCTGAACCATTGTTCCCCGTGAAAGATCCCGACCGTAACATTTAGAGCATACCCCTTGTTCACTTTCGCAAGTCAGTACCGATCGAATCTCTACCTCTTCGATAGAGGTTTCAGCTATACTTTTCGCTACTTGCTCATCAATCATCTGATTTGCTTCACAGAGAAGCTCATCGTCAATAGGATCATAAATATCATGCAGCGAAACGCGGCCAAGAATTCGATCTTCAAGGCTCTCAATAACATCTTCGTTATCCTTGAGCGCTTTCATCTTAATACCGCGCAGCGTTCCACAATCTTTTTCGTTGATGATGATATCTTGCGATACATCCACAAGGCGACGTGTTAAGTAACCGGCATCAGCAGTTTTAAGTGCGGTATCAGCCAGACCTTTTCGTGCACCGTGCGTAGAAATAAAGTATTCAAGTACTGTTAGGCCTTCCCGGAATGATGACAAAATAGGATTTTCGATAACCTCATTACCTTCCTGCATAGAACTTTTCTGAGGCTTAGCCATCAGTCCACGCATTCCACCGAGCTGACGAATCTGCTCTTTAGAACCACGAGCTCCGGAATCGGCCATCATAAATACCGGATTAAATCCTTCTCTGTCTTCCGTTAATGATTCAAACAACGACTCTGACACGCGGTTAGTAGTGCTTGTCCACTTGTCAATAACCTGGTTGTACCGCTCGTTGTCGGTAATGAAACCCATCTCATAACGGTCAGTAATTTCACTAACCTCATCCTGAGCATTTTGGATGAGCTCTTTTTTCTCATCAGGAATTACAATGTCTTCGAGACTGAACGATAATCCACCAGTCGTTGCCTGATTAAAACCAAGACGCTTCATCTCATCAAGAAATTCGGCAGTACGAGCAGTACCCACTTCATAATGAATATCACCAATAAGTGAACGCAGCTCTTTTTTACCTAAGGTTCTATTGACATACTCTATACCTTCGGGTAGAATCTTGTTAAAGATTACACGTCCCGTCGTTGATTTCACAATTTCATATCCTTCATTCCCATCTTCATCAGTAACCGGAATGCGAATATTAATTTTGGCATGTAGATCCAAGCGATCTCGATCATAGGCAATAAGAACCTCATCGAGATTAGCGAACGTTTTACCTTCGCCACGCTGATCATTGGCCATCTTGGTTAGGTAGTAAATACCCAGAACCATGTCCTGCGAAGGAACGGCAATAGGTCCACCGTTGGCAGGACTTAAAATATTGTGCGAGCCCAACATCAATACTGATGCTTCAAGAATGGCATCATGACTCAATGGTAAGTGTACAGCCATCTGGTCACCGTCAAAGTCAGCATTAAATGCCGTACATGACAGCGGGTGAAGCTGCACAGCTTTCTCTTCAATAAGTACCGGTTGGTAAGCCTGAATACCGAGCCTGTGCAATGTCGGTGCACGATTTAACAGAATGGGATGCCCTTCAATAACATTTTCCAGCACTTCCCAAACCACTTTGTCTCGGCGATCTACTACTTTCTTTGCCGATTTTACAGTCTTCACATATCCGCGCTCAATCAATCGTCGGATGATAAATGGCTTATAAAGCTCAACCGCCATTTCTTTCGGCAGACCACATTGATGCATCTTCAGATCAGGACCGACAACAATTACAGAACGGCCGGAATAATCTACACGTTTACCAAGCAAGTTCTGTCGGAATCGACCGCTCTTCCCTTTAAGCATATCGCTTAGAGACTTAAGAGGTCGATTGTTGTTGCGTACCGCATTCGATTTTCTGGAGTTATCATACAGCGAATCTACCGCTTCCTGCAACATCCGTTTTTCATTGCGCAGGATTACGTCCGGCGCCTTAATATCAACCAGACGTTTCAATCGGTTATTTCGGATGATAACCCGTCGATATAAGTCATTAAGATCAGAAGTTGCAAATCGACCACCTTCCAGAGGTACAAGCGGACGAAGCTCCGGAGGTATCACCGGAATTACACTTTGTATCATCCACTCGGGACGATTTTCGGTATGCTGATTTGCTGCCCGAAATGATTCGATAACCTGCAGACGCTTCAGCTTCTTCTTTTTCCGCATCTGAGAAGTCTCATTCCGTGCTTCATACCGCAAGCGGTACGCCAGCTCATCCAGATCCTGCGTTTCAAGCAGCTCATAGATAGCTTCAGCTCCTTCTTTAGCACGGAACTTCTCTTTGTTATCATCTTCCATCTCCCACTGATCTTCAGGCAACTGCTCCTGAATGTCGTAATACTCTTCTTCGGAGATCAGGTCACCTTTCTTATAACCGAGATCGCGGGCTACTCCCGGATTCATTACTACATAGGTCTCATAGTAAACAATCTTCTCAAGATTTTTGGAAGAATACCCCAGCAAATAAGCAAGTTTGTTGGGCAACGATTTGAAGTACCAGATATGTACCACAGGTACGGTAAGCGAAATGTGACCCATTCGCTCTCGTCGAACTGCTTTTCTGGTTACTTCAACGCCACAACGGTCACAAATAATACCCTTATAGCGAATTCGTTTATATTTACCGCAATGGCATTCATAATCTTTTACCGGCCCAAAAATCTTCTCACAGAACAGGCCGTCCATTTCGGGTTTGAAAGTACGATAGTTGATTGTTTCGGGAGTCAAGACTTCGCCGTGCGATCGCGAGAGAATAGTCTCAGGCGACGACAGGGAAATTCCAATTTTATCGAAGTCTTTCGAAACTGTTAATGTATTAGTAGTCGGCAAGGAAATACCTCCGGGTTGACTTTATTTAACAGTATAAATTCTGTTATTCAAATTAATCAATGTGAATGTCGAGTCCGAGTCCCATCATTTCGCGCAGCAGTACCTTAAAGGACTCGGGAACATCTCCTTCGGGCAGATTTTCACCTTTTACAATGGCCTCATATACGCGCGATCGACCTTTCACATCATCACTTTTAACAGTAAGCATCTCTTTAAGGATATTTGAAGCACCATACGCATACAGTGCCCAAACCTCCATCTCACCGAGACGCTGTCCGCCAAATTGAGCCTTACCGCCCAGCGGCTGCTGGGTAATAAGCGAATAAGGACCAATAGATCGTGCATGCATCTTGTCTTCAATCAGGTGGTTAAGCTTAAGCATGTAAATATACCCAACCGTAGATTTCTGATCCATCGGTTGGCCGGTTCGGCCGTCATACAATGTTACACGTCCATCTCTGGGCAATCCGGCTTCTTCCATCTTGTCTTTTACCTGCTCTTCGGATGCGCCATCAAATATTGGGGATGCAAACTTAACACCCAATTCTTTGGCTGCCCAACCGAGAATGGTCTCATAAATTTGACCAAGGTTCATTCGTGAAGGTACACCCAGTGGGTTCAAACAAATATCAACGGGAGTACCGTCTTCCATATACGGCATATCTTCAACGGGTACAACTTTTGCAATCACACCTTTATTACCGTGCCGTCCGGAAAGTTTGTCACCTACCTGAAGCTTGCGCTTTTTGGCAACATAAACTTTTGCTTTCTGGATAATGCCCGGCGGTAGATCGTCTCCTACCTGAATCTGATACTTACGGCGCTTAGCCTCAGTATCAATTTCTCGGCGTAACTTTCGATAGTTTTCAAAGAGCAGTCGTACATGTTCTACCAGTTCATCATCGGTAGCCCAGTCAATATTTTCATTAATATTAACGGGATCCAATTCTTGAAAATCGGACTTGCGATATTTTTGTCCTTTCGGAATAAGCTCAACACCGCTAAAGTCATACACACCAGGCGACGTTTTATCTCTGAGCAGAGTATAAAGGTTATCCACCATTTCTTCGTTGAGCTCTTCAACCTTCTCGGCATGACGTTCATTTTCAAGCTCAACCTGTTTCTTCTCCTCTTTTCGGGAGATCTGCTCATCACGCTTGCGGCTAAAGAGTTTGGTATCAATAACTGTACCTGATACCCCAGGTGGAACTTTAAGCGAAGCATCTTTCACATCTCCAGCCTTATCTCCAAAAATAGCTCGCAGGAGTTTTTCTTCCGGCGTGGGATCGGTTTCACCTTTTGGGGTAATTTTACCGACCAATATATCACCGGGATTAATCTTCGCACCAGTTCGGATAATACCTTGTTCATCAAGATCTTTTGTAGAATCTTCACTCACATTCGGAATTTCACGCGTCAATTCTTCTTCACCGCGCTTGGTATCCCGAACTTCTTGTTCAAATTCTTCAATATGGATAGAGGTGTAAATATCATCCTGAACAATGCGTTCACTTACTACAATTGCATCCTCAAAGTTATATCCTCTCCACGGAACAAAACCAACAAGTAGATTACGTCCCAAGGCAAGTTCTCCCTGATCGGTTGCACACCCATCAGCCAGTGTTTGACCTTTTTTAACCTCGTCACCTACTTCTACAATAGGTGTCTGGTTGATGGTCGTATCCTGATTTGTTCGCTCAAACTTGGAAAGATTGAACTTGCGGATGCCATCATCAAAATAGCAATTCTGCTCCATTTCGGAGCGATCATACTTCACATGAATTTCCTCGGCACTTACATAGACCACTTCCCCATCTTCTTCGGCAGTGATAATAGCGCGGGAATCTTTAGCCGCACGGTGCTCGAGACCTGTTCCAACAACGGGCGCTTCGGGACGAAGCAGTGGTACTGCCTGACGCTGCATGTTTGCTCCCATAAGCGCACGGTTGGCATCATTATGTTCCATAAACGGAATAAGTGCTGCTGCAACTGATGCAATCTGATTGGTAGAGACATCCATATATCCAACCTCATCAGGAGAAGCCATCTGGTAATTTCCGTCTCGGAAACGAGAGAAAACGTTATCATTCTTAAACGCACCACTTTTATCCAACGGAGCATTTGCCTGTGCAATGACCGTTTCATCTTCCTGCTCGGCAGAAAGATATTCAATATCATCAGATACCTCCCCGTCTTCGACTTGGCGATACGGTGTTTCAATAAATCCAAAGTCATTTACTTTCGCGTGTACACAAAGCGAAGTAATTAGTCCAATATTAGGACCTTCTGGCGTTTCAATTGGACATAAACGTCCATAGTGCGTGTAGTGAACATCACGAACTTCAAAGCCTGCTCGTTCACGAGTTAATCCACCGGGTCCCAGTGCAGACATCCGACGCTTATGCGTAAGTGTTGCAATAGGATTGGTCTGATCCATAAACTGCGACAGCTGATTCGTACCAAAGAATGTGTTAATCACAGAAGAGATGGTACGCGCATTGACTAAGTCCTGAGGTGTCAGCTGTTCAGCATCACGCGAGTTCATTCGTTCTTTGATCGTACGAGACATCCGAGCCAATCCAATAGAAAACTGTTGACCCAGTTGTTCACCAATAGTTCGAACACGACGATTACTCAAGTGATCAATATCATCCACCTGAGCCTTCATGTTCTTTAATCTGATAACCTCTTCGATAATGGCAACGATATCCTCCTTAACCAAGTAGCGGATATCCATATCGACATCAACCTTCAACCGCTTGTTAAGACGATATCGACCCACTTCGCCGAGATCATATTTCTTGTCGCTAAAAAACAATCGCTCCAGCACTTGTCGTGCTGTTTCAGCGTCCGGCATTTCACCGGTTCGAATTTGCTTGTAAATTTCTCCAAGTGCCGACTCTTCGTCATGTGTAGGATCTTTGCGGATAGTATTCATAAACACATCCCGCTCAGAATCTTCCGGCTCCATGGTTTGGATGCGTACCTTTTCTACGTCGGCCTCTTTGAGCTTGCCGTAATCATCTTCTTCAAGCTCATGGTCAATTTCGAGTAGTGTCTCGCGGCTCGTTGCTTCAGTTACTTCGCCGGTATCTTCATCAACTACTTCTTCCACCTGCTCAGTTACAATATCGACCGCTAATCGTTCACCAACCAGCTCTTTCTTAAACTGTTTCTTGCTTTCAATTTCAACAACTTCGGATTGGCCAAACAGATTAAACAACTCCTCATCTGTGGAATATCCCAATGCTCTGAGAAGAGTTGTAAATGGAACCTTCTTTTTACGATCAATATATGCCCACAGCACATCACGGATATCTGTAGAAAACTCAATCCAAGAACCTTTAAACGGAATTACACGGGCATTGTAAAGCTGCGTCCCGTTGGGGTGTTCATTGGTTCCAAAGAAAGCACCGGGCGAACGATGCAGCTGACTTACAATTACGCGTTCTGAACCATTAATGATAAAACTACCCTTGGATGTCATCCACGGGAGATCGCCCAAAAATACTTCCTGTTCAATAGTTTCGGTTGTTTCATCGTCATCATCAACAGCCGACAACCGAATTTTTGCTTTGAGCGGTACGGCATACGAGAGTCCACGCTCTTGGCATTCCTTCATGCTATATTTAGGCGTATCTACGCTATAATGCATGAATTCCAGGATATGGGTTTCCCGCGAATCCTGAATAGGAAAATTATCGTTAAAAATCTTTTGCAGTCCCTGATTTTTACGATCTTCAGGAGCTACATCCAGCTGGGTAAACTGCTCAAATGAATCAAGCTGAACGCCCAGAAAATCTGGATAGTCCAATACATGTTCAGTACTTGCAAAAGATAAGCGGTCGGTGAAAGGAATTTTTTTCATTTTACTCTGTTTACTCAAAAGAACCTCTCCATTAAAATTAAGTTGATGTTGATGAGCCGAATTTGCCGCTTCGGTTACACTTTATAATAAGTGTATTACTAGCATGCAAATAGACGCCAATAGCCAATACCGTCAAATACGATATTGGCTAAGGCAAAATATATGTTAGGAGGCTTAAATTACTTAAGCTCAACCTCTGCACCGGCATCCTCAAGCTGAGACTTGAGATCTTCGGCTTCTTCTTTTGCAACACCTTCTTTAATAGGATTAGGTGCATTATCCACCAATTCTTTAGCCTCTTTGAGGCCAAGGCCGGTGATTCCACGAACTTCCTTAATAACGGCAATCTTTTTGTCGCCGGGACCATTCAGAACAACATCAAATTCTGTTTGTTCTTCCTCGTCACCGCCTTCTCCGCCACCAGCAGCAACTACTGCGCCACCTGTTGCGGGTTCGATACCGTATTCTTCTTCAAGAAAATCAGCAAGTTCGTTTGCTTCTTTTACAGTTAAATTGACTAGTTCTTCAGCTATTTCTTTAACGTCAGCCATTTGTTTATTCTCCGATTGATCTTTGAATTGAAAATTCGTTGTGTTGTTGATTTAATTATTCGTCGCCTTCTTCAGCGATGGTTTCAAGAGCTCCGGCAATATTTCTACCGGGAGCTTGAACTGCATTAACCACATTAGAAACAGGACCAAGTAATAGACCTGCAATATCTCCAATAACTTCGCTCTTGGATTTCATTGCGGCCAAAGTTTCAAGCTCATCTTCACCGTAATAATCACCGTCGATGACAGCAGCTTTGAACTTGGGCTTTTCTGTTTCTTCAAATAGTTTTTTAATCACTTTCGCAGGTGCAGCAAGCTCTTCTTCTACAAAGGCAAAGCCATTTTGGTTGGCCAGATGGGGATATAAATCCTCATATCCGCCTACTTCGTCCATGGCTCGTTTTACTAGGGTATTTTTATACACCTTGTATTTAATATTGCCTTCAAAGAATTCACCACGCATATTGTTGACTTCTTTTACAGACATACCCGCATAGTTGGTGATATAAACAGCACCGGAACTATTTAGGTCTTCTGTAATTTGTTCAACAGTTTCCTTCTTTTCTGCTAATGTTGCCATTATATGGTTCTATAATTTTATCGTTATGCAGACATGATCGATGAACGACTTAATGGAATACTCGGGCCCATTGTTGAACTCATAAACGCGCTTCGTATATATAATCCTTTAGCGGAAGCGGGTCGGAGTCGCATGACCGTTTTGAAAAATTCCATTGCATTCTCACGAAGCTCTCTGGGATCAAAACTTATACGTCCGATTGATGCGTGCAGAATTCCGTAGTCATCTACACGAAAATCAATCTTACCAGATTTCGCTTCATCAATTGCATCAGCAACGTCGTTTGTAACTGTACCACTTTTAGGATTGGGCATAAGTCCGCGCGGACCCAAAATGCGTCCGAGCTTACCAATTTGTCCCATTACATCCGGAGTGGCAATAACTACATCAACGTCTGTCCATCCATCTTCAATTTTCTCGATATACTCGTCAAGGCCCACATGATCTGCTCCTGCCTCTTCGGCTTCTTCTTGCTTTGCTTCACTGACCAGTGCTAATACACGCACTTCTTTACCTGTGCCATGTGGCAAGGTAACAGAACCGCGCACCATTTGGTCGGCATGTCGGGGATCTACTCCCAAACGCAAATCCAGGTCAACGGATTCATCAAAGCTAGCCGTAGAGGTTTTCTCCACAAGATCACAAGCTTCTTCCAGAGTATATTCCAACTCAGGATCGATGAGCTTTGCGGCCTCTTGGTACTTTTTTCCTCGTTGTGACATAAATTAATTTACCTTCTATTTATCTCTTTGTACACGCAGCCCCATACTTCGGGCAGTTCCTGCAATCATCTCAGCAGCGTTCTCTACCTCAAAAGCGTTAAGATCCTGCATTTTCTGTTCTGCTATCTCCTTGCACTGGGTCCAGGTAACGTCGCCAACCTTGGTACGGTTGGGTTCTCCGGAACCTGTATCAATGCCAGCAGCTTGTTTTAGCAGTACTGCAGCAGGCGGAGTCTTAGTTATGAAATCGAAAGACTTATCCTGATAAACCGTGATTTCAACCGGAATAATAGTACCGGCATCTTCTTGGGTCTTAGCATTAAAAGCCTTACAAAACTCCATAATATTTATTCCAGCCTGCCCTAAAGCAGGTCCAACGGGTGGGGCAGGGTTTGCCTGTCCGCCCCGAATCTGGAGCTTAAGTACTTGATCTACTTCTTTTGCCATTTTAATTAGTAATTGTACTTATGTTTATTTGCCGCGTAATAGCTCACTTTTGCATCAAGTGATTATATAATAGTGGTCAAGTTGCAGGTTCTACCTGGTTCACACCAACTTCAACCGGGGTCTTTCGACCGAAAATACTTACCAGAACTCGTAATTTTAATTTATCTGCGTTTACTTCTTGTACGGTTCCGTCAAAATCTTTAAAAGGTCCGTCAATAACTTCAACAACATCTCCCTCATCGTACGGGATTTCAATCTTACCTCCCTGCTCCATAGCGTCATCATCACCTTCTACCCGGCCGAGAATACGATCAACCTCAGCTTTACGCAATGGCTTGGGAGCATGCTGTTTCTTTCCAGTTTTCAAAAAACCAATCGTTGAAGGAGCCCCCTGGATAAGATTATTGACTTCTTCATCATAAATTGTCTTCAACAAAATATAGCCTGGGAAAAAATTCTTTTCGCGTGTTTTCTTTTTCCCCGATCGTATTTCAACGACTGTTTCAGTGGGGATCAAAACTTCAATGATCTTATCTTCCAGTCCTTGCATCTCAATCTCACGATCCAGATATCGCTTTACTTTCTTTTCGTGGCTGGAAAACACACGAACGACATACCATTTATGTTGTTCCTCTTTTGTCATTGATATATGGCCTCTAATACCGTGCTATAAACTTGATCTATCACAAAAATGAATGCGGACAATAAAACCGTAAATACAACAACAACAATCGTATAATCGATCAATTCTTGCTGATCCGGCCAAGAGACTTTTTTCATCTCTTTGCGTATGTCCTGTATGTATTCCTTAATCTTATCCATGAATTACAATTCGGTTCAATACTTGCACGGGTGGAAGGACTCGAACCCACAACCTTCGGTTTTGGAGACCACTGCTCTGCCAATTGAGCTACACCCGTAAATTAACTTGTGCAGTTTCCAGATCAGCAAGAAATCCAGCTGCTATTTCTTTTCACTGCCCTACTCCCGAACCAGTCGGGAAGCTACACCCAAAGATGCGAGAAGAACAGACCAAATTTCCAGCCTACTCCTCCCAACAATCATTAGATTATCGCTACAAGGCGATACTATCTTAGAAGTTTAATCTATAATTTCAGTTACAACGCCGGCCCCAACTGTGCGGCCGCCTTCGCGAATCGCAAACCGCAGCCCTTCTTCCATGGCTACCGGTTGG